>JAEWEQ010000050.1 GCA_023389315.1 Actinomycetes bacterium | reverse complement strand
ACCCAACCCACCACCCAACCCCACAGGCACGTCAACGCCGCACAAACCGTCCTCGCGAAGGGGCAAACTCCACCGATGACGTGCCGCAGGTGCCAACCCAACCCACCACCCAACCCCACAGGCACGTCAACGTCGCACAAACCGTCCTCGCGAAGGGACAAACTCCGCCGATGACGTGCCGCAGGGAAGGGGCGGGGCCGGCTCCAGGGAGGAAACGCTCCCACGCGGCCAGCGACGGGCCCCGGAACGGCTTGCGTGCGCGATTTTCGCAAGGCCCGTCGTATGCTTGGAACCAGCAATGCGCGTAGGCACGTGGCCGCCGATGAAACTGCGTGAAGTAAAGGAATAGAACGTGGCGAAGAACTCGATATCGCAACGGCGACTAACTCGCGTACCCCGCCATAAATCCGCACCCGACTCAGCGCTGCGAGAAACGGCGGAAACTGACCGCGGCCGGCCCTACGTGATTTACAACCCGGTGAAGGTCAGCCGCCTGCACCGCCTACGCAAACTCGTCACCATTGCCGCAGCCGAAGCCGGCATGGGGGAACCGGTATTCATCGAAACCAGTGAGGAAGACCCCGGAACCGGGCAAGCGGCGCAAGCAGTGGCTGATGGCGCCACCTTGGTGCTCGCTGCCGGCGGGGACGGAACCGTGCGGGCTGTAGCTGCGGGGCTGGCGTACACGAAGATCCCGATGGCAATCATTCCTGCGGGCACGGGCAACCTGATGGCCCGTAACCTGGCGATCCCTACTGACGACTTGCAAGAAGCAGTTGACATCGCCTTCTTTGGATACAACTTCCAATCGGACCTAGCGTGGCTGCGGGTCGAAGAAATCGGCGAGGCATCCGAACTCCCGCCCGAAGGTTCTCTCATTCCCGCGGGGCATCGCGACTTGATCCGCGAGTCCGGCAACAAGGTCCCCGCCCAGGACGAGTACGCGTTCTTGGTGATCGCCGGCCAAGGCTGGGATGCGGAGCTGATGGCATCCACTAACTCACACTTGAAGTCCGCCGTGGGGTGGGGCGCGTACGTGGTGGCCGGTGCGCAAGCGTTGCGCGCGCCGAAACTTTCCTTGCGCGTGTTCCTCGATGAGCACGATCGTTTCCGCGTCTGCGGCCGTTCCATCCTGTTCGCGAACTGCTCTTCCCTGATGGCTGGCGTGGTGCTGGTGCCTGATGCGGAACTCGATGACGGCAAGCTGGACATCACGGTGTTAGACACTAAGGTCGGGATCTTCGGGTGGATGGACTTGTTCACCAAGATCGCGGCGCAAGGCATTGGCATCCACCGCGACGCGCTGCCGGGGACCACGGGGAACCTGTCGGTTCGCACCGCCCGCAAGGCGGTGACCGAATCCCAAAAGCCGCACCCCATCCAGGTTGATGGGGACGCTATTGGTTCTGCCCGTCGCATCATGGTGCGTACCGACCAGCATGCGTTGGTGATTCGCCACGGGTAGCTTGGCGGCAAGTTCCTTCCTTCTTTGATTCGCGAGGGCGGTGCGAGGGTTCGCGCCGCCCTTTCACTTGGTCAGGGGTGCCCACTGCGGGCTTGCGTTCCCGGTTGATGCCTGCGTTCCCACTTGGAGCGCCGCCAACCGCACAGGCACGTCAACGCCGCACTTTCCGTCCTCGCGAAAGGGCAAACTCCACCGATGACGTGCCGCAGGTCGGGGAGGCGGGCGGGCGGGAGAGGACTTTCCGCAGGTTTCTACCCCTCTCCACCCCGCCCGTCCCGTAAAGTTGACTCTGTCGAAGCTCGCGGCGCCCCAATCCGCCCGTGCAGCTGAGAAATCGCAGTAAGGAGGCACGCGCGGTGATGAGACTCGGAGGCTGGGCGCCCGCCGCCGGAAGTACGGCCGCCGCATACACCGCCGGAAGCACGGCCACCGCCCCGCAAACCAACCCCGCCGAGCTCGTGGACCCCGACACCGCTCGCCGCCTCGTCAGCGAGGAACTCTCCGGCTCCGATTACCACCCATTCAGCTTCCTCGAATGGCTCCTGAATCTGCTTTTCAACCGCAGCTCCGACCCGTTCAACACCGGCTTCCACCTACCCGACGGGTTTTGGCCCGCGGTCGGCCTCACTGTGATCGTCGTGAGCTTGCTGCTGATCGGGTGGGCGATGCTGCGCCGCTACCTGAAAACCCCCGCCCCCGAAAAGGACGGCAACGGACTGGCGGACTTGGGCTTTTCCTCCGCCCAATACGCTCGCCAAGCCGAAGACCTACGCAATTCTGCACCCAATGAAGCCGTCAAAGCCGCGTTCCGATCCCTGGTGGTGGAGTTGGAAACCCACGGCGTGATCATGCCTTCGCGAGGACGTACCGCTGGTGAAGTGCAACGCGCGCTCGCCCGCTCCTTCCCCGAATACGCTCCCGCCGCTGGCCAGGCAGCGCGGCTTTTCGACCTGGCCGCCTACGGTGCTTCCCACTCGCAAAAGTGCCACAGCGGCGACGTTGATCAGGTGCTCCAGCTTGCCGAAGACGTTCGCGCCCGCCTACAAGCACGAGCCAGCGTCACCACAGGGGGTCGGTCGTGATGGCAACCAACCCGGCAACACCGTCCTCGCAAATGGAACCGCTAGGGACGGTGGTGGCCACGCCGGTGCGCCGCTCGCTGGGGCAGATTCTGCGCGATTCTTGGCTAGCGTTGGCGCTGCTGCTGATTCTGTCCATCTTTTTCGCCTTAATTTTTCCGCGCGAGTCCGGGCTCGAATACCCCGGCGACCCCGCTTCGATTGACCCCGCCGGCACGCGCGCGCTGGTGGAGGTGATGAGTGGGCGCGGGCAGGACGTGTCGGTGGTGCGCGAAACCGACCTGCGTACGCTGACCAGTGCCGACACTGTGCTGCTCACTCACCCGCTGAACGAGCTCACGAGCAAAAGCACGTCACGCAAACTACTGGCCGCAAAGCGCGTGGTGGTGGCCGCCGAACACGTCGAATTCCTTGAGGTGGAGGGCAATAACGCTCACGAGGTTTACCCTCTGGACCCGCTGATTTCCTCCCCTAGTTCCCGCGAACACAGGCCCACGAAGGCAGACCTGGGGGTGAGCGTCGAGGTCGCGCCGGCGTGCGGTGACGTGGTTGGGCAGCTGCAGCGCCTGGAAACGTCGGTGAAGTTGGCTGCGGATTTCGCGCCCGGCGCCGCCACCTGCGTGAGTGCGGATTCAAAGCGGTTGGTCGCGATCTTGGGTGGCTTTCTTCCCGGCGAGGACGGGACGGCCACTGGCGGGAAAACTGGCGGGGGCAAGTCGGCGCAGGATGGGACGGCCACTGGCGGGAAAACTGGCTTGGGCGACCGGGTTGCCGAAGTGGTGGTTTTGCCCGGCCTCGATATCGCCCACAACCGCAATATCGACAGCGGCGACAACGCGGCGTTGATGATGAACTTGCTGGGGTCCACGCCGAACTTAGTAGTGGTCAAACCCGAAAACGTGGAGACCCCCTCCCTGTTCTTGAAACTACCTTGGGGGATACTGCCGCCTGGGAGCCGGCCCATGGCGGTGGCGCTACTAGCCTTGGCGGGGGCCTACATCATTTACCGCGCCCGCCGGTTCGGCCCGCTGGCGTTTGAACGCCTGCCGGTGCGTATCGATGGTTCGGAAACCAGCCAAGCGCTGGGTTCACTGTTGCACGCCAGCGGCGACACCGCCCTCGCCGCGCAGATTCTGCAACGGCAAGCACGCGACGAGTTGGCGCAAAAACTTGGGTTGGGTGGCAGTGTGACCGAGGACGTGCTCACGCGTGAGGTTGCGCGCGCCGGTGGGCGGCGGATCGACGAGCGGACCGTTTATAGACTTCTTTTCCAGCCGTTCCGGGGCTCTGGCGCGGAGTTGGTGGAGTGGGATAAGCAGCTTAATGAGTTACTTCAGGAGGCAAATGATGACACAGAACTTTAATCCTTCCGCGAGTGGGGGCGGTGCGGTTGCTGGCGGGGCGGATCAGGGCGGTGCGGTTGCTGGCGGCGCGGCTCAGGGCGGCGCGGTTGCTGGCGGCGCGGTTGCTGGCCAACCCCGCCCCGCCGAGTCTCCCGGCCAACCCGGCCCCGCCGAGTCTCCTGGCCAAGCCACCCCACCCAGCGGGCCCGCCCGCGCCGACGATGCTGCCCAGGCGCGCGACGCCCTCGCCCGCATCCAACGCGAGGTCCGCAAAGCCGTGGTCGGCCAAGACCAGGCCGTCACCGCCCTACTCATTGGGCTGCTCACCCGCGGCCACGTGCTGCTCGAAGGCGTGCCCGGCACCGCGAAAACCCTGCTAATCCGGGCTTTGGCGCGCAGCCTCGACCTGGAAACCCAGCGCATCCAGTTCACTCCCGACCTGATGCCCGGGGACGTCACCGGGTCACTGATTTACGACCGCGCCGCCGGGGATTTCAATTTCCGCCCCGGCCCGGTCTTCACGAACCTGCTGCTCGCCGACGAAATCAACCGCACGCCGCCGAAAACCCAGTCCGCCCTGCTGGAAGCGATGGCGGAGCGGCAAGTCAGCGTCGATCGTAAAACCCACGCCCTACCCAGCCCTTTCTTGGTGGCCGCCACCCAAAACCCGGTGGAGTCCGAAGGTACTTACCCGCTGCCTGAAGCGCAGCTGGATCGTTTCACCATGAAAGTGATCGTGAACTTGCCCAACCGTGCTGACGAGGTGGAGATCGTGCACCGGCACGCGCGTGGGTTTGACGCGACCGACCTCGAAAGCGCCGGCATCCAACCGGTGGCGGGCGCGGCCGACATTGAAGCGGGGATCGGCGCCGTCAAGGCGGTGACGATTACCGAGGACGTGGCTGGCTACATTGTTGACATTGCGCGCGCCACTCGTTCGGCCCCGTCACTTCGTTTCGGCATGTCACCGCGCGCGGCGACCGCGTTGCTGGCAACTTCGCGGGCGTGGGCGTGGCTCAGCGGGCGCGATTTCGTCACCCCTGACGACGTGAAGATGATGACGCCGGCCACCATCGCGCACCGGTTGGGGCTGCGTCCGGAGGCCGAGTTGGAGGGCATCAGCACATATTCGGTGCTGCAGTCCGCGTTGGATTCGGTGCCGGTGCCCCGGTAAAGCATGAGTATCTCGCGCCGTGCGGTGGCCCTGGTGGGCCTCGCGATCCCGTTGGTTTTCCTGTGGCCGAGCACTTTAACCGTGCTTCGGTGGGTACTGTTGTGCGCAGTTTTGGTCGCCGTTGACGTGGCGTTGGCGAGCAACCCGCGCCAGCTGCGGATCTCGCGCCGGCCGCTGTCGCCCGTGCGACTGGGCGAGGAAAGCGAGTCGGTCATTGACGTGCAGATGCCCACGCTCGATCCAATTCACGAGGACGTGGCTGAGGTTGGTCATGCAGGTGCGGTTAGCGGGACTGGCGTTGGCGGCGGTGACGTGGTTGAGGTTGGCCCCGGCGCTGCGGCTGGCGGGGCTGCCACCTCCCTGACCACCCCAGACCCTGACCAACGGCACATCACCGGTGAAGGAACGCCCCGTCCTCGCCAATCATGGCGGTGGAAGCTCGCCCGCGTCGACGTGCGTGACGCCTGGCCGTGGAGTGCACACGCCGCCGCCAACCGCCACACTCTCAAAGCGCGGCAAGCCGAAGATGCTCGCTGGGTGGTGCGCACGACGCTGCGGCCGAGCCGACGCGGAGCGCTGAAAAGCGACCTAGTCACGGCGCGCAGCTGGGGACCGCTGCGGCTAGCGGCGCGGCAGGTCACGTTGCGCGCGGAGCAGACGCTGCGAGTGCTACCGCAGTTTCCTTCGCGCAAATACTTGCCGCGCGCGCTTACGAAACTGCAGCAAATCGAGGGGCACGCGCTGGCGTTGCGGCCCGGGCAGGGCACGGAATTTGACTCGCTGCGCGAATGGGTCGAGGGCGATGACGTGCGTTCGATCGATTGGCGGGCCAGTGCGCGCAGTGACGACAAACTGATCGTGCGAACTTGGCGGCCTGAGCGCGACCGGCACCTGGTGATGGTGCTCGACACTTCCCGGCTTTGTGCGGTGCGGGTGGGGGAAACCGCGCGGTTGGATGCGCACATGGACGCGATTTTGCTGCTGTCAGCGGTGGCGGCAAAAGCGCAGGACTCGGTGAGCTTGGTCGCTGGGGACCGCGTGATTCACCGCGAGCTGCGAAAACCTGAGGCGCGCAACATTTTAGAATCCCTCTCCCACGCAATGGTGGGGTTAGAGCCGGCGATGGTGGAGGCCGACTGGGTGCACTTGGCGCGCAACGTTTTGGCGCAGAAGAACAAGGTGTCCCTGGTGGTGTTTTTTACCTCGGCGGACCCGGCGCCGGTGCGCGAATCCTTGCTGCCGGTTTTAACCACGTTGGCACCGCAGATGCGCGTGGTGATCGCCTGCGCCAGCGCCAAGGCTGCGCCGGTGGAGGGGATTTCAGATGCCGAGGACGTGTTCCAGCGTGCCGCGTCAGCGCAGTTGGCACAGCAGCGCGCACGCGTGGGTTCGGCGTTGGCTGCGATTGGTGTGGATGTGATCGAGGCGCCCGCCGCGGAGCTGGCCATGGAGGTAGTGGAGCACTATTTGGCGTTGAAGGCACGCGGCGAACTGTAGTTGCCTGCACCAAGCCGCCCACCCCCAACCGCACGCCGCCACCCGACCTCGCGAAGCACCAACCGCACACCCCCAACCGCACAGGCACGTCAACGCCGCACGAAACGCCCTCCCGAACACCTAAACTCACGCGATGACGTGCCGCAGGTGCCAAGGAAGGGGGACGATGACGTGGGTAGCGACGCGAAAAGGGACTGCGCTCGCTGCGAACGGGTAGGAATCGCGCAGAAAGCAAGCGTGCGTTAGGGAACGGCGACCGCGGTGGCGGGACGGAAAGTGGTGGCGACGTCCGCGCTCGCGGCCTCGCGCACCCGCACTCGCCCCAGCCAAAGCGCGTAGAAAAGGAACAACAGCCACGCCGCGGCACCGATACCGATGCGCAACCAAGTGGGTAGGGACGAGGGCGTGACGAACGCTTCGATTAAGGCACAGAAGAATAAGACCACCGCCAGGCCGGCGGCGTTTACGATCAGTGTGCGGCCGGCGTGCGCGAAGGCTTCCGCTCGCGGCAAGGCGCCGGGAACTACCCACGACCAAAACAGCATGAGCCCTGATCCGCCAGCCACCATCACGCACGTCAACTCCAAAAGGCCGTGCGGGAGGATGTAGCTGAAAAACGTGGCGAGCCCGCCGTAATACGCCATCAACCCGCCGATCGCACCCAAGTTGATGGCGTTCACCGCGAGCACCTGGATCACACCGATGCCGGTCACCCCCAAAGCGATGCAAAGGGCTGAAACCCAGGCGTTATTGGTCCACACCGTGGCGGCGAAACTCTGCGCGGCGAACTCCGAGTAGTAGCCCACGAAGTCTTCTTCCACCAGGCGGCGCACAGTTTCGGTGGAGCCGAAATTGCGGTGCACTTGCGGGTGAGTGGCCACCCACCAGCCCAGACCGGCGGCGCTGAGGTGGAAAATCACCAGCACCGACAGCCACCAGCGTCGTGAAAGGTAGAGGGCGGTGGGGAAAGTGTGGGTGAAGAAAGTGGCGAATCCGGAAAGCGTCCAACGTGCGCGGAAGGCGCGGCGGCGAGCTTGGGTAAGGATACGCGACAGCGCCAACACCAGCTCTGGGTCCGGCGAGGACGATCTGACGATGGACAGGTGCGTTGAAACGGTTTGGAACAGTTCCACCAGTTCCATCGATTCCGCGGACGTCAGGGCGCCTTTGCGTGACAGCGTGTCGAGCCGCTCCCACTGCGGCCGGTGAATCGTGGCAAACGCATCCAAATCCATGTGTTCACCCTACCGCACAGTCCCCACCGCACCGGCACGTCATCGCCGCGGGAGCCGCCCTCGGGAAAGCCGAAACGACACCGATGACGTGCCTGAGGAGGGTGTGGGGTGCGGTAGGCTAAGCGCCATGGACATGCCCGAAGGACGGCGGCGCGCTCGCGAGATGCAGTTCGACGACTTCTTCCTCAGCGAAGGGGTCGCCGTTGAAGTCCAAACTGCGAATATGGGCCTGCGAATCGCCTCCGCACTGATTGATCTAGTTGCCATTTTTGCGGTGCTGGTTATGTCCCTGACCGCGTGGTTTAAGGTCTACGGCTTCCTCGACGACGCCATGTTCGGCGCCGGAGCCACGGTGCTAACGGTTCTTTCCATTTTCGTTCTCCCGTTCCTTCTAGAGGTTGCCCTGGATGGGCGCACGCTGGGGAAACTCGCCCTCGGAATCCGCGTGGTGCGCTCCGACCACGGTGCCCTCACCCCACGTCATTGCGCGGTCCGCGCCCTGGTGCGCGTTGCCGAAATGGGGTTCTTTTCCGGCCTCCCTTCACTGGTTTGCATGTTTGTCACTCGCCGCACGCAGCGCATCGGCGACCTGGCGGCCGGCACCGTGGTGATTCGCGATCGGGTTCGCCTGCCCGCGCCGGTCACGCCGACGGTTCCCCCGCCGTTGATGTCGTGGGTTTCGCAAGCGGACTTGGCGACGTTGCCTGCGGATTTGAGCTTGCGTATCCGCTCTTTGCTTTCCCGCGCCTCGGCTTTGCACCCTGTGTCTTTGGAGCACCAATCCCAGCTGTTAGCGAAAGAAGCCTCGGCCTACGTCATGCCTCAGCCGCCGCCTGGGACCCCAGCTTTGCCGTTCCTGCAGGCCATAATGGCCGAGCGTTTCCGCCGCGATAATCAGCGGCTGGCGCGCCAGCAGGCCGCGTCCGACCGAATTTTACCGTCGCTCAGTAGGTCGTAAACGATGCGTCGTTTATTCAGTCGTTTCTTCAATGGGCGAGGGCGGTCCCTGACGTCGGTCTTAATGGTTACGCTGGCAGCGGTGGTTAGTTTGTTCGCGGCCTTGAGTGTTTCAGCTGCTGCTGCGTCAGACACCAGGTTGCAGACGTCCGAAGATAGTGGCGAGCAGCGGCGGGCACTGTTAGTGCTCACGCAGGGTCTTAGTCCGCTAGATCTAGGGCCGGAGTGGTTCACCGAATTGACAAAGACTGGTGGTGGAGCGGCCAGCTACGATCTGGCGCTGGCTTCCTACCGGCCCGCTTCCAGTCTCAAACCGGTGTCTGCGCAAGACGGCTGGGCGAAGCTTCTGGACTGCCGTGACCCCGTTGCATGTTCTGCCCCTGATCTCGGTATAGCCGGTCCCAGCGGCGATGACGTGCCGCTGGGGTGGCCCGCGGGACTCAACCCCGGTGACGTGCCGCTGGTGCTGGAGGCCCCCGGCCACGCGAAAGACGCTGACGACCTCAGCCACGTCACCCTCCCGGGACCGCGAGCAATCTTCCTCCCTCCCGTTACCGACCCCGGCACGCGCAGCGCAACGCTGAAGCACCTGGCGGACCTGCTGCCGGCAGCACGAGCAGCCAACCAGCCCATCCTGGTTGTCTCCTACGCGGACACAGCCTCCGTTGCCCAACCGCAGCTAATCGCACTGATCGACTACCCGCCCAACTTGGCGCAACCGTCCTCGGGAATCATCCAATCTCCGCGACTGCGAACCACCGGTCTGCTGGGCGCCGACGACGTGCGCGACCTCCTGCTACGGCACGTCACCGGTGGGGATACTCCCGCGGCGGTGGCGGCTTACTTCACCGATGACGTGCCTGAGGGTGGGCGAGTACGGGCGCTGCCCACCCACCCCGCGAGCCCAACCGACGCAACCTTAGCCATCCAGGACACGTGGCTGCACGCGCGAGCTGGGTTTGCTGCGATGCCCGCGTGGTTTGCCCTAAACGCGCTGCTCTTCCTACTCACGCTCGGGGCTTCAACCCTGCACTTTTGGCGTCGTCCCACGGCCTCGAGCCCGACCTTCATTTGGCGCAATATCGCTTGGCTTGCGACCTTCACGTTCGCAACCACGCCCGCGATCTTGCTGGCAAACGCACTGCCGTGGTGGCGAGTGGGCGGGTGGATGCTCGGTGCTCGCACCGCCGGCTCGCAAGCTACCCCGGCCCTGCCCGAATCAACCGCATTAGCCAGTCCCGCAACCACACCGGCGAGCAGCCCGCACCTCACCCACGTCAACGGTGAAACCGCCCTCGGCGGCAACCTCATGGTCACCACCACCCCCGTTGACCTCACCAACACCGCGGTGGGCATCGCCCTCGTCCTCGTCATCGCCGCCCTCTTAACGCTGCTGGCGCGCCGCTTCACCCGCCACCCGGTCGCCGCCCTCGCCACCTTGACCTTAGGACTGCTCGCCGCCGACCTGGTGGGCCACATCCCGCTGATGCGCGACTCCCTAACCGGTTACTGGACCATGCAATTCGCCCGCCTCTACGGCGCGACCAACCGCACTTTCATGATCCTCACCATCTGCGGTTTGCTCGCGATCTTGCCATTCTTAACGAGGACGAAGTCTGACTTTACGTACTTCGCCGCGGTTGGCACCGCTGTAGTCGCGGTGGACGCACTCCCCCAGTGGGGTGCGGATTTCGGCGGTCCGCTGGGCATTATTGGAGCGTTCGCGGTGGCGGCGCTGCTGACCACGCGCACGCGACTGGCTTGGTGGCATCCGCTGGCCTGGATCGGCGCGAGCGCGGTGGTGATGATGGCGATGGGAGCGATCGACCTGCTGCGGCCCTACCCCAGTCATATCGGAGCGTTTTGGCGTTCTCTCTTCGCCGGGCAAGCTGGGGAGATCGTGCAACGTAAAGCGCTGGCAGCCATCTACACGGTTGCCGGTACGCCTCTGATTCTGCTGGGCGTGTTGGCAGCGGGAGCGGCGCTGGTGGGGTTCGTGTTGTGGGCGCGTAAGCTGGCGCTGCGCCCTGGGGTTCACCGCGACACTTTGGAGGAAGCTGCTTGGGGGCAACCCGTGGGGAGCATCGCCGCAGGGGTAGGTTTTGCCGCGTTGTGCGGGGCGGTGTTCAACGACTCGGGCATGACGATCGTTGCCGATGCGCTGCTGGTTGGGGGCCCGGCGCTTATCGCGGTGCTTGCTGGCAACCTAGTGCAGCGGCGCACGCAAAACAGCGATTAGCGGCACGTTTTAACCGGGCCCACTGCGCGCCAGCCGACCGGCCAACCGCACAGGCACGTCAACGCCGCACGAAACGCCCTCGCCAACCCCGAAACTCACGCGATGACGTGCCGCAGGTGGGAAGGAAGCAACCGCTGAACCTCAGGGAAACAAGCGCGGCAGCGCAACCAACCAAAGCGGTCCGCACAACTGCAACCACCCGCACAAGCAGCGCAACCAACTGCGCAACCAACCACACAGCTACTGCCAACCGTGCGAACCGCCCTCGCAAATGAAAAGGAAACTACTCCAGCGGGTCCGGGCGCGCCTCACCCACCCGGTAAGGCGACCCCGGATCCTGCGCGGCTCCCGCTTCCCGCCGCGCCGCCGCCGACGCCCGGTGACGATGCAACCGGCGCAACATCACCGCGCGCCACACGTCCTTGTACTGGTCCGCGCGATGCAAGTAGCCGGGCAAATCGTTGGCGGTGGCTCGGTGCGCGAAATCGCAAGGCACTTCCTGCACCGTGAACCCCGCCACCAACAGGTCAATCGTCATGCCAACTTCCACGCCCCAACCATCGGCGAACGGCATGATCTCGTTCACCGCTTCACGCGTAATACAACGCTGCCCCGACAAGGGAGCCTGCGCTTTCCACCCGGTCGCCGCCGCGATCGCCTTACGCGCGAACGACACCACGAACCCGTGCCCTCCGGCCCCTTTTTGCCGCGGCAACACGGCGATCGCACAATCCACGTCCCCGGCCTGGACGGTCTCGATCAGGGACGCGGCCTCCACCGCGCTCTCCCCCAGGTCGCCGTCCAAGAACAGCAGGTGACGAGGTTCGCCGTCCGGCAGATCCCGCATCGCGACGACCTTCACGCCGGTCTCCAACGCGGACGCCTTGCCGCGCACCACGGAATGGCGCACCACCACGGCCCCCGCTTGGCGAGCATAATCCTGCGTGTTGTCATCCGACCCGTCGTCGACCACCACCAGCAAATCGACGCCCGGCAGCGCCCGGCACGACCGCACCGTCGCCGCGATGGAACGCGCCTCGTTATGCGCGGGGATCACCACCGCGACCTTGCGTCTACGCGGCGCGCGCGGCCGATCGTCCTCGTCCCTGCGGAACATGCTCGCCCCCTATCAACGCAGCGAAACTTGCCGCGAAACCAGCCCCGCCCGGATGCGACGTTCGTCGTCGGTGAGGGGTTCTTTATTGCCGAGGACGGATTCAACCTTGGCCTGCAAATCCTGCACTTTGTCGGACAGGGAGTTGGGATCGACCCCGTTGGGGAACTCAAACACCGGGATGGTTAGGCCGCAAGCGCGGAAAGCCCCAATGAAGTGCGAACCATCACCCAAGGTGAGTTCTTCGCGCGCTTGCAGGCGGGCGAGGGCGGTGAAGAGGGCGGATTCGTCCTCGGTGCGCACCCACCGCACGTACTGGCGGCCCATGTCATGCCAGAAAGTGGCTTCCACGTCGGGCACTGCGGCGGTGGGGATCAGGGAGCGAGCGCTTTCTTCGATGGCGGCGCGCACGTCCTCGTCCTCATCGGCGCCAGCCGCCAGCCAGTAACCGAAGTCCTTCTCCACCTTAATGTCACCGGTGGTGGCGACCATGTCCTGTAGTTTCGGGGCGGCCTCCCGCACGTCAACGGTGATGCCGCCGGGTTCGGCCTCGCCCGCTTCCACGCGGGACGCCAGGTCGAGCGCTGCCTGCAACGCCACCGCCACGTCATGGCCGGCGTCGGCCGTGTGGGAGCGAGTCTGCAACGCCACCAATATCTCCCCGTCGGGACGCACGAGGGCGGGCACGGCGTTGGGTAGGAGCGTGGCGAAAGTGAAAGCACGGTCCCCGTACTCGCTGGTGGTGGTGGCGGGGAGGGTGGCGGCGGGGATGATTTCACGCATCGCCACCAGGTTTGCTTCGCCGGGGATGCCTTCGAAGGGGCGAGCCACTGGCATGATGACGGGGCGGTGCGGGCGAGCGGGGTTAACCTTTTTGCGGCGAGACTTCTTACCCATAACGGCTTCGTTCCCTTCTGTCGCGGGCGCTGGTGGGACCAGTTTATTGCGCGGCGCGGCGTTAGATCGGTGGTTGCGAGGGCGGTTGGCGCGCCGGTTTTGGTTCGGCGGCGCAGGTTGTCTGGCCATCGCGGGATTCCTGGTATAAGTTATACCGCTTTTGCTGCGGACGCCGCGGTATCTGACGGCCAGTGGGCAGTTTCGCGCTTCGCCTGGCGCCGCCGCGCGTTTTCCTTCCCCACCGCACTCGCCTGCCGCGCGTTTTCCTTCCCAGCCCACTGCCCAACCGCACAGGCACGTCAACGCCGCACGAAACGTCCTCGCCAAAGCCCAAACTCACGCGATGACGTGCCGCAGGATGCCAACGCACCCACCGCCCAACCGCACAGGCACCCGCCGGGGCTGCCGCCCCCTCGCACGGCCGCACGCCGCCACCCAACCGCACAGGCACGTCAACGCCGCACGAAACGTCCTCGCCAAAGCCCAAACTCACGCGATGACGTGCCGCAGGTACCAGCCCCGCCCGTGAGGGGAACGTCCCGTTCCCCAAGCTCCGGGCAAGCTACTATAGTGACGAATGCCGCCAACCACTCACTCTGGCGCCGCCCCGCGCAATCCGCTTCCAACGCGGGAGGAGTAGACTGATTTGTGCTGAGGTTTGAAAAGGAGGTGGAAGCCCATGGTCATTGAGGTCGAATTCCAGCAAATGCCGGCCTACCAGGCCTTCCTCGACGCTCTCCCCTCCACGCCCATCACCCAGAGCACCCGCTGGCCGCGCGTCAAAGCTCGCAAAGGCTGGCAAGAAGTGCGCTTCGCGGCGCTGCATGATGACGCTGGCGAAACCGGTGCGCCCCAGGCCGAACTGCAGGCCCCGCACATCGCCGCGGTCGGGCAAATGCTTTTCGTGAAAGACACCGACACCGGGCGCTACTTTTGCTACCTCCCGCGCGGCCCGGTCACCGCGGGTGACCCCACCCAACAGGCGGCGGCGATTCGCGAGGTCGTGGCGGCCGCGTACGAATATGCACGCTCCCTCGACGCCTCCTGCCTCTTGGTGGACCCGCCGTGGGAATATTCCCCAGAAAATCTGGCATTACTGCAGGAGTTAGCGCAAGCACACCCGAACGGGCGCGTCGTGACCTCCCCTACTGCGGTGCGCGGGCAACCGCCGTTGAACATGATTTTGGACCTCGCTGCGTACGCGGACTACGACGCCTGGATGGCGGCGCTGAACAAGAAACACCGCTACAGTATTCGGCGAGCCGAAACCGATGGCGCACGAGGACGTTTCTCCCGCGATCGCAGCCTGGTCGAACCGCTATATGACCTGATTACCAAAGTGGCGGCGTGCAAAGAAATAAGCCACCGTCCGAAACAATATTTCTACGATCTTTTCGACGCCTTCGATGGGGCGTTTTTCACCGTTGGATTGATTGAAGATCAGCTCACCTCGGTGTCGCTAAATGTTGCCTACGGGGACACCATTTACAACCTTTACGCTGGCAACGATGTTTCCCTGCCAAAGTCAGGCACGCCGACCCTCATGAACGCCGCTATCGTGGAGGAAGCTTTTAATCGGCAGGTGCGTTACGTCGATTTTGGTGGAGTTTTCGCCCCCGATAGTAGCGATAGTCTGTACGTTTTCAAACGGCACTTCATGCCGAAAGATCAGACCGTTACCCGCTACGTTGGGGAAGTTATCTACGAAATCGACTGAGCATAATCTGCGACGACGCCAACCGTCCTCGCGAATGACGTTCCCCGCAAACGGCGTTAAATGATCTCCGGAATGGACCCGTCCTCGGACACCAATGGCAACCCGATGGCCTGCCAATGCAACATCCCATCCACCAGATTCAACGCGTCGTAACCGTTGTGATTCAGCCACTGCGCGACCTTTTTCGCTCGCCCACCGGAACGACACACCACGATCAACTCCTCCTCCGGAAGGTCATCGAGGCGGTCGGGAACCTCGTCAGCAGGAATGTGCAGGGCGCCGGGAGCGTGGCCAACTTCGAACTCGAAATCCTCCCGCACGTCAAGGATGGTGTACCCGTCAGGCGCCAACCCGTCCTCGTCAAAATCTTCCGCACGGACCTCACCGGGAGCAAAAGGAAATGTCATACCCCCACATTAGCGTTAATCTAGAAACGGAAGAAAGGGGAAACTATGAAGATTATCCTGCCGGTCGCTCCGCGGCTGGAGATTGACCTTCCCGAGGACGTCGAAGCAGTCGTCCTTTCCGAGACCGAGGACGTGCCCGCCGAACACCGCGACGCGCAGGCGTGCGTGCTGTGGGGGATGCGCCCGACCACCCCGGATTTTGTTGCGCAACTACCGAACGTGCGTTGGTTCCAGTCGCTGGCGGCGGGGCCGGACGGGCTGCTGAACTCGGACCTGCATCCTGACACAGTGGTCAGCATCGGCACCGGTTTCCACGACCGCACGGTGGCCGAGCATACGCTGGGACTGGCGTTGGCGCTGGCGCGACAGTTCCCGCAATCGTGGGAGGATCAAAAAGCGCACCGCTGGTCGAAACTGGGCCGCCCCGGGCGTTTACACCCCGGCGACAGGGTTGGCACCACGGTTGGTTCCAAGGTCGTGGTGTGGGGGTTCGGCGCGATCGGGCAGCAGATTGCGCGCGTGTTTTCCGCCTGCGGTTCCAATGTTGTGGGGGTGGCGCGCAGCGAGGGCGAACGGGCTGGGTTCCCGGTGGTGTCCTCCGACCGGATCCTGGAGGTGGTGGCGGATGCGGACTTCCTGGTGATGGTGTTGCCGGCCTCGGCGGAGACTGAGTCCGCGTTGAATGCTGAAGTGTTGGCGGCGCTGCCGGAGCGGGCCTTCGTCGTGAACGTGGGGCGTGGCTCCACGGTGGACGAGGAGGCGTTGATGACTGCGTTGCGTGAGGGGCAGATCGCGGGCGCTGCTATTGATGTGGTGCGCAACGAACCTTTGGCGGAGGACTCGCCTTTGTGGGATACGCCAAACTTGCTGATCACCCCTCACAACGCCGGTGGGCGGCCAGAAGGCGCAGATGAGCGGTTAAACCGCAACTTGCGCGCGTGGCTGGCTGGTGACATTGGAAGTATGGAAGCTGTTGTAATTTCTCCGAAATAAGACACAATAGGTTTATCTGAGCTTCTCTCCCGCTCAGGTCGATATCACCCTCGGAACCTTCCGGTTCCGGGGGTGTAGTCGTGTCTGGGGGAGCGTTTTTGGGGCCTCGGTTTTGCGGGGCCTGGGGTTTGCGGGGGCCTGGGTTTTGCGGGGCTGCCGCCCCCCTCGCACGGCCGCACGCCGCCACCCAACCGCACAGGCACGTCAACGCCGCACGAAACGTCCTCGCCAACCCCCAAACTCACGCGATGACGTGCCGCAGGATGCCAACGCACCCACCGCCCAGCCACACAAGGCATCAGCCGGGGCCAGCCGGCACCAAGATGTTCACAAACCGGACGAAATATGCGTTTGTCCGTGAGCTGTGCCACACTGGAGTTATGCATGAAAGAGCTGGAAAACCCGCACAAGAACAAGATCTGATCAACGTTGAGGAACTGCTCAACGCTTACTACGAACTCGAACCCGACCCGAACGTTGCCGACCAGCGCGTCAGCTTCGGCACTTCCGGACACCGCGGCTCCTCGCTCGACACCGCCTTCAACGAAGCCCACATCGTGGCCACCACCCAGGCGATCGTCGAATACCGCGCCAACCAAGGCATCGACGGGCCCCTCTTCATCGGACGCGACACCCACGCACTGTCAGAGCCAGCGTGGCGCTCCGCCCTCGAAGTGCTCGTCGCCGCCGGGGTGGAAGTGCGCCCCGATTCGCGCGGCGCCTACACCCCCACGCCCGCGGTATCGCACGCCATATTGAAAGCCAACGGCGCTGGCACTGACGAGGGCGTGCGCACCGAAGGCCCCGGCCTGGCCGACGGCATCGTGGTGACCCCCTCTCACAATCCTCCGCGCGACGGCGGCTTCAAATACAACCCTCCCCACGGCGGGCCCGCAGACTCTGACGCCACCAGTTGGATCGCCGACCGCGCCAACGAAATCCTCACCACCGGGTGGCAGAAGGTGAAGCGCCACCGCGGCAAAGACCTGCTCGACCAGCCCAACGTCAAACCCTACGACTACCTGCGAAACTACGTTGACGACCTCGAAAACGTCATCGACATTGCCGCGATTCGCGACGCCGGCGTGCGCATCGGGGCGGACCCGCTGGGCGGCGCGTCGGTGGACTACTGGGCGGCGATTGGTGAGCGCTACGGCCTCGAACTGACCGTCGTCAACCCGGAAGTGGACCCGCGCTGGCACTTCATGACCTTGGACTGGGATGGGAAAATCCGCATGGACTGTTCCTCCCCCAACGCCATGGCGTCACTGCGTCACCTGATGACCGCGGACGAGGACGGGAAGACCCCTTACGACGTGGCCACCGGGAACGACGCGGACTCCGACCGGCATGGGATCGTCACCCCCGACGGACTGATGAACCCCAACCATTACCTCGCGGTTGCCATCGAGTACTTGTTCACGCACCGCCCCGATTGGCCTCAAACCGCGGCGGTCGGCAAAACACTGGTGTCTTCGGCCTTGATTGACCGCGTGGTTGCGAATATGGGGCGGAAGCTGATCGAAGTTCCCGTTGGTTTCAAGTACTTCGTTCCCGGGTTGATCAGTGGCGAGGTCGGTTTCGGCGGTGAAGAGTCCGCGGGCGCTTCGTTCCTGCGCAAGGATGGCACCGTTTGGACCACCGATAAGGACGGCATCATTTTGGCGCTGCTGGCGGCCGAGATCATTGCGGTTACTGGGAAAACTCCCTCCGAGTTGCATCGCGAACAGGTGGAGCATTTCGGAGATTCCGCGTATGCGCGCATTGATAATCCGGCTACCAAGGAAGAGAAGCAGCGGTTGGCGCAGCTTTCTCCCGAGGACGTCACCGCCACCGAGTTGGCCGGCGAACAGATCGTCGACCGCTTAGTTGCGGCGCCCGGCAACGGAGCTTCGATCGGCGGGTTGAAGGTGACCACCGAGAACGCTTGGTTCGCGGCGCGTCCTTCCGGTACCGAGGACGTGTACAAGATTTACGCCGAGTCTTTCCTGGGCCAGGAGCACCTGGGGCAGGTTCAGGAGCAAGCTAAGGAGGTCGTGGCAGCGGCCCTCGGGTAGTTTGCCTTAGTTCCGGACGTTTTCAAGGCGCGTCGCCAGCGGAGGTTCCCGCTGGCGACGCGCTTTGGCGTTTTGGGGTTGAGCGCGGTTGGGGATTATGTGGGGTATCGGTGTTATCGGCCATATGGAAGGCGCCGCCCACCCCCACCCGCACAGGCACGTCAACGCCCCACAGGTGTTCCTCACCCCCACCCACCCCCACCCGCACAGGCACGTCAACGCCGCACGAAACGCCCTCGCCAACCCTCAAACTAACGCGATGACGTGCCGCAGGTGGGGAAGGGGGCCCGCGAGCACCGCGCCAGACCCGAAAACGCCAGTTTCCGTCCTCGCCGACAAGTGCCATAGAATCCGATAGTGTTCAAGTCCTACCGTGAAATCCTCCAGATCCCTGGCGCTCTGAAATTTTCCGCGGCTGGTTTGATCGCACGCTTCCCCATGTCCATCGTCGGGATCGCGCAAATCCTGATGGTCACGACCCTTTACGGCTCCTACGACATCGCCGGGAAGGTGGCGGCTGCCAGCGTCATCTCTTACGCGATTTGCGCGCCAATGCTGGCCAAACTCGTGGACCGCTACGGGCAGTCGAAAGTCATGATCCCCTCCATCACGGTGTCTGCGCTGGGCGTGGTCGCCTTGCTGGTGGCCGCGAGTTTGCGCCTGGATCCGTGGTGGCTGATCGCCGCGACCGTGGTGGCTGGCGGTGCGTCGGGTTCGCTCGGGTCGATGGTGCGGTCGCGGTGGACGATGGTGGTGGAAAACAACGCGCAAATGCACACCGCTTACGCGATGGAATCGACCCTCGATGAAGTGGTTTACATGCTGGGGCCGGTGATCGCAACCGTGCTGACTACCAGTGTGCACCCCTTGGCCGGGCTGATTTTGGCACTTATCTTGATGCTTTCGGGCGGCTACTGGTTCCTGTCCCAACGCGCCACCGAGCCGCCGGTCACGCGCGCCGATAGTTCCGCCCCGCGCACCTCGGTGGTGGCGCAACCTGTGATGATCGCGCTGGCTCTGGTGTACGTGTTGGCGGGCGCGGTTTTCGGCTCCATCGACATGTCCGTGGTGGCATTCACTGACGCGCTGAACGTGAAGCAGCTTTCCGGCCTTTTGTTGGGGATTTTTGCGACCGGGTCGATGTTCGCGGGCCTGCTTTACGGGTCGAGGACGTGGCGTTTCCCGCTGTGGAAACTCTTCGTGGTTGGTGTTTTCGGCTTGGCGATCGGCACCACGTCAATCGCATTTGCGAAGACTTGGTACGGGATGGCCCTGATCATGCTGATCACCGGGTTCTCGGTCTCCCCCACCATGATCAACGTCAACGCCATGGTCCAGCGAGCAGTCCCCATCAATCGCCTGACCGAGGGGTTAACTTGGATGTCAACGGCGATGAGTTTGGGGGTTTCGCTGGGGTCAGCGTCGGCTGGCACCGTGATCGATTACGGCGGAGCTGACGGTGGTTTTTACCTGGTGATCGCGTTCGCTTGGTTGATGGTGCTGGTGACGTTGGTGTCGGTGCCGGCTTTGCGCGCCGCCTCACGTCCGCGCAAACGCGAGCTGCCCAAAGACGTGCGTTTGCGTCGCTTGGGGTTGTCGCGAGTTTGGCGCCGGCGCCGGTAGTTCCCCTTTCGCGAGGACGGTCGCTGGAGTTTGCTTGCCAGCCTTCCTACGCTGCTTTCCCGCTGACTTCGCCACCGTCCTCGCCACTGTTCTCGCTTCCGGCCCACCGCCCGCTGCCACTACCTCGCCAACTGCCACACGCTCGCTGCCCCAGCACTCCCTTCTCGCCCGGCCCACCGCCGCACCGCACAAGCACGTCAACGCCGCACGAAACGTCCTCGCAAACCCCGAAACTCACGCGATGACGTGCCGCAGGGAGCGGGAGGGGCGCGGCCCAGAAGCACCCACGCAGCACCCACCAGCCACGATCATTACCCTGGCTCGGTTTTTCCACCCCGTAGCGGTCGCCAAGCCGCGTCCCCTTCCGTACAGTGGAAGGGTGCTATTGAAGTTCGTCACGCGCTTGGAGGATTCCTTCTACTCGGGAACTGCGCGTGTTCTGCGACGCTCGGGTTGGCGCCCGGAAGTGCTGGGTTTTGGCGGCCTGGGAACCACCGACGGGGCCCGCGTAATCGCGCGCGTGCTGATGGCTCCCACCCCCTTCGAAGAGAAGTTCGAAGCCTGGGTCAAAACCTCGGGAATGCCGACTTTGCAGGAAATTAGTGAAGCCATGGATCGCGCACACGTGCCGGCGGCAGAGCTTTTTAAGGACGCTATCGGCACGGACGAAGCTGACCCGCAAGTGCCCACTTCTTCCACCGCTCGTGGCGAACGCGGGTGGCGCCAGTTCCTCGACGCGCAGATCCCTTACCATCCGGTGCTGGTGCAGTTGGGAGATGCTCGCAAGGTGGTGCGAGCAGATCGTGGCGGCTACGTTGACGTGCCCTTGCGGGGGCACGGCCTGAAGCCGGGTTGGCACGAAGCCTCGGTTCAGGCTCTGGACTCGGTTGCTTTTGAGCGCGGCGAAAAGCGGGTGCGGGCGTCGCGGCCGGCTTCCGTGCCGGTGCGGATCGTGGCGCGGTTTGAGACGCACGGTTTGGTTTCCGACGTGGATGACACGGTGATGATTTCGTGGCTGCCACGTCCCCTGGTGGCGGCGAAGAACGCGTTCATCAGCTACGTTTCCTCGCGCCAGGCAGTCCCCGGCATGGCGCGGTTTTTGCAGACCGTTGCGGTGGCGTTGGGGGTGTCGAGTGCGCAAGCTAAGTCCGCGTCCGCGCGCGGGGAGCTCACCGCTGCCGACCAGGGTGCTGATTGGGTGCAGTTGCGTTCCGTGCCGGTGGTTTATTTGTCGACGGGAGCTTGGAATGTGGCTCCCGGTTTGCGCCGTTTCCTGGCGCGAGGAGCCTTCCCCTTCGGGTTGCCGCTGATGACTGATTGGGGGCCTTCTCAGACTGGTTGGTTCCGTTCTGGGCGCGAACATAAGCGCTCGCAGTTGCGTTTGCTGGCGCGGTTTTTCCCGTGGGTTAAGTGGGTTTTGGTGGGCGATGATGGTCAGCACGATCCCACGATTTACGCCGAGTTCGCCCGCGAGTTTCCCAATCAGGTGGCGGCTATCTGCATCCGCACTTTGACGCCCGCCGAGCAGGTTCTTTCCCACGGTGGCCCAACGCCGCAGGAGCGTTTGGGCGAGGTTTTCGCCGACGTTCCCCCTTCCGTTCCGATTTTCATTGGCGAGGACGGTCACGCCCTTTTGCGCAGTGTGCGCAGTCACGGGTTGCTGTAGTTCTCGAGCTAACGTGGGGCCCTTCCCACCCCTGCACCCACCTTTTCCCGCCGGCTGTTGCCAGGCCCGCCGATCCCCAAGCACCCACACCCGCCCGCTCCCCACCCGCACAGGCTGAGCCCGGCCCCCTCCCACCCGCTATCCAACCGCTCAGGCACGTCAACGCCGCACGAACCGCCCTCGCGAAGGCCCAAACTCACGCGATGACGTGCCGCTGGGAGGGGCGCGGGCGCCGACAAGGGACCGCCAAACGCGGGAGGGACGGGCGCCGACGAGGGAGCGCCGCAAGGGGAGGACTGGACGGGACTCGCGCTGGCAAGGGAGCGCAGAGAGGGAGCGCAGAGAGGGAGCGCAACAACCCGACGCCAGCACGAACGCAGCGGAACGCTCTCCCGGAACCCGCATCGGGGCGCCCACGAGTCCCAACACTTAGGACGAAAATGCACTCACTGCGGAAAAAACCTAAAGTAGAGGGGCAACGCCATGCGCAACGGCGAGACTCCGGCGTTGCCTCGCACCCATCGATGAAAAGGACAATCCATGTCTAAGCAAGCTGCTACGGAAGCCCTGAATTACGCAGTCCCATCGCAGGTGCCCACCCACTGGTACAACCTCCTAGCGGATTTCCCCGAGCCGGTCGCCCCGCACCTGAATCCGCAAACCCACGAACCGGTTAAGCCAGAGGAACTGGAGCCACTGTTCGCGAAGGCACTCATCGAACAGGAATTCTCAACCGAACGATGGATCGAGATTCCCCAAGCCGTGCGGGAAGTGTACTCAATTTGGCGCCCCTCGCCGCTTTTCCGCGCGCGTCGTTTGGAGCGTGCGCTGGGTACCAAAGCGAAGATCTACTACAAGTACGAGGGCGTGTCGCCGGCCGGGTCACACAAGCCGAACTCGGCGGTCGCGCAGGCTTATTTCAACGCGTTGGAAGGCATCACGAAGCTGACCACCGAAACCGGTGCCGGCCAGTGGGGCGCTTCGCTGTCGATGGCCACCGCCATGTTCGGCATGGAATGCGAAGTTTTCCAAGTGCGTTCTTCCTACGATGAAAAACCGTACCGCCGCATGCAGATTGAGGCCTACGGCGGCACTTGCCACCCGTCGCCCTCGGAGCTCACCGAGTCCGGCCGCGCGATGCTGGAGCAGGATCCCGACACCACCGGGTCCCTCGGCATGGCGATTTCTGAGGCCATTGAGGTGGCTGTGACGTCGCAGAACGCGCACTACGCCCTCGGGTCGGTGCTAAACCACGTCATGTTGCACCAGACCGTGATCGGCCAGGAAGCGTTGGCGCAGTTGAAGGAAGCCGGCGAGGAGCAAGCGGATGTGATCTTCGGTTGCGCCGGCGGCGGCTCCAACCTGGCGGGCCTGGTGTTCCCCTTTATCGGCCAGAACCTGCGCGAAGGCACCACCACCCGCGTGGTCGCTTGCGAACCCGCGGCCTGCCCGTCCATGACCGAGGGCGAGTTCCGCTACGACTACGGCGACGTTGCTAAGATGACGCCGCTGCTGAAGATGTACACCCTTGGCAAAGATTTCGTGCCGCCCAGCATCCACGCCGGTGGCCTGCGTTTCCACGGCATGAGCCCGATGGTTTCGCACGCCAAGCACCTGGGCCTGTTGGATTCCATCGCGGTTGGCGAGAACGAAACCTTCGCCGCTGGCCTGGAGTTCGCGCGCGCCGAAGGCATCATTCCCGCGCCCGAATCCACCCACGCGGTCGCCGGCGCCCTGAACTATGTGAAGTCCGGCGAAGCCAAGGACGGCGAGGTCGTCGTCATTGGTTTGTCCGGCAACGGCGTTCTCGATTTGCCCGCGTATGGCAAGGAGATTGCTCGTGAACGAGGACGGTCGGAGTAGTTCTCGTGCCACGTGACCTCGGTTAAGGGGCGCGTTTAGTTTCCCGATGGGGCTGGCCTTTGGGTCAGCCCCACCGGTCTTTTAGGACGGACACTGCGGCGGTCGCAACGCTTCCGGAACGCTGCCAACCGGGCGGCCCGTCCTCGCCAATGAATCACTGCAAAGCCAAGCGTTTGCGCAATCTAGAACGCGGGAATTTGGAAAGCAATAACTTCATTCGGCGACTCGCGCGCAGGTCGTCACTAACGAACCTGAGCAACGTTGGGAAACGTTCACGGATGGCATCTTCGCGTATCTTTTCGCGCACCACCGTTTCGTGCGCGTCGGAGCCGTATTTGACCATCCCGTCATATTCCACGGCGATGCGCTGATCCGGCCAGGCGAAGTCGAGGAAGAACACGTCCTCGCCAATCACCAGGGGATGCTGTTGGACGGGTGGAGGTAGGCCCGCTTCGATCATGCGGGCTTTCAGCTCGGACTCTTGGATGGACATGGACCAGGGGGAGAGGTAGCGCAGGCGGCGGTGGATGCGGCGGCGCGCGTAGGGATGGATGTCGGCGAGCTCGCGTAGTTTCCTTAAAATAGCGCGGAATTTCGCGTTGACTTGCGCGAAGTTGAAAAGATCAGGCGGGCAGATTCTGCGCACCATCGCTTCGGCGTTGACTAGGGCGCGACGGAAATCTTTCAATGAGAGGAACTCGAGAATCAGCCAACTGACATCGATCACCGGCTGATTGTTAAACGTGGTGAAAGCCTCCGCGGGTAGGAGATTGCGGCGGCGGCGCGTCACTTTGGAGGGGCGCACGGCACTGTTGACACCGATTTCAGTGTTGGCGCGGGCGTGTTTTGTGGTGACCGCGAGCTCGAAGTCGAGCTCCTCGCGGCGCACTTCGGCGCCGTAAATGGTGGCGGCCGCCTCGAGGGTGGCGTAAGTCCCCGGGCCGGAGTTGCGCAAGGCCTCACGGATGCGGATGGTGCGGACCTTGCGGTAGCGATCCCAGCGCTGGTTGGGCAGGGTTTGAACTGCTACGTTGCGGGTCAAGCGAAGTAGGCCCGGGGGCAGGAAGCGATTTCGGGCGAGCTGCGGTATGCGAATCAAATCTGTGTACATGTCTCAACGGTGACACTTGTCGCCGGCGTGCACTTACGGGTAGGCCGTGACCTGTGGATTAGGACGCGCAGCGCATATCTGTGGAAAACGCGCCAGGCGGTTCGGGCATGGCTAGCGCACCCCGCCCCCTTCTCTCCCCAGAGGCACGTCATTGCCGCACTTTGGCCTCCTTGGAGGCCGGAAAGTGCGGCAATGACGTGCCGGAGAACGAGGGCGGCGCGGTAGGCGGCAAGGAAACCAGCAGGTGGACAAAAGACTGACGCTCAGCGACGGTAAAGTAATTGGAGCCTAAGTATTTTTAAAAATACCTATTTAGCGAATTACAAAACACTTCGGGACTAAACCACCCGCCAACGTAAGGCACGTCACCGACGCGTTTCACCGTCCTCGCGAATGAAAAAACTCGCCGATGACGTGCCGCTGAGGGGCAGGAGCGTCGTCGGTCACAACCACCCAAAAGCCCGCTAACTCAACGATTTCACCGGATAGAGGCGAAAAAACCAGCAGCCGTGAAGAGCCCACGCAAAGGGTCTGGAACAGCACAACCACCCCTCCTACAACCGTAATGAATTACGAAACATTGCTGCGCACTTTTTACTCGTCCGTTTTCGTAATAACGTGAAATCAACACCGCCGGATAACCAACCCGGCCGCGAACTCCAGACTTAGAACATCACCGAAAGGAACCAAAATGGAAATGCCTCGCGTACACAACTGCGCCGCAACCAACTGCTCGTTCAACCACGACGGCTGCAACGCCTTCGCCATGACCATGGGCCAGAAAGGCTGCGTAACCTTCGTCGAGATCGGCGTGCGCGCCCCTGAAAACACCGCCGCCGCGCAGGTTGGTGCCTGCCAGCGCGCGGACTGCACCTTCAACCACAACCTCGAATGCAGCGCCGAGTCCGTCAAGGTCGGCGCCAACGGGGCTGACTGCCTGACCTACAAGGTGGCCTAACGCCTCAAAATCGTGGAAGCGGCGCGCAAAGCCCGCTCGCCGCACCATCCCACGGCAGCATCGCCGCAGGCCCTACAACGGGAGCCAGCCTGCGACAAGCTGCCAAGTTAAAGACTCGCCGGCCCGGGATTTGGACATGATCCCGGGCCGGTGGCGTGCTCACCAACGCTGCGCCACGTCCTCGCGAAACTGAGCGAACGCACCCCGATCGCGACTACCCCATCGCCGGGCAACCCACCAGCACGTCAACGATCGCCTGCCACTCCTCCTGCGTGACCGACAACCCCCAACGCGCCTTCACGCGCACCTGCCGTGCCACGTATGCGCACCGATAATCCTTATTTTCTGGCAGCCACTTATCCGCGGTAGCATGCCCCTTATCCTGATTCGCCTGCCCGTCCACGGCGAGCAAATTCGCCGGGTCGTTCGCAAACGCCTGCCGCTGCGCCACATCCCAGCGCCACGCCCCGGCCTGCCAAGCGTCAGCGAGCGCCACCACGTGGTCGATTTGCACCAGCGGTGAACTGAACTCCCCGCGCGCAAACGGCCGCCCGGCCCCGGTGTACGGGTCGTCAAGCCATCCACTGTCGACTATGCAGCGTGCCGGGTAAGTGTCCCGAAATTCCACGTTTTTCAGATCCCGTCCGAGGATGTCGTTGCGCGTGTCGCATCCGTTTCGATCCTCGTCCGCCCACGCAGGCCCGAACTCGTCACGCCGGTAGGTTGGCGCGTCGCTGCGTTGGCGCACTTCAATATTCGCGAGGGCGGTGCGCACGTCCGATACCGGCACGTCATCGATGGTGTTTTTCGCCCAAAGACCGCCGACCCCTTGTGGTAGCAAAATGAGTACCGCGGCGACGCTCACGACGATAGTGAGCGCGAGGGCGAGGACGTCGGCAGCGCGGAGTTTAGGCACGTTTCTACTGTGCCAAAGTAAGCAGGTGCTTGCGAGTCCCGGGCAGTTTTCCACAATTTGGTGGGCGAGGACGGTGCGGAAGTTGGCAGTGTGGGGTGCGGGCGTACCTGTGTTTCCGGCTGCGTCCCCTGCGAGCTGCACCGCCACTGCCACCTCCGCCACCTGCCCGGCTGGCGCAACCCGATCTGCTGTCACCCGCACCACCTCCGCCCACTGCCCACCCGGGCCATCTCCGCCCACTGCCCACCCGCACCACCTCCGCCCACTGCCCACCCGCACAGGCACGTCAACGCCGCACGAAACGCCCTCGCGACATCCCAAACTCAAGCGATGACGTGCCTGAGGGAACGGGAGGAGGGCCCCAGGCCGAGGGCGGGAACACGAGGACGGGTACACCGTACAGACGGGCGCAACGCCTACAGAGACCTCGATAACGGATCAGGAACGCCGCAGAAAGTTTGGTATCGAAGCAGGGAAGCCATGGAAGACGAGCACCGCCCAAGACCAGCAGAGCAAGGAATCAAAACCCGCAAAAGCGAAAACCACAAAAGCAAAACCCGCCCAGATTCAAGGAAAACCGCGCGCTACTCCCCCGCGAGGTCGACCTCCTCAACCAACTGCGGCCGGTCGTTGCGCACCGACCCGACCGCCCTCGACACGGGCCGCGGCACCAGCGGAATACGCTCCATCGCTTCAATCATGCGCAGCACCGCACGCGGCTCGGTCACCGCCGGATCAAGCCAACGATCCCACATGTATTCGGGGATTATCACCGGCGTGCGGTCGTGGATATGCCCCAGCGAGTCGGGCGCCGCCTGCGTGATGATCGCGAACGTGCGCCGCCACGGCCCAACCTCACCGTCGGCTCTGCTGTCCGCGGGCCCTCCCTGGCGCCACGCGTCGTAAATCCCCGCGAACGCCATCACCGGGTCGCCGGGAGCTTGGGAAAAGAAATACGGCTGTTTACGCCCGTCCAGTTGCTGCCACTCGTAGTAGCCGTTGGCGGGCACCAAACAGCGCCGGTACTGCAGGCTTTGCGCGAAACTCGGCTTCTCGGCGACCGTTTCCAGTCGGGCGTTGATCATTCCGCGCGGCTGTTTCGCCCATGAGGGAACCAGCCCCCATTCCAACTTTTGTAGCCGCCGCACTCGTTTTTTGCCACTGAATTTTTCCGAGGGCGGGGCGATCGTTTCGTAGCGTTCGAACACTGCCGGCAGGGCTTGGCCGGGCGCGGCGTTCCAACTGCCGTCCCAACTATCCACCAGCAGGTCGAGTTCGAACAGGTGCTGGAGGTCTTTGGTTTGTGCCCACAGGGCGTAGCGTCCGCACATCAGGACCGACCGTCCTCGTGATCTTTGATGTCGCGGATCTCTTCTTTAAGTTCGGCGACTTCTTCGCGCACTTCCTCAATGGCGGCAGCGCGCGCGTCGGAGCGGATTTGTTCTTGCAGGGAGCGGCTGACGTCGCCTTTGGTGAGGCGCCAGCCGGTGCCGCGGTGGCGCACCAGTTGCGCCAGCTGCGTGGAGGTGAGCGTCAAGGTCCAGTCAGCGTTGGTCGGCAGCTGCCATTTGCGCCAGTGCGCGACCACGGTGAAGGACGATCCGACGATGGTGGCGGCCAGCATCCCCAGCATTTGCAGGTCTTGGAAGGAAAAAATCACCATCACCACGGAGGCCACGGCGGCGGGCGTGGCGTAGAGGTTGTTGCCGCCGAACACCATAGGCACGTTACCGGCGGAGACATCGCGGATCATGCCGCCGCCGACCGCGGTTATCATTCCCAGCATGATGGCGGGCATGATTCCGAATCCGAGGGCGAGAGTTTTACCCGCGCCGGTGGCCGCCCAGGTGCCCAGGACGATTCCGTCGGCGACCACGATCATGCGGGTGGCGAGTCGCGAATCCAGTTTCCACAGGAACGCGATTAGCGCGCCGACGAGGGCGGTGCCCAGGTAATACGGGTCGGTGAGCGCTACGGGTGGGCCGGCTTGGAGGAGGGTGTCGCGCACCATGCCGCCACCCAGTGCCGACATGATGGCGAGCACGGCGAATCCCACCGCGTCGAAGCGTTTTTGCCGCGCCAGACGCCCCCCGATGATGCCGTTTAGGAACACGCCGGTGAGGTCGATGAAGCGAAATAGGTCAGGCAGGCTCTGGTTGAGCGTGTCGAGCACGTTGCCTCCTAAGTTCTGCGCCGGGTGGGTTCATTTTCGCGAGGACGGTCGGGCCGGTTGGCCTGGCCAGCGGGGTTTGCGGTCGGGCAGTTGGGCCGGTCGGGCTTTGACCGGTCGGCCCGCTGCGCTTTCCCGTCCTTTGGCAAGTCTGGCCAGCGAGTTTTATGGTCGGCCCGCTGCACCAGTCAGGCCATTGGGCCGATTTTTGGTTACGCCGGATGGGCTCGCTATCCGATTGGGCCGCGAGCTTTCCCGAGGTTACCTACCCGACTCCGCTGGCTCCGAATGCCAGGCCGAGCGCATAGGTAACTGCCGCTGCTCCATATCCTACGGCCAATTGTCGAAGCGCCCGTAGCATTGGGGGTTTTCCAGAGAGGATCCCCACGATCCCACCGGTGATCATGAGGGCGACGCCTACCACCGCGGTGGCCACGATCATCCCGGCACTCCCGCTCAGACCAACGAGGAAAGGCAGCAGTGGTAGTAGCGCACCGAAGGCAAAGAACACGAATGAGCTTCCTGCTGCGCCGAGGGCGGTCCCGATCTCGGCGTGGCGTTCTTCCTCGGTGGGTGCCCCGTCCTCGTCGCGTTTTGCGTTATCGTCCTGCGTCACCTGCGGCACGTCAACGGCACCCAGCTGCTGCGGCACGTCAACGCCGTCGATTGCCCTCTTCGCGACCCCACTTTGTGCGCCGATGACGTGCCGGTGGGCGGGTAGCGCCGTACCAGAGGAGCGAGCGAGGACCGCTAACAGCTCCTGCGCGTGCGCGGCGGCCTGCTCCGCAGACTCTCCGCGGGCCCGGAAAACCAGCTCCAGCTCGTTGGCGTGGACATCCAGACGCGCGATCGCGGCCTCGGTGTTGGGAGCGGGGTCGGAGGCTTCCAAAAGTTCTCGCTGGGAAGTGACCGAAATGTACTCACCGGCCGCCATTGAAAGCGCGCCCGCCAGCAAGCCGGCAGTGCCCGCCGCCACCACCATCCCGTGCGAAGTGCCGGTTGCCGCGATACCGAGAGTGAGTGCCAGGTTCGAAACCAGCCCATCGTTGGCGCCGAAAACGCCGGCGCGGAACATCCCCGACATGCGTTCACGCGATCGCGCCGCCAACCCGCGCACCACTTCACCGTGGATGTGTTCGTCAGCTGCCATCTGCGCGGTGGCGTCTTCGTCCTCGTCGTAAGCTTGCCGCTGTTCCGCGCGCTGGGCGAGCGCTAACACGAAAATCGACCCGAACGTGCGCGCCAATCGAGCCAGAGTGCGGGCACCGATTGGGGCCCGCGGAGCTGGTTCAGCGTGCTCGCCCAACCGGTCGAGCCAGTACTTTTCGTGGCGACATTCGGCGTCGGCCAGTGCCTCCAAGATGGCGCGCTCTTCCTCCCCGCGGCGCTTGGCGAGGTCCAAATATGTCTCCCGCTCCATCCGCTCCTCCGCGAGATAGCGCCGCCAACGCCGGATTTGCTCGGCGGTGGGCGCGGGATGCGCCGCCTCTCGAACCGCGTCGCGTTCCGGGCGAACCCGCGCACCGTCCTCGTTATCAGCAGGCTTTGGGACATGATTGCTGTGGTCGTTCACAGTTGCCAACCTACCGATTTCACGCGCGATGTCCACCAGGTTAGTGAAACCTCATTTTCCGTCCTCCCGAACTTTATTTTTAACGAGGACGTAGCGGCAGTTTTCAAAGCCGCGCATCCTCCCAGCCGCGCATCCTCCCAGCCGCGCATCCTCCCAGCCGCGCATCCTCCCAGCCGCAGTCCCCGCCGCATTCTCCGCCGCCCCACCGCACAGGCACGTCAGCGCCGCACGAAACGCCCTCACGAAGACGCAAACTCACGCGATGACGTGCCGTAGGTACCAAGGAAGGACACGACACGACTCCGCGCCCAGCCGCGCGCTCCCACCCCTCCCCCAACCACGCACCCCAACCACCCACCCCAACCCGACATCCAGCCACGCAGGGCAACAAAAACGAGGACGGAAAACCCGTCCTCGTTTTCGATGCAGGAAAGCGACGCTCCTTGGGCAAACGCTTCCTAACGCAAACGCGCTGGCGACCTAGCGGGGCGCGTTCGCCGACGCGGCCCCTGCTGACGCCGTCCCCGGAGCACCGGGGGCGGGTTGAGGTTCGAAGTCGTCTACCTCAACCACGTCAACGTCGACGTACTCGGCACGCGGAGTGCTTTGCCCAAAGACGCGTTCTTTCACGATCCCAACGACCTTGTCGGTGGCGGCTTCCCCGCCGCGACGCACCGCATCCGCGATCTTCTCCGAAGCCGAATCCATCGGCTTGGAAACTACCGGCGACTGGCGCAAACGCGCGGCGGAACGCTTGATCTGTTCGTAGCGTTCGCGGCCGGCACGAGTACCGAAGAAGTACCCCAACCCGGCGCCGACGATGAGTCCGAACTTAGTTCCCACTGTGAACCTCCCAAATTCAAAGGCAGTACGTTCGTATCTGAACCTGGTATTAGCCTAGCGGCCTTCGCCCGCGCGCGCCCCCGCACGCTCAACATTCAGGTGAGGTTATCCCCAAAACCACTTCCACCTGTGTCAAAGCCGGGCAAAATCCTCTAAGGTATTAACCGTGACAGAGGTAAGGATTTCAACGCCGCGCGGAGTTCAGCTCGCCGGCACGTTCATCAACCCGGTGGATTCCACCGACGCTGCTGTCATATTCGCTCACTCTTTCATGGCGGACCGCCATTCCGGGGAGCATTTCGACCGCCTCGCCGCCGCCTATCGCGGTGCCGGCTACGCGACTTTGGAGTTCGACTTTTCCGGGTGCGGCGACTCCGACGACGACATCATCACCAGTGACGGCGAGGTCGAAGACCTCCATTCTGTTTCCGCCTGGCTCGCGCACCAGGGTTTCGCCCGCCAGCTCATCCACGCGCATTCTTTCGGCACCATCCCTGCCTTGAAGGCTCGCCCTGAACCGGTGGTGACGATGGTTTTGACGGGCATGATTTCGGGCCCGCTGTCCTTCGATTGGAGCCGGATTTTTTCTCCCTCCCAGTTGGATGATTTGGAGCACGAGGGCGTTGCGCGAGTTCCCGACGACAACGATTCCGCCCGGGAAGCTTTCCTAATTTCTCGCCAAACTTTGATTGACTTGTCGATGAACAAGCCCGAGGATCTGATTGATCCTCTGCGCATCCCCGTCCTCGTCATCCACGATCACGACGACGAGTCGCTGGGGTTGGTTGACATGACGAACGAGATTTTCCCGCGACTTCCCGCGGGTTCGCGCGTAGAAGTGGCGCGCGCGTTCCGTTTCGGCGCGGGCCAAGGGTTGGACGTTTTGCGCGAGTTATCGGTCGATTGGGCTCGTGCCCACATGCCGGTGCGTCCCGCCTAGTTTGGGCGCGTCCTGCGTAAATTGATCGTCGTAGTTTGATTCGCGAGGGCGGGTGGCGGCGCTGGTAGCAGAGGCGGCGTTTTCAACGCCGGGGTAGCCGGGCCCGCTTTCCGGCCGCGAAATTCCCGGCAACCCAAGGTTTCCCAGCGACCCTGCACTTCGCCCCCATCCCGGCCGCGCTTTCCGGTAACCCCGCGCTTCTGCGCTATCCGAGCCCCGCTGTCCGGTAGCGTTGCGCTCCGCCCAACGGTAACGAGGGTGAAATTGCTGCACGGTTCGAGGTCAAAGTCCCCGCCTACACCTTCTATTTGCCCCCTGAGGAGGGTGCAAGCCAGCGGGAAGCAAGTGTGCTTACCACCGGCGTCGTGGTGAAGTGGGAGGAGGACCGCTGGCTAGTCGTGCGCGGCAGCGGCACCGTGGAAGATAAGTAGCACCTTCTTCGCGGATCAACGGGAACCGAGGGCTTTCCTTAGCGCGCACGATTCTCGGGAGCCTTGCCGCGCCACCTTTTTCGGGGCCACCCTGTTTCCTTACCGTGCCCGACCCTCGGGCCGGATATCAGTCTGCTTCCAACCTGATAAGCGAATGTACTCCGTCTTGGCCCCACCCCACCCTCAGGCACGTCATCGCCGCACGAAACGTCCTCGCGGATGCTTAAACTCCACCGATGACGTGCCGCAGGTGCGAAGCGATGGGGCACGCGGTTGTAGGACTGCTTGGCAGCGGTTTGCGGAAACCTATACGGGCCTATTCCTGCGCCGACTGCAGGATTTCGCTAACGGCGGCACCGTCCTCGCACCACTTGCGAGTGCCGAAACTCGTAGTGGAGTGCGCGGCTACAGCATTGGCCAAGGCAATAGCTGGTGCGGGGTCGGTAGTTTCGCGCGTGACGAGGCCGGTCGCGCACGCCCACGCGAACGTGCCGTGGAAAACATCCCCGGCGCCGAGGGTGCAGATGGTGGCGACACGTGGTGGTTGTGTCTCGCCGGTGTTGCCGAGCCACCACCAGCGCACTGGTTTATCGCCGCGCGTTTGGATGACTCGTTCGATCCCGAAGCCGCGTAGGAACTGCACGGTGTCTGCGAAGTTGTTCGCCCCCGGGGGCATGAAATCGTCAGAAATCACTGCCACGTCAACGTAGCCAAGCAGCGGCGCCAGCCAGGGTTTCCATGAGCCACCGTCGAGGATTCGCAGGTATTCGGGCTTGTGCTCTTGGGAAGCGAAGGGGGCTTCGGCGGTGTCTTCAGGGCCTTGCCAGGTGAGCGCTACGCGCCCCAACTCCGGGTTGTAACCGTCAATTAGGACAACCTTAGGTGCCCCCATTGCTGCCAAAGAAGCGGTGGAGTGCTCTACTCGCAGGGGGAGCTGCACGTTCGTTGAGGCCAGCGTACGGGTTCCGTTGGTGCGGTTCACGATGACGTTGGATACTGCTGGCGCGAGTTCCTGGCTGGCGGCCGAATCCGCGGCGGTGCAGTCGATTAGAGCGAGGTTGAAGTTCGCAAGGTCCTCGGCGATGAGGTTGGCGGCACTCCCCTGCCCGATGGCAGTAACCAGGGCGGTGGCGGTACTTCTGCCTGCGAGTTCGTTCAGTACCGAGAAAGTGATGGCCGCGTTGGTCGCTGGGCCGCCAGCCGCGATGAGGTGCTTTTCGGAGGTCACTTTCCGGTTCTCTGGCACGGGTTGGGAAACTAGCTGCGCCACGTCAAGGGTGGTTATTCCTGCGAAGAGTCCGTACATGTAAGCGATTATTCCACGGCGTCCCAAATGACGCCCGGCCCGGCTACCCGCCTTTACCCTTCCAGACTGTCCCGACCCCACCCTTCCAACCGGGCCGTGCACCTCACCCGCACCGGCACGTCATCGCCGCACCAACCGTCCTCGCCGGGCAATAAACTCCGCCGATGACGTGCCTTAGAATGTGGGGCATGCGTCGCGCGTCCTCTCACGTCATCAAACTCCTGGCCCTCCTGGCGGCACTCGCGTACCAAAGTTGGCTGACCGCGCCACTTCTGAACCCCGAGCTCCCCACTGCCACGTCATTCGCATCGGAACTGGCCTCGACCTCACAGGCGGCCCACTGGTTCTTCCGCTCCGCCGACGTAGTCGCCGGCGTGTTGGTCCTCCTCGTCGCGACCCTCCTGGCCCGCTCATCATCGCCGGTATTGCGCGGTTTGCCCCGCTGGGTTCGCCGCTTTTTGTTCCTCGCAGCGACCCTTTTCGCCGTGGCAACCATGCTGGACGCGGCGTTCCCCATGCCGTGTGCCGACTCGCTCACTGCCCCGGAGGTCGTCGCGTCCGCGCACTGCCAAACATTTTCCCTACGCATGCACGAGGTCGCGTCCGTCGCCGTCGGTTGCGCCACTGTCGGAGCAGGGTTTGTCTCACTTGCTTGGTTTCTCCGACTCTTGCCTGCGCCGTTAATTGGCGAGGACGGTGCGGGCTTTGGCCCTGAGCGGCTGGCGTTCCCCATGTGGCTGGGGATTTTGGTTTGCGTGTTCGCCGCGGTGCATATTTTGGCCACGGCCGCGACGGTGAGCGCGGATTTGCTGGGCTGGCCAAGTGGTTTGGGCTGGTACCAGCGTTTGTCGATTCTGGCAGCGGGTCTGTGGTGGCTCGCTTTAGTGGCAGGGTTGACCGCCAAGCGCGCACCGCACGTGTGATCCTCGGCAGCTGTTTGACCGCCTACCGCCCACCCCCTCCCTACGGCACGTCATCGCGTGAGTTTGGGGGATGGCGAGTACGGTTCGTGCGGCGATGACGTGCCTGTGCCGGGGAGGGTTAGCTGCGCCGGGGAGGGGCGGGTGGCGCACCGCGCCAGGGGAGGAGGGCGTGCCTGTGGCAGGGACGGTGACTTGACTGTGCCGGGGAGTGGGCGGGCAAAAGCTAGCAACCTGTTCTAAATTCAAGGAAAGACTCTGCGTTGACGTGCCTGGGAAGTTGGGCGTTCGCCTCGCCACGCGAGGTACACCGTCTCGGTGACGTTTGCTTGACATGGAATCGGAGGAAGCATGTCCCACCCGAAAATGGCTGACTCTATTTTGCGTGGCACCCGCGTGCGAGTGACCTACCCGACCCCTCCCCCTCCTAGCGAGTCGGACTCTCCCGGCGCCGATTTTTGCAAGGACACCAACCCGTCCTCGCAAAGTTTGAATCAAAATGGCCCGCGTCACGGCACGTCATCGGCGCCTGCGACGGCCGACGTCCACGTCCTCGACGTGGGGGACCCGGCCCATCCGACCCTGGTTTTCCTAAGTGGTTTGGCGGTGCCGTGGTTTGATTGGCAGGATTTGGTACTGCAGCTGAGCTCGACTCGCCGCGTGCTGGTCATTGACCGTGCGGGGGCGGGGTTGTCGGGCCCGGTTCCTTTCCGCGATCCGTCGCCACTGCTGGCGGAGGCCGAGGTGGTGCGTCAGGTGTTGGACGCGAAGTCGGTCAGTTGCGCAGTAGTTGTTGGCCATTCCATGGGCGCGTTGGTGGCGGAGGCCTTTGCTCGTAACTTCCCGAAGCGTTGCGCGGGTTTGGCGCTTTTTGATCCGTCGTTTGAGTCGTCACCGTCGCACACTCATGACGCCGAGGACGGTGGTGGTGCTGGTGAGATCAGCGCGGTTGAGCGTCGAGTTCCTGTGCCGTTGCCGGCGTTTTCGCGTTTCGTTTTCCGTCAGGCGCGGGCAGTTTTGAGTTCCCGGCTGGCTGCACGCACGTTCGCGTCGCTGCGGTTGCGTTTTGCGCGCACGAAGTTGCGCTCGGCCGATGACGAGGATGTGGAGGCGGTGAACCGCGCGGTTTTCACCCGCTCGCATGTGCTCGATGGGGTGGTGCGCGAGTACGCGAGTTATGACTTGTGGACGGCACAGTTGGCCGAGCTACGTTCGCAGTTACCGCTGTCTTGCGGAGCGCTAGTGGTTGCAGCACGGTTAGGTCCTAGGTTTTTGACCGATTCTTGGGTGGAGCATTTGCGGAACTTGGCGGCTGTGCTGGCCGCCGAGGTGGGTCCGCGATGGGTTGATTTTGAAGTCGTTGAGGCCTCTCACTTATTGATGCGTGACGTGCCTGAGGAATTGGCTGGCCTGTTGTTGGCGCGCTGGCCCGGAGATTGAGGATCGGGACCCGGCCGGTGGTCTCAACGGACCCGGCAGGTGGTCTCAACGGACCCGGCCGGGCAGGCTCATGCATCGCATCGCCCCACTCTCCCCACCCCCACCTGCACAGGCACGTCATCGCCGCACGAAACGCCCTCGCGAAGGCCCAAACTCACGCGATGACGTGCCGCAGCGTCGGTGGCCGAGCTAAGGGTGAGAAGCGGCAAAGATGTGACGCTTGGTCCCGACGCGAATCCACCGGCGTTGCACGTTAGTTCGGCCAAACTGTTTCAAGGCGGTGCCCGAGACAGCAACATTGTCCCGGGACCGCCGATACCTCGCCCTCGCCTGAGGAATGGCGCGACCGCAGCCAGCATCGATGCGACGGCCATAAGTGCGCCACCCTGCCCTTGAGCGTATAATTGCGCGAAGAGCCACCACCTTGCTGGCGCGATAGGATAGATGACGTGCCTTTGCCGCAGTCCCAGCCTCAGCCTCACTCCCCGCGCGGGGAGGTATCCGAGGACGGCGCAAGACGCAGCGAAGTATCCGGGGACGGCGCAGCACGCGGCAAGTTAGCCGCAGACCCTGCGCAACGCGAACACCCTGCACGACACGAAAACCCTACGCAACGCGAACACCCTGCGCGACACGAAAACCCTACGCACCGCCCGCACACATCAGATTCCGCCAAACATAGCGACAGGAACGCAAACCCTGGCCGCCGCAACCGCGGGAAACCGCCCGCCACAAAAAACGCGAAAACCACCGGCAAGGTGCAGCCCCGCCAGAAAAAACGCGAAAACCACCGGCAAGGCCCGCGCCCCTTCAGCCCCGCCCAACTCGCCCAACGCGCCGCCCTCCTGCCAGCGATCACTTTCCCCGACCAGCTCCCGGTGAGTGCCCGGCGCGATGAGATCGCCGCCGCCATCCGCGACCATCAAGTCACCATCGTTTGCGGCGAAACGGGCTCGGGCAAGACCACGCAGATACCGAAGATTTGCCTGCAACTGGGCCGCGGCATTGGCGCCATGATCGGCCACACCCAGCCGCGGCGCCTAGCCGCACGCGCAGTAGCGGACCGCATCGCGTTCGAACTGGGCTCCAAAGTCAGTTCCGCCGCCGACTCCATCGTCGGCTACCAGGTGCGTTTCACCGACGAGGTCGGCCCCTCAACGCTTATCAAACTGATGACCGATGGCATTTTGTTGGCCGAGATTCAAACCGACCCGATGCTGCGCCGCTACGACACGATCATCATCGATGAGGCGCATGAGAGGTCCCTAAACATTGACTTCTTGTTGGGTTATTTGAAGCAGCTGCTGCCACGCCGCCCCGACTTGAAGCTCATTATCACCTCCGCCACCATCGATTCGGATCGTTTTGCGCAGCATTTTTCCGACGAGGACGGTCGCCCCGCTCCCGTAATCGAGGTGTCCGGGCGTACTTACCCAGTGGAGATCCGCTACCGCCCTTTGTCTGCTGAAGATCGTGACGAGGACGGCCACGCCGCCACCTCCTTGCCAACCGCGCCAACCGCCCTCGGAAATGAGGACGATGTCAATTCCGACAACTCCGCTCTGGCGATAACACTGGAAGATGCCGATAGCGAGTTGGCGACGCTGGGGTATGGCCGCGGCGAAGATATTGATTACTTTACGGCGATCTGCCACGCCACTGACGAATTGTGTGAAGAGGGGCCGGGAGACATCTTGGTTTTCCTCCCCGGGGAGCGCGATATTCGCGACACCACGGAAGCGTTGCGCGACCACCTGGGTGCGCGTTACATCGCAGCGGGGCAGGCGCACGAAAAGTCAGCGCTCGATGGCATCGAAGTGGTGCCTTTGTATTCCCGACTGTCCGCACCTGAGCAACAACGCATCTTCGAAGACCATCCGCGCCGGCGCGTGGTACTGGCAACCAACGTGGCGGAAACTTCCCTCACTGTGCCCGGGATCCGCTACGTCATCGACCCTGGTTTGGCGCGCATTTCCAGGTATTCGAACCGTACGAAGGTCCAGCGCCTCCCCATTGAACCGGTGTCGCAGGCATCTGCGAACCAGCGTTCTGGCCGGTGTGGGCGGGTCGACGATGGCGTGGCGATCCGCCTGTATTCGCAGTCGGATTTTATTCACCGCCCTGAATACACTGAACCGGAAATCTTACGCACGTCATTGGCGTCAGTGATTTTGCAAATGATCTCCCTGGGCTTGGGGCAGGTTGAAGATTTCCCGTTCCTCGATGCTCCCGCCGCGGCTGCGGTGCGACAAGGCATTGACGTGTTGGATGAGATCGGGGCGATAGCTCCGCGAAACGACTCAACCAAAGGCACGTCATCACGTGGTCGCCGCGAAGCCCTTCACAAAGGCACGTCATCACGTGGTCACAGCAAAGCAGATCGCACCACCGCGCAGGCGCCGCTGCGGCTCACCCGCATTGGCCGCGACTTAGCGCGCCTTCCGATTGACCCGCGCCTGGGGCGGATGCTGATCGAGGCGAGTCGTAATGGGTGCGCCAGTGAAGTCATCATCATCGTCGCGGCTTTGTCCATGCAGGATGTGCGGGAGCGGCCTGAAGCTTTCCAAGGCGACGCGGATGCGGCGCACGCTCGGTTCTTGGATCCGACTTCGGATTTCATCACCTACCTGTCGATTTGGCGTTATTTACGCCTGGTGTCGCGGGAGATGTCGAACTCCGCGATGCGGCGCTTATGTAAGCGCGAATTCTTGCATTATTTGCGTTGGCGCGAGTGGCAAGACGTGGCACAACAGTTGACCGAGTTGTCAAAACCCCTGCGTTTACAAGTACGCCCACTGGAGCTACCCACCCGCGCTGACGTGGCTTTCCAAGAACGCACTGCCGGGATTGAGGGCGCTATGGCGCGCGCTGCAGTGGACACCACGCGCCGTACTTCCGGAGCGAACGCCGACGCCATTCACCAGTCCCTGCTGGTGGGGCTGCTTTCCAACCTCGGTTGGTGGGATCAGCAGCGGCAAGTTTACGAGGGCGCCCGCGCCGCTAAGTTCGTCATCTGGCCCGGCTCAGGCTTGGCGCGTAAGCACTACGACTGGGTTATGGCAGCGGAACTGGTGGAAACTTCACGTCTTTTTGCCCGCACGGTTGCCAAAATCGACCCCGCCTGGGTGGAGCCGTTAGCGAAGCGGTTCGTGAAGCGCTCATACTCTGAGCCATACTGGTCTACTCGTCAGGGCGCTGCCATGGTGCGTGAGAAAGTCACACTTTACGGGCTGACTCTGATCGCTGACCGCCCGGTATTGCTGGCGAATCTTCCCGCTGACGTGCCTGTGCTGGGGGTGGGTGCGGCGGCGACGTCGGTGGCGGCGAGGGCGTTGCCTGGGGCTTCTCAAACGGCGGCGATTGGCGGTGGCCTTCCAGATGCGCAGGCCAGCGCAGCGGAATTGGCGCGTGACCTGTTCATCCGCCACGCCCTCATCGAAGAGCAATGGGATGCGAACTACCCGTTCATTTCCAAGAACCGCAACGTCCTCGCCGATATCCGCGAATCGGAGCAAAAACTGCGCACCGGTGGGGCGGTCAGTGAGGACGCGCTTTTTGGTTTCTACGACGAACGCCTGCCCGATTCGGTGGTGTCGCAACGCAGTTTCGACCAGTGGTGGCGCCGCACGAAGCACCGCGATGCGTTGCTGCTCTCCCGTGAGGCGTTGTTGCCCGACGCCCAGGCGTGGGATCCGCGCGGGTTCCCGTCGCGGTGGGAGCAGGCTGACGTGTCTTTGCCGTTGGAGTACGAGTTCACGCCCGGTTCTACGCGCGATGGGTTGAATGTGCGGGTGCCGATTTCGGTGCTCGCGCGGGTGCGGGACCGCGGGTTTGAGTGGCTGGTTCCGGGCATGTTGGAGGAGTTAGTTACCGCCACGATCCGCGCCCTTCCTAAACAGTTGCGCGCGCAGTTAGTGCCGGCCCCCCAGGTGGGAGCGGAGTTGGCGGCATGGATCCGCGAGCATGTTTGGGGTCAGGATCCGATGGTCGAGGACGTGTCGGGCGTTGGTCGTTCGAGCGCGGGCGCGGGTGGCGCGGGTGCCAATGGTTCGAGCGCGGATGACGTGGGTGCTTCCGCTGACTCTGCAGACTCTGCCGCGCACCCCGGCTCAGGCACGTCATCGGCGCCTTCGATCTCAGGCACGTCGCTGACCCCGCCCACCTCAGGCACCTCGCCGGTTCCCCCGACCTCAGGCACGTCATCGGCGCACAAAACGCCCTCGCAGGAGCCTAAACCTCGCCGAGGACGTGCCTGTGGGGTAGGCGCCAACCAGCCTGGCAGCACAGGTCGCGCGGCCGCGAACCAGCCGGCTAGCAGCGCAGAGGTTGACCCCAGATCTTTGGAAGCTTCGCTCGGACGTTTGGCAGCTTGGGCGCAAAAGTCAGGAGCAGCCTCGGCGCGGTCAGTGGAGAAAATGCGGGCCGCAGCGGCGAAGCCCGCCACGAATAACACTGCTCCTACCCCACCCACCGCTTCCCACCCCACCTCGGGCGAACCAACCTCAGCCCCACCCACCTCAGGCACGTCAACGCCGCACGAAACGCCCTCGCAAACAACTAAACCTCACCGAGGACGTGCCTGTGCGCAGGATCAAGAAACCGCAGCCACCGCCCTCGCGAATCCTGGGCAAACACCGCGCAAACCGCGCTTGCCGGGTACTGCCAGCGGGGCGGACCTGCCGCACTTCTTCGACGCTTTCCGTGACGCGTCGCGTGTGCTGCGCGGCGTTGACGTGCCGCAGGATTTGTGGGATGACCTGGAGTTGGCTTCCCACGCCACCGCCACATTCATCGTCGTGGATGAACGAGGACGGGAACTACGTTCGGGTCCGAGCTTGACGTTCTTGCAAAAGCAGTTGAGTTCGCAAGCTCAGCTCGCGGTGCGTTCGGCAATGCGCGAAGCGTTGGAACAGGCGATGCGCGAACAGGGCGAAGCATCCGGCAAACCCAGGAAAGGTGATAAGCGGTCACGCGGACTGAAAGCTTTCGCGGGAGTGGAGCCCGGCGCTGACTTGAGAGGTGCTAATACTGCCGGTGACGTGCCTGAGGAAAGCGGCGGCGCGGACAGTACCGCCCCCGACGGTAACACTCCCACCGACAACCCCCGCGGCAATAGACCCACCGGCAACCCCCGCGGCACGCCTGCCGCCCGATCCCCGCAGGGAACCACGCGCGAAGCCACCGCCCGCACTGCTCCGCCCGCGACTGGCCAATCCTCCCCCACGTCCTCGCCGTCATTGGAGCAAAACCACCTCACCGATTGGCCCACCAACAACGGCCAGCCGCTGAAGCTGCCGCGCCAGTTGGAAACCACCACGCGCGCGGGGCTGTTGGTGCGCGGGTATCCTGCGCTCACGCCGCAGGGCAGTTACCAAGCTCCCGCCGCGGGTGTGCGCGTTTTTCCCACCAGCAGCGAGGCCACCCTCGTCCATCCGCAGGGCTTGGCGAGGCTCCTGGTGAACCGCGTCGGCTTATCGCAGTCGCGGGTGGCGACGCGTTGGACGGGGCGGGAGGCGCTGACGTTGGCGTCGGGCCCGTACCCGAATACCGCGGAGTTGGTGGCGCAGGCACAGTACGCGTCGGCGTTGTCGTTGCTGAGTGAGTTCACGCCCGATCCGATTAGCGTACGCACGCAGGAGGATTTCACGCAGTTGGTGACGTGGGTGCGTGAGCGCCACGAGGACCGGGTTTATCAGATCGTGGGTTACGCGGTGGATATTTTTTCCGCCAGCGCTGACTTGGACCGTGCTATCCGCGCTCACAGCGTGCCGTCGTTGTTGCGAGTTTTGCAGGATGTGCGAGCTCATTCGGCGGCGTTGTTGACTGATTCGTTGCTCGCTGACGTGCCTTTCGTTTGGTTGGCGCATGTCGCGCGGTTCCTGCGGGCGGATGCGCTGCGCGTGCAGAAGGTCGCGTCCTCGGCGAACGCGCTGTCTCGCGATGAGGGGTTGCGTCGCGAGGTGGCGTCGTTGGAGCAGCTCATTCATGACGAGGACGTGGCGTTGCTTCCCGATGACGAGGACGGTCGGCAGCGTTTGCAGCAGGCTCGTTGGCTTATGGAGGAGCTGCGGGTTTCCCTGTTTGCGCAGGAGCTTGGCACTTCGCAGAAGGTGTCGGTTAAGCGGATTAGGAACCTAGTTTCTAACTGACGCCCAGTGGTTGCGGCAGTCGCGCCGCCGCGCGCTGGCCACCGAGATCATGTGAACCGCACGCCCCCGCACCACCGCGCCCACCCGCCCTCGCCCACCCGCACTCGCACCCGCCCTCGCCCACCCGCACTCGCACCCGCCCGCACAGGCACGTCAACGCCGCACCAAACGCCCCCGCCAACCCCCAAACTCACGCGATGACGTGCCGCAGGGTAAGACGGGGGCGAACCATTCTTGGACGAGGTTTGTACTCCCTCCGCGGGCGTGCCTAAAATCCATACAACGAATCTCACCCGCGGCGTTACGCCCTGCGCCCCACGCTTTCGGCACAGCTCGCGACGAGTCCAGTTTCAACCTTGAGGATCAGCAGATGGTTTTTGATGACGGTGCCACCAGTGACAAAATTGCCGAACGCGAGGTCCTCGACTGGCCCACATTTGGCGAAGCGATGCGCGAACTTGCGCGCGAGGTCATCAAGTCTGGCTGGGTTCCCGACCTAATCGTTGCGGTGGCGCGCGGTGGCCTGCTGCCGGCTGGCGCTATTTCTTACGCTATGGGTGTCAAGGCGATCGGCACCATGAATGTCGAGTTCTACACTGACATCGCTGAAACCCTGCCCGAACCGGTCCTGCTGCCCCCGCTGATGGATGTGTCTGCACTGGATGGTAAACGCGTCCTCGTGGTCGATGACGTGGCTGACTCGGGCAAAACACTGAAGATGGTGATGGACCTGATCCGCGAGCGAGGGCTGTCCTTGGATGGTGAAACCACCGTGCGCGTGGACGCCAAATGCGCGGTTATCTACGAAAAATCTCGTTCTATTATCAAGCCCGATTTCGTTTGGAAGCACACCGATTTGTGGATTAACTTCCCCTGGTCGACGCTTCCGGTGGTTAGCGCCGAGGACGATCACTAAGTTCGCCTGTTCGCTTTCCTTGGCGGCCGGTTTCCCCTTAACGGATGGCTGGCCGCCTGTTTGTTTTTGCCCTCGCCGAGCAGGTTAAACATGCACCGATGTCGGCTATTCGGTGTCGCCGAACCAGGCGCGGTAGAAGCCGTAGAAGTTCATGTTCCCCCACGTCGAGCACCCGTCGTTGTGCCCGGCTAGTGTGGATGGGCTCGGCTGGTAGGGCGTGTAGTTGTACAGCCCGGCGGTGGCTTGGTTTTCGATGTAGACCGGTGCGCTGCCGCATTCCGCGTTGACGTGGTAGGGAATGTCGTTGACCTGCTCAGCTTTGAACGAGTACTCTTCCGGTTCCAGCCGATAGCGTTGGAACTGGTTCGCCGCCCAATAGACTTGTTTGGCGAACCCGTAGTACTTCGGGTCGCAGTGAGCGCCGTCGGGGCAGGCGTATCCCATCGCGATGGAGTACCTCTCGCCCGTGAGTTTCCTCCCCGATGCGGTGATCAGGCCCTGTTCTTTTTGCAGCGTGGTGAGAATGACTTTGGGGTTGATGTCGCACGCTTTCGCGGCTTTCCAGATGATGTTGGCAGCGCTGTCGCCGCTCGCTCCTTGGAAGGTCCCCTCGCAGTAGCCGTCTGCCTGCCACGTGGGCGTGTCTTCGCGGTATTCCGTGAGGCAGACAGTGCCATCCGCCCCAGTGCGGCAGCCGGTATTCCATGTGTTTATGAAACTTTCGACCTGCTCCAACGTCATCGCGTCGGCGTCGAAAAATTCCGCGTCGCTAATCAGGTTGCCGATGCTGATCCCGTCCAGGTCCGGCACGGGTGCGACGGGTTCGGCCCCGCCGTTAGGCAGTGGTGTGGCTTCCGGCACCGGCTTGTTCGTCCCCGAAAACACCCACAGTAGCGCGACGAGCACGCCGATCAGTATCGCGGTCGCTGCGATCCCCACGATGAAAGCCGAGCGTTGGTCGACTTCAGTGCGGTTGGTTCGTCCCGCAATGGGGTGTGGTTGGCGAGGACGTGGCTGAGGTACGCGTTGACGTGCCTGGGGTTGGCGAGTTCTGGGATCTTGGTTTTGCGAGGACGGGGCGCGGGTTGGCGAGTTTTGTCCGATCCCGATTAGGCCCGGTGGAGCAGGTTGGGTGGGGTTGGTGGGGCGAGGAAGCCCGCAACCCGAATGCTGTGGCACGTCATCGCCACCCGCTTGCTCCCAACCGGGCGGCACGCGGCGATCCCACGGAACTTGCCCGCTACCTTGCGGCACGTCATCGTTGCGCAGCGGGTCCCAACCCTGCCCCGCGTCATCGCCGCGACCGTGCTCGTAGCGGTGTCCGTGCTCGTAGCGGTGTCCGTGCTCATGACGGCCTCCGTACTCGTAGCCGCGACCGTCCTCGCGGCGGCGACCGTCCTCGCGCATTCGCGGGCGCCAACGCACCGGCACGTCACCGCCACCACCGCGGTGACGGTGGCGATCGTCCTCGCCGCTAATGGGGCGATTACTGCCCGGTTTGCCTGGCCACATGGTCGATTATCGAATCAGCTGCCGCTTCAATGGTTTCCAACGTCTCCTCGAAATCAGATTGGTCGCCATACCACGGGTCGGGCACGTCCAGGTCGCGCCGGCGGCCCGCGTTTGCGGCCGGATCAAAGGAACGGAACATACGAATGTCGACGCTGTCGCGCGCTCCCACCTCACGTTCGGCAGTGTTTTCCACGCCGGCGCGCTGGGCGAGACGCTCCAGCACGTTGTAATGGCCAGACGTCATGGCGAGCACCAGGTCATAGTCGGCCAGTTCATGGGCTTTGACTTGGTGAGCTCGATGCTTGGGTACGTTGTAGCCGGCGCCGCGAAGGGTGCGCGCCGCCCGCGGGTCAATGGGGCCGCCGTGTTCTTCATCGGAAACGCCGGCGGAATCGACTTGCGCTTCGATGCCACGTTCGCGCAGTTTCTGGGCCAAAATGACCTCCGCCATCGCGGAGCGGCAGATGTTCCCGGTGCATACCATGAGCAGTCGATAGGTCATGCTGTGACCTTATCATCATGCCTTTGCGAGGACGTTCACCGGCACGCCCTCGCAAGCTTTGCTTCCACTTCCGTGCGGTTTTCCCGCCCGGCGATTACGCCACTCGTCGCTCTTCGCGGGGCCACCTGCCAACTCTCCCCCTGCCCACCCGCAGACCTACGCGGACCCACCACGCGGTCCCACCCAGGTCACCGCCCTGCCTGCACCGCCCAACCAACCCACCACCTACCCGCACAGGCACGTCAACGCCGCACGAAACGCCCTCGCCAACGCCCAAACTCACGCGATGACGTGCCGCAGGTGAGGGCGCATCCCAGAGACCAACCTGCACTCCACCCGCGCGTCGGAGGAACCTTGTTCTTGGCTGCAGACTGAAGGCCGCGGCTGGAAGGGTAATAATGGGTAGGTGAAATTGCCCCGACCGCGCCGCCCCAGACTTACAGCACCCTCCCCCGAACCCGCCCTGCGCCCCGGACAAATCCCGGGCTCGGTGGCAAGGCGCGTCTTGCGCAAACTCATCGGCCCGATCTACGCCCCGTCCTACATCTATGCGGTCGGCACCGGCGCCCTCGCCCCGATGATCGTGCTAGCCGCACTGGCGCTGGGTTTCTCCCAGTCCCACGCGTCCGCGGTCGCCGGCGTCAGCGGCTTAGTGGCGGTGGTGTCTTCCCCGATCGTGGGCAGTGTGATAGCGCGCCGCTCGGAGAAGAACTCCATGATCACCGCGAGCCTGATCGCATGCGTGGCCTTGGTCGGCATGTTTGTGGCGCTTTGGAACGCGGGGCAGGTTTGGGCGAAGGTAGTGTACGTCGCTGGGTTGGCGGTGTTGGCGGTGGCGCAGAACGTGTATTCGTTGGCGCGCCAATCCTACGTCGCGCAGTCGGTTCCCCCGGTTTTCCGCCCGCGAGCCCTCTCCACTTACGGCGGCATGATCCGCCTTGGCAATCTCACGGGCCCGGCGTTGGGGTCCGCGGTGGTGGGGTTGTGGACGCTTGGCGCGGTGTTCGTTTTACACATCGCCACGGCGTTGATTGCGATGTTGCTGATCATTTTGTTCACCCTTCCTCAGCCTCGCACGTTGGTGCCGACGCCGGGTTCTTCGAAGATTCGCGAGGACGGTGCGCCCGCCAGCGGCACGCCATCGCTGGCAGCGAAGCCCCTTGCTGATAAGGACGAAGCTGGCAACGCCAGCGGCGCATCCGGGTCGGACGCAGCCGGTTTGGAGGAAACCGACCCCACCCCAGCCACCCCAGCCACCGGAGCCACCTCCGCGAGCGCACCATCTTCCGCCCCGTCCTCGCGCCCTGATTGGATGCCGGCGCCGCGCTCCAGCGTTGACGTGCCTGCGTCGGTGGTGGTCGGTTTGGGCATTACTTGCCTGTCTTTGGTGCGAGCCAACCGCAACGTGCTCATCCCCCTGTGGGGCGCGGCTTTGGGTTTGGATGCGGCGACGATTTCCCTGGTGTGGGCGGTTGCCGCCGTCATTGACGTGTCTTTGTTTTATCCGTCTGGCGTGGTGATGGAACGCTACGGGCGCTTGGCGGTGTTGGCTCCGACGCTGGGGTTGATGGGGTTGGCGTTCGTGGCGTTGCCTTTCACGTCCTCGCCGCTGACGTTCGTGGTGGGCGCGTGTTTGGTGAGTTTGGGTGGTGGCCTGGGGGCGGGCATCCTCATGACGACGGGTGCGGATTTGGCGCCCGATGACCAGAAGGTGAAGTTCTTGGGGTATTGGAATGGCGTGGGGAATTTGGGTTCGATGCTGGGCCCGTTCCTCGCGGCGTGGTTGACGGCGCAGTTTTCTTTAGCGGTGGCGATCCGCGTCACCGGCGTGATCGCTGTGGTCGCGGCGGCGTGGGTGGTGGCGACGTTGCCGTGGGCGTACGCTCGCCTGGGCATGAATACCCGCGGTTTGGCGCTGTCGGCAAGTGATTCGCGAGGACGGTCGCGGCGTTTGCGTCGCTGAGCTGGCGTTCTCGTTCGCTGCGTTTCCTGGGGTTCAGTGGGCTTCTGCTCGCACGACTGCCCACCAGCTCCCACCCACCCGCACAGGCACGTCAACGCCGCACGAAACGCCCTCGCCAACCCCCAAACTCACGCGATGACGTGCCGCAGCCACCCAGGAAGGACGCACCCGACTTCCGGCGACGCCAAAAGTCCGCACCCGACCTCGCGACGCCCCAAGCCGCACACCCCCACCCGCACAGGCACG
>JAEWEQ010000029.1 GCA_023389315.1 Actinomycetes bacterium | reverse complement strand
GATCATGACCTTCAACCTGTGCTTGGGGACATTGACACCGCCTGTGGGTAACGTGCTGTTCGTGGGGGCGCGCATCGGTAACCAAACCATCGAGCAAGTCACGCCGCGCCTAGTGCCGTTCTTCGTGGCTTTAGCTGCCGCGCTGCTGATGGTGGTTTACATCCCGGCACTGTCCACCTGGCTACCATCCATCATGGGACTGATGTAGCCCGGCTCAGATAGCCACGAAACATGGTTGCGGGGCGGGTAGTGGTAACACGGCCCGCCCCGCAACTCTATGGCCAGGGTGACCACGCTAGGACTTACAAATTGGAACGCTAGGCCCAGCGTCCAAACCGGTATAAGCCGTCAAGCCCTACCTCTCCCGTGGTGCACCCAGCTTTCTTCAGACTTCGTCTTCGGGGCGCTCAGGCTGTGCCCAGCGGGTGTGGAAGACCCCATCTTGGTCGCGGCGCCGGTAGGTGTGAGCGCCAAAGAAGTCCCGCTGCGCTTGCACCATAGCAGTGGGCAGCACCGGGGTGCGTAACGCGGTCAAATAATGCAAGGTGGACGACAGTGCCGGCACCGGGACGCAACGCTCAACCGCTAGCTTCGCCACCGCCCGCCAAGCCGGCTCGTAATCGCTCAACACCTTCGCGAAGCTCGGCGCTACCGCCAAAGACGCCAGCTGCGGATCATGCTGGTAAGCACTGGCAACCTGATCCAGGAAGTCCGCCCGAATAATGCATCCGGCGCGCCAGATCTGCGCCACCTGACGCAGATCAACTTCCCACCCGTACTCGTCGGCACCGGCTTGGATCAACGCCAATCCCTGGGTGTAGGCAACGATCTTCGCGGCGTATAGGGCTTGACGCACCTGCTCCACCACTTCCAGCAGATCCACTCGAGCTTCGCCGGCCACCGGTCCGACGGCACCCAACGCAGCCTGCGTGGTGTCACGCTGCCGCTCAGCCGATGAAACCATGCGCGCGAAAGTGGCATCAGCAATGGCGGTGGCGGGGACCGCCAACTGCACCGCCTGCAGCACCGTCCACGCACCCGTCCCCTTCTGACCCGCCCCGTCGGCGATCACATCGATGAAAGGCTGACCGGTTTTCGCATCCGTGTGGGACAGGATTTCCGCGGTGATCTCCACCAGGTAGGAACCCAGTTCGCCCTGATTCCACTGGCGGAAAATATCGGCAATCTCCGGCACCGGCAAACCCAGGCTGCGCAGCAGCGCGTAGGCCTCCCCGATCAGCTGCATGTCGGCGTACTCAATGCCGTTATGCACCATTTTCACGAAGTGCCCCGCCCCGTCGGTACCCACGTGAGCGCAACAAGGTTTACCGTCGCCAGCTTTCGCCGCTATGGCGGTGAACATCGGCTGCAACTGCTCCCAAGCGTGCGCCGAACCGCCCACCATCAGGGAGGGGCCCAACAACGCGCCTTCCTCACCACCGGAAGTACCACACCCCACGAAATGCAGGCCGCGTTCGCGTAGCTTCGCTTCCCGCTCGCGGGTGTCGGTGAACAGGGAGTTACCCATGTCGATGATGACGTCCCCGGCGCTGAACAGTTGCGCCAGGTTGTCCGTCACCGCGGTGGTGGGCGCCCCGGCGGTCACCATCAGGGCCGCCACCCGCGGGGGCCGCAGCGCGAGGGCGAACTCCGCCTCCGAATGGGTCGGCAGGAAGTCACCTTCGTCGCCGAAGTGCTCCATGAACTGGTCGGTCACGGCTGGGTCAATATTGTAAAGTGCGACCTTAAAACCGTGCCGGCCCAAGTTCCGCGCCAGCGAAGTGCCCATGACACCCAGGCCGTAGACCCCAATATTGGCTAGCGCCGGGTCCGCAGCCGACATGGACAGGGCCTGCATGATTTCCGTGGCGATCTGCTGGGGGGCAGGTCCCACGTCAACTACCAGACCGTCCTCGTCAGGATCTAACGGTTCCAAGGTTTCCAACTGCGAATCCAACAGGCCGGCCGGCATGAAGTGGTTGGTGCGGGCCGCCATGCGAGCAGCCAACACCTCCTTCGGGCCGTGCAAGTGCACGAAGGTCACGGGGGCGTCGCACTGTCGCAGCACCTCGCGGTAGCTGCGCTTCAGAGCCGAGCAGGTGACGATCGCGCTTTTCCCCGCGGTGGCACGATCATCCATCCAGCTGCGCAGTTCTTCCAACCACGGCCACCGGTCCTCGTCGGTCAGGGGCACACCGGAAGCCATTTTTTCGACGTTCGCTCGCGGATGGAAGTCGTCGGCCTCGGCCACTTCGTAGCCGGTGCGATCGGCTAAGATACCAGCCACCGTGGTTTTCCCGGAGCCACACACCCCCATCAGCACCAGATGACGTACCGGTGCTTGCGGGGAAGCGTGGGCGGAGGCGTTAGTGTTGTTCAAGGCATTTCCTTTACTTTCGATCGATCAGGGGCGGGCCGATCGAACTACGCGAAGAGGTAGATGACGGCGACCATTGCGAACGCCACCACCGACTGGATGGTCTGCTGCATGGTCCACACCTTGAGGGTAGTCTTCACGTCCATTCCCATCAGGCGGCCCACCAGCCAGAAGCCGGAGTCGTTGACGTGGGAGGCGAATACCGAACCGGCGGAGGCGGCCAGCACAATGCACACCATGCCCAGCGGGGAGAGGTTGGCGGCTTCCACGGCGGGTGCCATCAAGGCGGTGGAGGTCAGCAGCGCCACCGTGGCCGAGCCTTGCGCTAGGCGCAGTGCCACGGAAGCCAGGTAGGTTGCCAGCAGCAGCGGGATTCCCAGGTCGCTCATGGTGGAGGACAGGGCATCGCCAATCCCGGAGGTGCGCAGTACGCCACCGAACATGCCGCCGGCACCGGTGATGAGGATGACGGAGCAAACCGGCCCCAGGGAGGAGTCCATTACTTTTTCGAGGGCGGTGCGGTCGCGGGCAACGTAGGAGCCCAGGGCGATCATCGCCACCAGGGTGGAGATCAGCAGGGCGATCGGAGTTTGCCCGATCTGCAGCAGCATTTGTACCACGGGGGAGTCGGGAGCCATGGTGTGCTTCTTCGGATCCACTTCGTGGCCGGCGATTACACCCGCTTGCACCAGCGTATTGAGGCCGGTGTTGAAGAACACCAAGATGGCGGGCAGGATCAGCATGGTGATGACCAGGCCGACGCTGGGTAGCCGATCGGGGAGGTCTTCATCGCGGATGGTTCCGAACAGTTTGGGCATTTGCACGTTGGTGCGTTTGCTGATGAAACGGCCCCACAGGACACCAGAGATATAGAAGGACGGGAGGGCAATCAGCAGGCCGACGATCATGATCAGGCCGATGTTTGCACCTAAGATCGTGCCGGCGCCCACCGGTCCGGGGTGGGGCGGGAGGAAGACGTGCATGACGGAGAAGGCGGCGGCGGTGGGGATCGAGTAGAGCACGATGTTGCCACCGAGGCGGTGTGCGACCGCGAAGATTACCGGCAGCATTACCACCAGGCCGGCGTCGAAGAAGATGGGGAAGCCCATCAGCAGGGAGGCGATGCCGAGGGCGAGGGGTGCGCGTTCTTCACCGAAGGTGTCGATCATGGCGTCGGCCAGGACCTTGGCGCCGCCGGAGGCTTCCACGAGTTTGCCGAGCATGGCGCCCAGGCCGACCAGTAGCGCAACCGAACCGAGGGTGCCGGAGAACCCGTTCATCAGGGTCGGTAGTAGTTCGCTGGCGGGGATCCCGGCGGCGATAGCGGTTAGTAGGGAAACCACGATGAGGGTGAGGAAGGCGTGTAGCCGGAAGGCGATGACGGCCAGGAGGATGATGGCAATGGCGGCGGCGGCGATACCCAACAGGGGGCCCGTGGACATGGTTTGCTGCCATTGTTCTGCGAGTGGCATTAGGTGTGGCATTGGTCGAATCTCCATTGATTAGATGTGGGGTGTCAGCGGCAAGGAAGTGAGACGCTCGCCACTGAGTAGTACCAATGCTAGCTAATGATAGTACCTTTGGCAACCAATGGGATGATGATTAGGTTGGGGAGAATGACCCAGCCGCTTTTCAGGTAGTCTTATCCTCAGCATGGCTACCCAAGATTCCCGCTATATTGCGATTACTGACGTCTTAGGGCTGCGCATTGTCGATCAAGATATTGACGAGGGCGCAGTCCTGACTCTGGCTGCCATCGAAGAAGAATTTCAGTGCTCGCGTACGGTCGCCCGCGAGGTGCAACGTCTGCTTGAGTCTTGCGGGCTGGTAGTGGCGCAGCGTCGCGTGGGCTTGAAGGTGCAAGCGCGCAGTGAATGGAATGTTTTCCATCCCGACGTGATTCGCTGGCGGTTGCAAGGTAAAGACCGCGATCGGCAGATGGAATCGCTTACCGAGCTGCGTTTGGCGATTGAGCCCAGGGCAGTTATCTCAGCCGCGCGTTTTGCCACCAGAGCTCAGCGTGAAGAGATTTATTCCGTGGGTCTGCGGGTAGTGGAGCTGGGGGCCATTGATTCGGGCCCGGAGTTCATGAAGTGGGATATCCTCTTTCACCGCCTGATCTTGGAATATTCCGGCAACGAGATGTTCGCTGCCCTCGCGCCGGTCATTGAATCCGTCCTCACCTGGCGCACCCAACTGGGTCTAATGCCACCCCACCCGGAGCCACGCGCAATGGAGGACCACCGCACTATCGCGCAGGCGATCTACCGGGGGGAGCCGGAAGTGGCGGCCGCTGCCATGCGTGACTTGGTGGATGAAGTGCAAGAGGCTTTCGCCTCCCGCGAACCTAACGTCTTGCGGACCCTCCCGAGCTGATTCACTCAGGATTTCCAGCAGATAGCAAAAGCCCCACCGGTTACATGCTGCGCGGGGGCAAGTTGAAACCAGTGGGGCCGATTTTCGCCTCTGCAAAGCCGACTAGGGCGATCGCTCACGGTCGCTAAAAGCGCTCGGTAGTCGGCTTAGCTTCCCGGGCCGGGAACTACGGGTTAGGCCATTCGGCGACGTTGGAGTGGAATAGTACCTTCTTGTCGTCGGCCGGTACTTCGGCGCGTGAGCGGATGGCGTACTGGACGTCGTAGACGGCGAAACCGTCAATGCCGATATCGCCACCTTGGGAGTGGAAGAAGATCTTGTTGTCTTTTTCGCGCCAGCCAGCATTTTGCTCATCTGTCCAGAAGCCGTAGCGTCCGCCCCGGCCGGGCCACTCGTACTGGAAGGAAGGTTGCGGATTCATCCACTTTACCGCGACATCTAGGCGGTTGCCGAAGGCGACGCCCATGGTGGCTACGTTGAAGCCGAGGACGCCACCGGGCTCGATGGAGTTGTTCACCCGTAGGTAGATGGAGACAATCTCGCCGGTGGGTAGGCCGGTGCTCGGTAGACCTTGCAGTTTGTTTCCGTCAGAGTAGTCTAGGACTTCCACATTGTAGGGCAGAGCAGAGGTCAGGACGACGCGGCCGGTAGCCAAGCTCGATACATTGCGGCAGTTGAAGGAAACTGCGAATACCATGCCGGCGGGGGTGGGAACCACACCCTCGTTAATGAGGTTGACGTAGAACTCGGTGCCCGCGTAACCGAAGGTCATGCCTGCGGTGTTCATATTTAGGTCCCAGCCACCGACGTAGAAGACTAGGCTGGGGGTGCACCCGTCAACGGCGGTCGGATGGGACGGGGAAGTGGCAGTGAACTTAACTTCTGTTCCAAGTTCGCTGCGATCTAGGTCTGCGAGATCGGGGGTCTTCGGCGTGCCGGATAGCATCCAACGCCCATCTTCCGCCTTGGAGAGGGTGACGCCCTCGGGAAGTGAGCCGGAGATATTGATGAGCGCGTCCTCTACCGCGTCGCCATCTTGGTTGTTCACATCCAGATAGATCGGCTCCATGGGGACGCCACCGACCAAACTTACAGCGGTTTTGCCGCTGTGGGGGCCATCTCCGATGGTGGTGAAACGGGAGTCGGGCGTGACTGCGGTGCATAGGGAGGTTACGGGCGAGGCCGCCAATGCCGGGGCGGTTGTCGCTACCAGAACTGCAGGTGCGGCCCAAACGGTTCCTTTGGCGACGCTGCGGCGCGAGATTTGGCGACCAGAGGCGGGTGTGGTCATGAAGGCTCCTAGTGCATAAAGATATTGTTAAATTTCTGCAAGCAGAAAAATACTTTAAAAGTTTACACACGGGGTTTGAACTGGTGCAACTGACAGGGGGTGCTGCGAGCGAGTGAAATTAGACGCTATTTCAAATCTGACCTATATGACGTTGGCGGCGTGCACGTACGTGCAGAATCGGCATATGAGGCAGTTTCCAGCCAAGAGGGAGCACAGTTTAAAAACAGTAGCCAGCGGTGTGCCACGCAAACTAGCTCAGCCGGCGCATAACCCACGCCAGCTACACGCTCTAATACACCGTCAGGCCGCGGGCGCGGAAAATCTCGCGCGCCGCTTCAGTTTCATCGTTAGTGGGGGTGGGGGTGTCGCTGAGTTCGTAGTGCATGTTCAGCTCCTCCCACTTATCTTCACCCATCTTATGGAAGGGCAGCACTTCCACGCGTTCCACGGTAGAGGCCCAGCGGGCCGCGATGTCAGCTGCGGCAGCGATGTTCTCGGGAGCATCCGTCAGCCCTGGCACGAGGACGAAGCGGATCCATTTCTTCACACCCGCGCGGTGCAAGCGGTCCCCGAATTCAATGGTGGGGGACAGGGGGCGTCCGGTGACGCGTTCGTAAGTTTCCGGTAGCCCGCTTTTAATGTCTAGCAACACCAGGTCGACGTTCTCCAGGTCCTCATCCAACAGTGCGGACCCCAGGAAACCGGAGGTGTCGATGGCGGTGTGCACCCCGCGGGCATGAACCCCGCGAAGGAGGTTGCGTACGAACATTGGTTGCATTAGGGGTTCCCCGCCGGAGATCGTCAGACCGCCGTTGGTGGCCTTGAATACTGGCAGGTAGCGCATCACCCGGTCGATGGCGTCTGCCAACAAAATCGGGTGCCCCTCGCGCATCTTCATGGTGTCAGGGTTGTGGCAGTACAGGCAGCGCAGCGGGCATCCGGCCATGAACAAAGTCATGCGCGTGCCGGGCCCGTCAACGGCCGTCACCAGTTCCCAAGAGTGCACCGAAGCGAGCTCCCCGGTGCGTACCGCGACCAGGTGGTCGTGGCGGCTCATGAGGGGAGCATTGGGCACGCCCGCCAGGCCGGTGCCACGCATCCGCGGCACTGCTTCTTCTAGCGGTTCGGGCCGGTACTCCCCGGTGGTTCCATCCCCGGCCACCATCGGTAGCGGTACCGCTCCGGCCGGGGTGGTGACAGCGAAATCGCCGGAAGGCGCCCCCTGTTTGGGGGCGCTACCTCCGGCGATTTCGCGATCTAGTTCAGTCATCTAAACTGGGTGACTCACACGCCCTGGTGGAAGGTACGGGAGATAACATCCAGCTGCTGTTCGCGGGTGAGGCGCACGAAGTTCACCGCGTAGCCGGACACGCGCACGGTCAGCTGGGGGTACTTCTCCGGGTGCTCCATGGCGTCTTCCAGGGTGTCGCGGTTCAGTACGTTGATGTTGGCGTGGTACAGGCCCTTAACGCCGCCGGTCAGTTCGCGGTTAGCCTTCATCGAAGCCAGACGCTCATCAAAGCTCTTGGTAGCCATTTCTTAACTCCTTATTGGTTCTGGTTGGTTGGTTTTTGGAAGTGGGCCGGATTGGCCCGAGTTCGTTCGGCTGGGCCGGTCGGCCCGGGGGCGTCGCTACCGCCCTCGTGAAGTAGTGGCGACGCCGCCGGGAACTAGCCCTTCTTGATGAACCCGGCGTCCATGATGCCAACCAGGTTCGTGATTTGTTCATCCTGGGTGCGTCCCAAAGACGAAGGCACGATCGTGTTCGTCAGTGAAATGCCATCCAGAGCGTCGTCGTAGTTCAGCTTGCCTACCGACAGCATGGAGGCGAGCATCCCGTGGGTGTCCATCCCGTTTTCCGGGTTCGCGCCGGGCGCGAACGGGGTACCAGCCTGGTGGCCGGAGGGGAAGGACCCGGTGGCCTTGCCGTACACCACGTTGGAGGTGATGGTCAGCACCGACTGGGTGGGAATGGCGTCGCGGTACATCGGGATCGCCTTGATCTTCGCCATGATGGTGTGAACGATGGTGGCGGCGATGTCATCGGCGCGGTCATCGTCGTTACCGTAGATGGGGAACTCGCCCTCGGTGACGTAATCAACCACCAGGCCGGTTTCGTCGCGCACCGGGGTGACCTTGGCGTACTTAATGGCCGATAGGGAGTCCGCCACGATGGACAGGCCGGCGATACCGCAACCCATGGTGCGCACGATCTCGGAGTCGTGCAACGCCATCTCCATGGCTTCGTAGGCGTAGCGGTCGTGGCAGAAGTGGATGATGTTGAGAGCCTCGACGTAGGTGCCAACCACCCAGTCGAGCATCTCTTCGTACTTCTCCCACACTTCGTCGAAGTCGAGCGGGCCTTCACCCTGGATGGGTTCGTGACCGTTAACGACCTGCTTGCCGGAGACCTCGTCGCGACCACCGTTGATGGCGTACAGCAGTGCCTTAGCGGCGTTCACGCGAGCCCCGAAGAACTGCATCTGCTTGCCGATACGCATGGGGGAAACACAGCAAGCAATGGCCGCGTCGTCGCCCCAAGCATTACGGATCTGATCGTCAGCTTCGTATTGGACCGAAGAAGTTTCAATGGATACGCGCGCGCAGAAACGCTTGTAACCCTCGGGCAGACGCTCGGACCAGAAAATGGTGATGTTCGGTTCCGGGGCCGGACCCAAGTTCATCAGGGTCTGCAGCAAACGGAAGGAGGTCTTGGTGACCAGGGTGCGACCGTCCTCGCCGAAACCACCGTCGGACCAAGTTGCCCAGTAGGGGTCGCCGGAGAAGATTGCATCGTAATCGATGGTGCGCAAGAAACGCACGATGCGCAGCTTAATGACCAGGGCGTCAATGATTTCCTGGGCTTGTTCCTCGGTGAGGATGCCGCGCTTGAAGTCACGCTCGAAGTAGGCGTCGAAGAAACCGGACAGGCGGCCGATGGACATGGCGGCGCCGTCTTGGGACTTCACCGAAGCAAGGTAGCCGAAGTAGGTCCACTGCACTGCTTCCTGGGCGGTCTTGGCGGGGCCGGAGATGTCGAACCCGTAGCGGGCAGCCATGTTCTTGAGCTTCTTCAGCGCCTTGATCTGCTCGGCGTGCTCTTCCCGGTAGCGGCACCAGTGTTCAGAGAACGGCTGGTTGGCGACCGCATCTTTGTCCTTTTGCTTCTCTTCGATCAGCTTGTCCACACCGTACAGGGCGACGCGGCGGTAGTCACCGATGATGCGGCCACGCCCGTAGGCGTCCGGCAGGCCGGTGATGATGTGGGAGGAACGGGCCGCGCGGATACGCGGGGTGTAGATGTCGAAGACTGCGTCGTTGTGGGTCTTGCGGTACTGGGTGAAGATCTTCTTCACTTCCGGGTCGGGTTCTTTCCCGGCCTCACGGATGGCGGTTTCCACCATGCGCCAGCCGCCGTTGGGCATCATGGCGCGCTTGAGGGGGACGTCGGTTTGGAGGCCGACAATCACGTCGTCATCTTCGCTGATGTAGCCGGCGGGGAAGGCGTCAACGTCGGCGGGAGTTTTGGTGTCTACGTCGTACACCCGCTTTTCGCGCTCTACCGCTAGGTACTGCTTATCCAGGGTGTCCCACAGGCGCAGCGTCTTTTCGGTGGGCCCGCTCAGGAAGCTGGCATCGCCCTCGTAAGGGGTGTAGTTCAGCTGGATGAAGTCACGAACGTCGATGTTGTCGTTCCAGTTACCGGGGACGAATCCTTCCCAGGCTTCCTGGGTGGTCGCATCCTTATCGGTTTCGGTTGCCACTATCTGACTCCTAATAGACAGGTTGTGTCGTCCATCGTCGGGATAACTGCAGGGCGAGGACGGTGGTCCTACTCTCAGCGAGCCCGCGCGCCTGGGTTTAGGCGTGGATCGATGTGTCAGTTTCTATTTTAGTGCGCATCGAAGTGGGCGCCAGAAAAAGGAACTATGGGCCACCTAACATACGTTCACTTTTGTTACCCCGGTCACCGCCTGCAGTGGTGCCGCTGGGCCGAAAGTCCCTGGGTGTGAGTGTTTGCGAGGGCATGTGCCCCATCTCATGAGGACATGAGGCTTACATGTGGGTCCTTTTTACCTCACGAAGGCCAGCGTCAAGCCTAGCGAAACCAGGATCGCCACCACTGTGGCGACGGCGCCCAGCACCAGGCCTTTGCCGCCGCGGCTGACCAGGGTCTTCAGGTGCACGCCGGCGCCCATCGCCCCCATCGCCACGGTCAACAGCGCGGTGGCGAACCAGTCCAGGACGTGGAAGCCCGGCTCCAGGGTCGGATACCAGTGCATCCACACCGCCACCGAACGGATCGCCATGGCCGCCAGGAAGCCGAGTACGAACAGCGGGACGGTGACCATTTTGCCGCGCTCCAGGTCCAGGTCGGGGAAATAGTCGCCTTGCACCCGGCCTTCGGCGAGGGCGCGTTCGCGGCCCATCTCCACAATGGCTTTTTCGCGGCGCGTCTCCAGGTAGCCGACCACTGCCACCAGCGGGGCCAGCAGTACTACCCGGCCGAGTTTGGTCAAGGTCGCCACGTCTAGCACCGAGGGGTCTGATACGAATCCAGCCGACGCCACGACCTGGCCTACTTCGTGTACCGCGGTGCCGATCCACACCCCGGTTTGCATGGGGCTTAGGTGCATGGCGGCAGCTAGTACCGGCAGCAGGATCATGGTGATGGTGCCGTAAACCGTCACTGAGGCCACGGCGGTGGCGGAGGAGACGCCGACTTCTTCATCGCGGTCAGCCCAACGCGGATCGGGGCGCACCACCGAGGACATGCCAGCCACCGCGGCCGCCCCGCAGATGGCGGTGCCGGTGGCGGTGAGGACACGGATAGCGTGCGGGGTGCGCATCTTCATGCCGACTAGCAAGGTGATGACGTAGACGCTGATCACGGTGCCGGCAATGGCGATGATCGGGCCGAAACCCAAATGCAGTACGTCAGGTAGGGCCAAGCGGAAGCCAAGTAGTACCACGCCGGTGCGCAGCAAGGTCTTGCCACTAAACGCCAAACCTGGCTCCACTTTTTCAGGTAGCAGATTCAGGTTGCGGGCGATCATGCCCAAGATGATGGCAAAGAGCATGGCCGAGAGCAGCGGCACGAAAAAGTTGGTCAGCATCGATACCGCACCGATAACAATGAAAACTAATAATCCGGGCGCAACGGCCCGTGCGCGTTGCATCAAATATTTCACGTTAGGTATTTTTGTACAGGCCCGCCCCCATCCCGGCATTCGTCCAATATCTGTTTCGTCACCAAAACAATGGAAAATCCGGCTCCGCCAGGTGCCTGCCGTCGTCCTATGTCAGTTGGCGGCGCACCAGATGTCGGGTCAAATAGTGACGCAACTCGCACCCGCGTTTTGACTGGCGAGGACGTTCGCTCTTGCCCCAAAAACACCCCTTACGTTCAGGCGCTGAACTCATTTGGGTTTTCGCCATGTAGCTTGCGCCACAGTGGAAGCGGGCGGCAGGGGCGGGTAGCACCGCGGGCGCCGGGTGTGGGTCGCAGGGTCGAGGCGCGGGAGCGGGTATCCAAGTCGGATGCGTACGCTCGGGTGCGTACAGGATGCCGCCGGCGGGGTCTATCCGGTGGCGGTGGGCGCACAAGTCGGCTCGCTAACGTTTGTCTCCAGCACCTAAAGCTAGGCATGATTGGACTATGGATGAAACTTCCGCGCGCACCTCTGCACTGACGCAGCTGCGCCAAGACAACCGTGACACGGTGATGCGGTTGCTGACCGAACTGGGACCCCTCACCCAATCCCAACTGGCGCAAGAATCGGGCCTTTCCAAAGCTACCGTTTCCAACCTGGTTAAAGAACTCACGGCTGCGGGCACCATCACCAGTGAACACACTGTCCATAACGGGCGCCGCGCCAACCTCATAAAACTCACCCCCACCCAGCGCGTCGCCCTCGGCGTGGATATCACCGAGCACCATTTCGTGCTGGGCCTGGTCAGCAGTGACCGCACCGTGCTGGATCTAAGGCGCGTGGAAGTGCCGGCCGGCGGCGACGGTAAAGACTTCGTGACAGCGGCGAAGAAAAACACCGCGGTGATGCTCAAAGAAAACGGGCGAAAGCCGGCCGACCTGGTGGCGGTGGGTTTGGGCCTACCCGCTCCGGTGGAGGCCCAAACCCAGCAGGTGGCGCTACTTTCCATGCTCCCCACTTGGATGGACGAGGACGCCATTGCCGCGTTGCGCACCCTCACCACCGGAGCCTTCACGGTGTGCAATGATGCCAACGCCGCGGCTTTGGCGGAAGTGGCTTTCGGGGCACACCGCGGCGCACAGAATCTGGTATATATCCTCATTTCGCGCGGTATCGGCGCGGGCATGTACCTGCGCGGGGACGCGTTCACCGGGGCCCTGGGGTTCGCGGGCGAAATCGGACACGTGCAGTCGGCCTCGGGCTATGAACTGTGCCGGTGCGGCAACCGTGGCTGCCTGGAGGGGGAGATCGCCAACCCCACTTTGATAAAGCAGGTGCAGGCCGCGGGGGTGGAGTGTGAAACCATCGAAGACGTGGCGCAAGCCTTGCAAACCGGGCAGATCGCAGCGCGCCGGGTGGTAGCCGATGCCGGAGCGGTATTGGGGCGCACTTTGGCCGATCTGGCCTCCTTGTTGAACCCAGAGGTGATGGTGATTGGCGGGAA
>JAEWEQ010000008.1 GCA_023389315.1 Actinomycetes bacterium | reverse complement strand
CTGCACCCTGGCGCCGGCAGGGAAATCCCGCATGGAGGCGGCCGCCTGGGCCCGGGGAGCCCGCCTGGACGCATCGACGGCGTACTTCACCGGCACCCCCGAGTGAGGCGCACTGAAGTCTGTGGTTTTGGTTTCGCGCCAGCCACCCGCAACGGCGGCCCCGCCACGGACACGTCCGTAGGCATTGCCGACCCGCGCCGGTGAGCCTGCCCGGTGGCCTACGACCACCGGGCTAGTTTCGACCGCGGCGGGAAAGACATAGAATCAAAGGAAGTGCCTAGCTGCCGGCAGCGCGGTCGAGGCACTAAATACGTAGCACGTTGAAAGTTGGGAAAAATGAAAAAAGACACGCGCCGACGCCCCTCCTCTCGAGTATCCCCAGCGCGGGTGGTCGCCTACGAAACCCTGGTGCGGGTAGAAGACGAAGACGCCTACGCAAACCTCATCCTGCCCGGCGCAATCTGGCGGGCCCGACTAGATAAACGCGACGCCGCTTTCGCCACCGAACTCACCTACGGAACACTACGCAATCAAGGGCGCATCGACTGGGTACTATCCCACGTCGTCAACCGACCCTTGGCACAGCTAGACACCTCGGTGCGCGTCATTTTGCGAATGACCGCTCACCAGATCCTGCACTTGCGCGTGCCCGACCACGCTTCCGTGGCGCAAAGTGTGGAACTTGCCAAGAGCGTGTGCGAACGCGGCGCTGAGAAATTTATCAACGGGTCCGGACGCTCCCTAGTGGAGCGCGGACCCCAATACTGGGAAGAACAAATCCACCAAATCAAGCGTGACGCCGAGCGGGTAAGCGTGGAATACTCCCACCCCCAGTGGATGGTACGTGCCTTCGCTTCCGCCCTGGCCGCGCATGGGCGCGACCCGCGCGAACTACCCGAGGTGCTGGCAGCAAACAACGATAACCCGCTGGTAAGCCTATGCGCCCGGCCGGGCATGATCATGCCAGCTGACCTGGCCGATGACGCCGAATACTTCTTGAAAACCTCAGCGCGTCCCGGGGATTTCTCTGAATGGTCAGTAATTCTTTCCGGCGGCGACCCGGGGCGGCTGGAAGCGGTCCGCGATGGGCGCGCCGCAGTCCAGGACGAAGGATCGCAACTGGTTACCACCGCCCTCGCCAATGTTCCGGTGGACGGCATTGACCGCCGCTGGTTGGACGTGTGCGCCGGTCCCGGTGGCAAAGCCGGACTACTGGGCGCCTTCGCGCAAGCCCGCGGCGCCCAACTATTGGCTAACGAAATCGCCCCGCACCGGGCCGAACTAGTGCAGAACACCGTCGCCCAGATGCCGCGGGTAACGGTGCAGGTGGGCGATGGGCGCGAACTCACCCAACGCGACCACTTCGACCGGATCCTGCTGGACGCCCCCTGCTCTGGATTGGGGTCACTGCGGCGCCGCCCCGAATCCCGGTGGCGTCGCCAAGCACGCGACCTGCCGGGGCTGGTGAAACTACAAGCTGAGCTGCTGCAGTCCGCCTGGCGGGCCTTGGCTCCCGGTGGGGTACTGGCCTACATTACCTGTTCTCCGCACGAGCAAGAGACCGTACGACAGATCGAAGCAGTGGCCGATACCAAGAACCTGCAAGTACTCCCGGCTTCCCAACTGCTGGACGAGGTCGCAATGAGCCCCATTGAAGTGCAGGGAACACCCATCGCAGAGGGCGACGTGGTGCAGCTGTGGCCCCATATCCACGGTACAGACGCGATGTTCTTGGCATTATTGAAGAAAACAGCGGGGGAGTGAACCATGAAACCAACCATCAGCCCATCCATTCTCAACTGCGACGTGGCGGACCTGACGGGAGAACTACACAAGATCCGCAACGCTGATTACGCCCACGTAGACGTGATGGACAACCACTTCGTTCCCAACCTCACCTGGGGACTGCCGGTGGTGGAAGCGCTGGTGGCGCGTGACATCCTGCCACTGGACTGCCACCTAATGATCAACGACCCAGACCGGTGGGCGCCCGCTTACGCCGAAGCCGGTGCTGCATCCGTGACCTTCCACGCCGAGGCCGCCGGAGCGCCCCTGCGACTGGCACGCGAAATCCATCACCTGGGTGCAAAAGTTGGCCTAGGGCTGAAACCCACCACTGATATCCACGACTACCTTGACGTCCTCGACGCCTTCGACATGATCCTGGTGATGACCGTGGAACCCGGATTCGGTGGGCAACCGTTCCTACGCTCCCAGCTGGAGAAAATCCGCCGCGTCCGCCAAGCCGCGAAAGACCGCGACTTGGAACTGGCAATCCAAGTTGACGGTGGCATTAGCCGCCAGACCATCACCGAAGCCGCCGAGGCCGGTGCCGACGTCTTCGTAGCGGGGTCCGCGGTATACCGCGCCGAGGACGCTTATGCTGAAGTCGAACAGCTGCGGCAAGCGGCCGCGGCAGCTATGTGCGCGCATTAAGGCTCGCTTCACCCCAAAGCACCTGACTTTAGGGTAACCTTAGGGATGTAAACAGCTCCGGGGTCGGTGAAAGTCCGAACCGGCGGTGAAAGTCCGCGACCCGCGAAAGCGGTTGAACTGGTGAGATTCCAGTACCGACGGTTAAAGTCCGGATGGGAGGAGCGAAGCAGTGACACTGCGTCTGCGTTTACCTTTTGGTACGGCCACCAACGCCTAGCCAACTGGCGCAGCGCGTCACCCGATGAGCACACCCCGGCGCTACCGAACTAGCGAACCGGGGGTTTTTAATGGCACCTAAAGCCATCGTCCGCCCGCCTTGGCCTACCACTGCCGGCGTAGAGACGAAACGGGCCGTCCGCCCGGCGCGCGCTACCTCCACCGCTACCAACATCACCGCGCCCCTACTACTGGCGCTGCTAGTGGTCGCCGCCTGGCAACTGGCCACCCAACGCAGCTCCCTGCCGGCCTGGGCACTGCCTTCGCCCAGTGAATTTGCCTCCCGCTTCGCCCTGGAAATCGCTCGCCCCCAGCTGTGGCAAGCCCTGTCGTGGACCGCCTACGAGGCCGCCCTCGGGGCCCTGCTGGGGACCGCCGTGGCACTCCCGTTGGCCTACCTCATCTACCGATTCAAACTGGTAGCAGCAGCAGTCGAACCCTTCCTTGGCGCCACCCAAGCGATCCCCGCCATCGCCCTCGCACCCCTGCTGGTTCTATGGATCGGCTATGGCACCGCCGCCATAGTGGCACTATGCGCACTCATGGTGTTCTTCCCCATTTTGCTCACCACCACCCTGGGTTTGCGCCAACTCGACCGTGACGTGCTCGAAGCCGCCACCTTGGATGGGGCATCCGGTTGGCACCTGCTTTGGAACATCGAAGGACCACTGGCACTACACGCCATCACCACCGGCCTGCGCAACGGCTTCACTCTGTCCATCACGGGCGCGGTAGTGGGGGAGATGGTGATGGGTGGCACCGGCCTGGGTATGGTCCTCACCGCGCAACGACACGCGGTGGACACTGCCGGCATGTTTGTCACCATCGCCCTGCTATGCGTACTCGCCATGACTATCTACACCGCCCTGTACCTACTGGAACGGTGGTGGGTGCGCCAATACTGAACCTCGTTTAACCCTGCCAACGCCACCACCCGTCCTCGTGATGGACAAGCAACACCGTAGAAAGGAAACCCATGTCCGCCCGCCTCACCCGTCGCGCCCTGGCAACCGCCACCTTGGTAGCTTCTCTCACCGCCCTCACCGGCTGCACATCATCTGTCACTACCGGCTCCAGCGACCCGAGCGCTGCCAGTAGCGACGAAGGAAACGCCAAAGTAACCGTGGGACTTACCTACATTCCGAACGTGCAGTTCGCACCCACCTACCTGGCTGAAGACAACGGCTATTTCAAAGACCACGGGCTGGACGTCACTATCCGCCACCACGGAGCCGACGAAGGCTTATTCACCCAACTGCTGGCGGGAGAAGAAAACCTGGTAGTGGCTACCGGCGATGAAATGATACAAGCGCGCGCCCAGGGTATGGACCTGGTGTCGGTCGGCCAATACTACGCCTCCTACCCGGTGGTAGTAATCGTGAAGGAAGACTCCCCGGTGAAATCCATCGCGGACCTCAAAGGTCTGCGCGTGGGCCTACCCGGCGAGTTCGGGTCCAACTGGTTCGGACTGCTCGCCGCGCTACAAGACGCCGGCATGAAGCGCGAGGACGTGCAAATCAAAGCCATCGGCTACACGCAGATGGCGGCACTGCAATCCGACCAGGTGGACGCCATCGTGGGCTTTACTAACAACGATTCGGTACAGCTACGCCAAATCGGCATGAAAATCCGCGAAATCCCCCTCACCGCCTCCGGGCAGGTACCGCTGGTGGGCGCAACCATTGTCACCACCGGTGAATATGCTCGCACCCACGGGGAACAAGTACGCCAGACCCTGGCGGCCATCGGAGAGGGCATGCAAGCATTCGTCGACGACCTAGATGCCGCGGTGACCGCCACCCAAAAACGCGATCCCGGATTGAGCGATGACAAGGCGCGCCAGAATGCTAAAGCCACTGCCGAAGCCACCGCTAAGCTACTGGCACCCAGTGGCAAGGTAGATCTGACACAGGATGAAAAGCTGTGGGAGCAGATGGAATCCTTCCTCAGCTCCATCCCGGGACTAATGGGCGCCGAGGTTTCCCTGCCGGAAACCGTCACCAACGAGTACCTGAAATAACTGGCAGCGGCCAGCCGGGGTGGGGCGGGTAATCTCTGAATCTGGGCATACCCGGCCCCACCACCGGCGGTGGCCTAGCATGGGTACGTGAAGACATTTGAACAGCTCTTTGCTGAACTTGAGGAAAAAGCCCAGACTCGGCCCGTCGGGTCCGGCACGGTGAAGGAACTTGACGGCGGAGTCCACACCATCGGTAAGAAGATCGTGGAAGAAGCCGCGGAAGTGTGGATGGCCTGCGAATACGAATCCTTAGACGACGCGGCCTTAGAAATCTCCCAACTGCTATACCACCTGCAGGTCATGATGGTTAAAAAAGGCCTCACGCTTGAAGACATCTACCGGCGCCTGTAACCAGGCACGGTACGGAAGGGAAACTAACTATGCTGCGCATTGCAGTCCCCAATAAAGGCTCACTTTCGGAGCCATCTATCACCATGCTCACCGAGGCCGGCTACAAAGCCCGCCGCCGCGGACGCGAACTAGTGATCCGCGATGAGAACGCGGGGGTGGAAATCTTCTTCCTACGCCCGCGTGACATCGCGGTTTACGTTGGTGAAGGCACCATCCACCTGGGCATCACCGGTCGGGACTTGCTGCTGGACTCCGGCACCGGCGCAGTTGAGTGCCAGGCCTTGGGGTTCGCGCGCTCCCGCTTCCGGTTCGCCGCGCCCACCGGCCAGCTAAGCGATCTGGAGGACATCCGCGGTAAACGCGTCGCTACCTCCTACGACCGGCTAGTTTCCGACTTCCTCACCGAGCGTGGGGTAGCGGCCACCGTGGTGCACCTGGATGGGGCAGTAGAGTCCTCCGTGCAACTTGGGGTGGCGGACGTGATTGCCGACGTAGTGGAAACTGGCTCCACTTTGCGCGCCGCCGGGCTGGATATCTTCGGCCCCGTGTTGTTGGAATCCGAAGCGATCTTGATTTGCCGTCCCGAACTGGTCGAGGACGAACGCGTGAAAGTGGTACAGCGCCGCCTAGATGGCGTGATGGTGGCCCGCTCCTACGTGGTGGTGGACTACAACGTGCACGAGCGGGACCTGGAAGCGGCGCTAAAGATCACCCCCGGTTTCGACTCGCCAACTATTTCCCCGCTGGCTGACCCCACTTGGATGGCAGTGCGGTCAATGGTTAAAGCCGCTGAAGTCAACGACGTGATGGACCAACTCCACAGCGAAGGCGCCCGCGGCATCATCGTCACCGCCCTCACCGCCAGCCGACTGTAGCCCGCCTTTCCCGAGGACGGTCACCGTCCTGGGGAAAATCAATCCACCAGATCCGCCGCCACCGCGCCCGCGGCTGCGGCCATCAAAAAGGCCAAGGGGTCGGCTGCTAAGCTGCGGCCCATGGTGGAAAGCGGCACCGGCGTTCGTTGCAAAGCCTGCCAAACCTGGCGTGCATCGGCGCACACCAGTCGGTGCCGTGATAAGGCGGATCGTTGGGAGGTGAGCTTACTGAGCACCTCTTCCGATATCCCCAGTTCAGTGGCAAAGTCGGGATCCAAATCCAGGTCAGCGATCGTCACCGAACAGTGCAAAAGAGTTGTCAACACGCTCAAACTGTGATGCGAAACCCCCCGGTGCGAAGCGCGTGCGTCGCCGCTAGAAGCGCGCAGCACCGCCACCGGGCTGCCACCCAAAGAGGCAGCCGCGTGCAACGCCGTGGCCGAAGCGGTGCCGGAAAAACCCCACTTGGTTCCCGTCCCCATCACGCCCGGCCCCGGAGCCACCACGCAGATATCTGCGCCAACCACGCTGCGCGCCACCATCAGGGCAGAAGGAATGCTCACGGCCTCGTAATCACCACCGAAACTCTGCCCGGCCGTGATAGTGGCACTGAGCCACCCGTCCTCGCGCAAACGCGCCACGGTTTGGGAAAACGCCGCCGGCAGTGCAGCGCTATCGTCGTGGACATACGCCACGCGCGTATCTGGACGCCGCGCGCGCACCGCAGCCAGCAGGGGAGTGAGAGCAGAATGCAAGTCCGCTACCACCACCGGCATTCGACCTAAATCGTCGCAGGCCTCCAACCGCGCCCGGTAAGGACTGTCAGCCTCTTCCGCAGCCAGCACCATGTGCTGGTGGGGCAAATAGCGGGCCTTCATCACGTGACCGACCTGGGGCAACGTGTCCGCCGGTAAAGACTGCGTGGCAATGGTGGTGGCGAAACCTCCGGTACCCAGGGACTTAGCGAGGGCGGAACAATCAATCCGCACTTCCATCCCGACCTTAACCGCGCCCACTAACTGGGGCAGGACCGCAATGCGAACTGCCTGCCCCGGCAAGAACCGCGCAGCCCCGACGGGCGCGGCGGTAATCTCCACCCGGGCGGTTACGAAATCTTCCCGGGCAGAGAGAATTTCCAGTATCCGGGCTTGTCTTTGCATCACCATGCCAGCTTAGCGGGTTAAGGTGAGTCCATGGGTACGAAAATCTCCTCTAAGCAGCGTCAGCTCTCCCTTTTGCTGGCACTGACCCTACCGACCCGGGCGCTTACGAAACAGGAACTGTTCAAGCAGGTTTTGGGATACCAAGGACAAGAGTCAGAGAGCAACTTAGAACGCATGTTCAGCCGCGACAAACAAACCATAGAGGAGGCCGGCTGCCACATCACTGTCAGCAAAAACCGGCAAGGCGTCGAGTGCTACCGCATCCATGCGCCCAACCAGAACTGGTACCAGGCGTTCACCGCGCCCGAGCGTGAACTACTCCAGCAGGCGATGGAACTTTGGAATCGAGCTGACGGCAGTGGAACATGGAAAATCAGGGCCGCAGCCAATGCTCCCGCAGCGCAACCGTTGATTGCAGTGCCGCACTCGGGGCTGTCCAACCCGCAGCTGATGGCACAGATGCTGGACGCGATCTTGGCGCGCAAACAGGTTACCTTCACCTACCCTGCTGCCACCGACCCGCAGCGGCGCGAAACCCGCTTAGTGGAGCCGTGGCGCCTGCTGGCTTCTGATTCCCAAATCCTGCTGCACGGCTGGGATCGGCAACGCGCCGCTGTGCGACATTTCAACTTATCGCGCATCGGAGATTTCAAGGCGCTGGATAAGGACGCCACCGCCGAGGTGGATCTTTCCGCGAAGTTTTCAATCACCCAAATTGAACCCCTCTTGGCGGTGCGCGCCGGGCAAGGCGGCGATTTGGAAAGCCGCAGTGAGTTGGTCGGTGAGCAGCCTGAACTAGCAAAGAAGTTAAACAGTGCAGGCTGGGAATTGCGGCGAGGACGGTCCGACACCTACCGGCATTGGTGGCAGACCCTGCTGGCCCAGGCGGAAAACTGCGTGGTGCTCGAGCCCGCTTATCTGCGAACCAACGTGGTGGAAAGCCTGCAACGCAGCGCCGACCTGGCACCGGCACTGCCGGCAGATGGCAAAGCTGGCAGCAAGCGGGTGCGCGCCAGCCGCAAAACCGCCCTCGGGACCGGGTCGACGTTGGAACTGACCTTGGCGCTAGTGCAATGGTTACGCGAAACCGGGCCCGCCACCGTGGAGGAAGCAGCAAACCACTTCGGGGTTGATCGGCAAGACATTTTGCAGGTTAGTGAATACCTGGCTGAGACGTTCTTTGAGGAAGACTATTACTGGACCAAAATCAATCTGCGTTGGGATCTGTTTTATGAAGAAGACCTATTGGAGTTGGAACCGGTAGCGGCGATCGACAATATTGCCCAACTCACCGTCACCGAGGCGCGCGCCGCCCTCATCGCGCTGTGGCTATACGCGCACCTGACATTAGGGATACACAACCAGGTGCTGCTGCCGGCGGTGGCGAAACTGAGTGGACACCTGCAGGCGGAGAACTTACAAAACGTCCTCGTGTGGGTCGAATCAAACGAGGACGAAGCCCTGCGGGCCACCATCTCTCAAGCGCGCGAAAGTAAGCAAGCGGTGAAGTTTGACTACCGGACCCGTACCGGGGAGGAATCTGCCCGCACCGTGCTACCCCAGCAGCTGATCTACCTTGATGGACATTGGGTGCTCCGCGGATATTGTTACCGCGCCCAGCAGGTGCGCAACTTCCGATGCGACCGGATGGCAGGGGTGACGCTGACAAAAATTCCGGCCGCCGAAAGCGAGGCAAATCAGCCACTGGAGGACTCTTCCCCAGTACCACCTAAGGGTCAGCGGGTGCAGGTTAAGGTGGATCCGCGGTGGATGTGGGCCCTGACGGAGGAACGCAGTGAAGGGCGCGCCGCAGGTGTGTACTACCTGAATGTTTACGACCAGCAGTGGGGGAGCGACCAGCTGCTCACTTTGGGGCTGGGATTAATCGAGTGTGACAACGCGCCGCTTTGCCAGCAGACGGCTCGCAGGGCTCGCCAAGCGGAAGAAAACTACCGGCTGATTCAGCGCCTGCAGCAGTGATCGCAACCGGCCAGGTGCGGATGGATACGGTAGACTAAACGCGTGATGACCTCCACCGTCACTGCCGGTCAATGACCGGTGGGGCGGGCAACCCAAGGGAGAAACTAACATGGGTGCTTTTAAGCCATGGCACATCATCGTTGTGCTGATCGTCCTCGTGGTGCTGTTTGGTGCCAACCGCCTGCCGAATATCGCCAAGAACGTGGGCCAGTCCGCGAAAGTCCTGAAGAAGGAAATGCGGGAACTGACCGACGAAAACGAGCAAACCAAAGCTGCTGAAGACACCGTGGTTCCGCCGGTAAGCCCGGCAGTAACCCCGGAAGAAACCGTATTCGTGGACCGCACTGACAACGATCCGCAGACCAACACCAAGTAGGCCACCTGAGTGCGGGTGTAGTTAGAAGAAGATGGCACGACTGAAAAAGAAGAAGGATCCTGAAGGCAGGATGCCTTTGTTGGAGCACCTGAAGGAGTTGCGACGCCGCATCCTCCTTTCCCTTCTGGGAATGCTCGTCGGCACCATCATCGCTTGGTTCTTCTACGACCCGATTTTCAACTACATGGCAGCGCCGTTGGCGGAACTGCGGGAGCAGGGCCGCCACGCGCAGCTAAACTTCGAAACGGTTTCTGCCGCTTTCGACTTGAAACTACGAATCACCATGTTCGCTGGTTTCATCATTTCCAGCCCCTGGTGGCTCTACCAAGCGTGGGCCTACCTGGCACCAGCGCTGTATAAGCGCGAAAAACTCTACGTACTGTCATTCACCGTCGCCGGAATCATCTTATTCGGCATCGGTGTGGGTATGGGCCTGATCATCATGCCCCACGCAGTACACATCCTCACCTCGTTTGCGCCTTCCCAATCAGAAATGCTGATGCGGGCAAACACCTATTTCAGCTTCTACATGCGCCTGGTGATTGTCTTCGGTATATCCCTGTTGGTGCCGCTAGTGATGGTGGGGCTTAACCAGCTCAACATTGTGCGCGCCAAAACCATGCTGAAAACCTGGCGCTGGGCGGTGGCAATCGCCTTCATTTTCGCGGCTGTAGCTAACCCACTGCCGGACCCGTGGACCATGACCTTCCAGGCGCTGTTCTTATGCGCCCTGTATTTCCTGGCGATCGGGGTTTGCGCAATCCACGATAAGCGCTGGGACCGCAAACAAGCGCGCATCGACGCCGAGCTTGATCGGGCGCTAGCGGCTACTGAAAAAGAGACGCTGTGACTCCCAGCCGGCGTCGCCACCGCAAGCGTGCCCTCCCCACTTACCCCGATACTTCCACCGCACCCAGCGCGGCGCAGCGATATCGGGAAGCTAAGGCACGGGCAGCCGCAGAAAACACTCACCGCGGTCGTTTCCAGCAGGGCCTGAACTATTTCCTCGACGACTTCCAAGCTGAGGCTCTGGCTAGCGTGGAAGCGCGACAGAACGTGCTGGTGGCCGCGCCCACCGGCGCGGGAAAAACCGTGGTGGGGGAGTTCGCCTGCTACTTGGCACTAAAGACCGGACAGCGAGCCTTCTACACCACCCCTATCAAAGCCCTTTCCAACCAGAAATATCGGGACTTATCCGCCAGTTTCGGGGCGGAAAACGTTGGCCTGCTCACCGGCGACGTTTCCATCAACCCCGACGCCCCGGTGATCGTGATGACCACGGAAGTGGCCCGCAACATGATCTACGCTGGGCGGGATCTTTCCGATTTGGCATTCGTCGTCATGGACGAGGTGCACTACTTGGCGGACCGTTTCCGCGGCCCCGTGTGGGAAGAGGTCCTCATCCTTATGCCCGCACATGTGCGGGTGGTGGCATTGTCGGCGACAGTTTCCAACGCCGAAGAGTTCGGTGACTGGATCGGCCACATTCGCAGCGGCTGCGATGTGATCATCTCCGAAATCCGCCCAGTGCCGCTGCACCAGCACATGATGGTGGGACGCGACCTTTATGACCTCTATCGCCAGGACGAGGGCGAACCAGCCACTCCGACTGCGCCCTCCAAAGCCGGTCACGCCCTAAACCCACAGCTGCGTTCGGCTATCGCTCGCCAACGCGGCTTCCAATCCCGGTCACAGGACCAAGCCCAGCGCGGCCTGGCAGGCGGCAGGCGAATGGCGCAGGCCCGTCCTCGCCGCCGCAAACGAACCAGCCGACCGGAAGTGGCCATCACTTTGGATCGCGCCCACCTGCTGCCGGCGATTTATTTCATTTTCTCCCGCGCTGGCTGCGATGAAGCGGTGGAACAAATTTGCCTGGCGGGAATTGAGCTAGCGAATGAGGGGGAGCGCCAACGCATCCGCGAGTTCCTGGACGCTCAGTTAGCCAGTTTGCCGCCGGAAGAAATCAAAGTGCTGCGCGTCCACACCTTCGCCCAAGCTCTGGAAGCGGGCGTTGCCGCCCACCACGCCGGCATGTTGCCACTGTTTAAAGACATCGTGGAGCGCCTGTTCAGCCTGGGGCTGGTGAAGCTGGTGTTCGCGACCGAAACCCTGGCACTGGGCATTAATATGCCAGCGCGCACCGTGGTGTTGGAATCCTTAGTTAAATACAACGGGGTAGCCCATGTGGGGTTGAGCGCTGGGGAGTACACGCAGCTGACGGGGCGGGCCGGTCGGCGCGGCATCGACACCCTTGGGCATGCGGTGGTGGTGTATCGCGATGAGATTGAACCGGTACTGGTTTCTTCCCTCGCGTCAAAGCGTTCATACCCGTTGATCTCAGCGTTCAAACCCACTTACAACATGGTTGCGAACTTGGCGTCGCAAAGCAGTTTGGATACTGCGCGCTCCATCGTGGAACGGTCCTTCGCGCAGTTCCAAACCGACCGCCAGGTGGTGGAGTTAGCGCGACAGGCGCGCCGAGCCCAACAGACCATGGAAGAAGTCGGCGCGGACTGGACCTGTGAACAAGGTGACGTGCACGAGTACGTCACTGCCCGCGATGAACTGGCGCTGTTGCAAAAGCGGTCGGCTCGCGAGCGCAACAACATTAGTCACACCTACCTGGCGAAAGAACTTTCCCAGTTGCGTACCGGGGACGTCATTGCCATTTCCGAGGGCGGTAACTACCTTGACGCGGTGGTGACCCGCCCAGACAGCGGGGCTGGCACCGTGCAGGTGGTTTACGAAACCGGTGCGGTACGCCAAGTGGGGGTCGCTAACCTCCCCGAAGGCTTCAGCATAGTCGGCAAGATGCGTTTGCCGGGCACTTGGCTGCGCGCGGTATCACGCCACCGCGGATTCATCTCAAAGGACCTGCGCTATATGCGCAAGCAAAAGAAACTGCGCCGCCCCAAACGCATGAAGAATCCAGTGAACGCGAAAGACCGGGCCGCTATCGCCCAGTTGGAGGAGTTCATTCGCTCCCACCCGGTCCACCAGTGCGCTCACCGAGACGCCCACGCCAGGGAAGCCAAAGCCTGGCTGCATGCCCGGCGCGAGTATGAAAACCTGGCTGGCCAGGTGAGGACGCGCACGTCCTCGTTGGGACGCCGGTTCGACGCGGTGGTGCAGGTACTGCAGGAACTAGGCTGCCTGGAGGGACAGGAGCTAACCGTCACCGGGAAAGTACTGCGCGGCATTTATGCCGAACGGGACCTGGTGATCGCCCTCGCCCTGGCGGGGGAAATTTGGGAGGACTTGGATCCGGCGCAGCTGGCGGCAGTGGTGAGTGCCTGCGTATTCGAAGCGCGCAAGGATCACCTACCCGATACTGACATCCCCGGCGGAGCTAGCGGGAAACTGGGGCGCGCCCTGCAAAAGACGCAAAACCTGATGGCCCAGATCCAACGAGCGGAGTCGCAGGCGCACACCACTTTGTCAGAACCTCTCCAGACGGGCCTGGTCAACGCCATATACTGGTGGGTGCAAGGCGACGACTTGGCTACCACGGTGCGGGCCGCCGACCTAGAAGCGGGTGACTGGGTGCGCTGGTGCCGCCAAGTGATGGATGTACTCAATCAGTTACAGCTGGTGGGCGGGCCGCAAGTGGCAACGAACGCACGTTGGGCGGTGGAGTCAATTCGACGTTCCGTGGTGGCGATGAGCGACCATGGGTGAGGACGTGGCACGCGGTAGCCGCTGGGGCTTGGACTACCTGTTGTTGGCGCTCGCCGGCTTGGGGATGTGGGCAAGTTTCCCATTCGTAGGCGCCTGGTACCTACTGCCGGTGAGCTTGGCGGTACTGATTTCGGTCGTGGACCGCGTCAGTGTAGGCCGGGCCAGTTGGTATGGTTTCGTAGCTGGCTGGGGTTTTTTCCTAGCGCATATTTGGTGGGCCACGGTCGCTGTTGGTAGCTACCTGCCGTGGGCGGTCTTGGCTGGTATACAAGGCCTGTTCATGGGAGCGTGGACGGGGACCGTGGCGTGGTTGCGCCCTTTGCGGGCTAAAGTGCGCTGGATCTGGGTCGATGCGCTGATCGTGGGACTGTCGTTCGCAGGTATGGAGCAGTTGCGCTCGCGCATTCCCTTCGGTGGGTTCCCCTGGGCACTGGTGGGGTATTCCCAAGTCGACGGGCCCCTGGGGCACTTGGCGCGGTGGGGAAGTGAGGTCACCATCGCGGTAGCAGTAGTGGTATTGGCGACTTTGGCTCGGCGTATTTTCTCCTTGGTTTCTTGGCAGCGTCCGCGCCACTGGTTCTCCCGTCCGCTGGCCGCCGGGCTAGGCGTGGCAGTGGGAGTTTTACCGATCCTCCTGCCGTTGCCGGCTTCGCAGCAGGACGGGGCGGTGCGTGTGGGGATCATCCAAGGCAATGTGGAGCCACCGGTGGATGAGACGTTCGCGGTGGAAAATAAGGTCGCTGGCAACCACACGCGCACCACTTTAGAGGCTGTGAAGGCTGGTTTGTCGGCAGATTTAGTGGTGTGGGGAGAGAACTCCTTGGACCGGGATGCGCGGGTAAACCGGAGCGCTATGGAGTTAGTGCGGCAAGCTTCCAATGCGGTGGCGGTGCCGTTGCTGGTGGGCGCGGTGCGTCACGAGGACGAGGTGCGCTTTAACGACGCGGTGCTTTACTATCCCGGTGGCAAGTTGGGGCCGGTTTACACCAAACAAAAACCAGTGCCCTTTGGCGAGTACATTCCCATGCGTGACTTCCTAAGTATCTTGTCGAAGGAAACTGCGCGGGTGAGTTCGGACATGGTGGGCGGAACCGAACCAGGGTTGCTGGACGTGACCTTAAACGATGGGCGCAAGTTACCTTTGGCGGTGGGGATCTGTTTTGAGTCCGCCTACGAAGAGATCTTTGCCGAGCCGGTGCGCTCCGGCGCACAAGTGATTGTGGTTCCCACTAATAACTCAGCTTTCGGTATGACCGCTGAGTCACTGCAGCAACTCCAAATGGTGCGCCTGCGGGCCATGTCCCTGTCGCGTTCGGCGATGCAAGTCTCCACCAACGGGGTGTCCGCACTGGTGCGCCCCAATGGCGCGGTCGTTGCCAGTACTGACCTGTTCACCTCCGCCTGGCGCGAAGCTGAACTGCCGTTGCGTCACGAGGTGACTTTCTCAGCCCGCTTTAAACCTGTGGTGGATGTGGCGGCGATGGTGTTTTGGGGCGCAGTGGTGGTGCTTGGTGCGGGTGCGCGTCGGGCGACACGCCCTCGGCCAGCGGGTAAAGCAGCGCCTGCCAAGACCGCTTCGCGCCGCCGTAACGCAACCGTAAGACGCGGCCGGCGTGCGCGCACGAACCGACGTTAGCGGCCCGGGGTCCGCGGCGGTGCGCGGTTGGCAGCGATGCGGGACCGATATACTTTGGCTATGAGCAGCGACACTTTGATTGTGGTTCCCACCTATAACGAGCGGCAAACTTTGCCGGCAATGTTGGATGCTATTTTTACGCATCTGCCTGGCGTCCACGTGCTGGTGGTGGACGATTCCAGCCCTGATGGCACCGGCCAGTGGGTGGAGGAAAACCTTAGCGACCGCATCCATTTGCTTAGCCGGCCCGCGAAATCGGGCTTGGCGAGCGCCTATTTGGATGGGTTTGCCTGGGGTGTCGAGCGCGGTTATGAGTTTTTCGTAGAGATGGATGCTGATGGCTCCCACCGCGTGGTGGATCTGACGCGTTTGCTACAACGCGCACACGGGGCGGACCAGCCTGATTTGGTTATTGGCTCTAGATGGGTCGAGGGCGGTGCCACCCAGGGGTGGGCGCTGCGCAGAATCGCCTTATCCCGCCTGGGGAACGTCTACATCCGGGCCCTGTTAAAACTTAAAGTAATGGATGCTACGGCAGGCTTTCGCGTCTACCGTAAGCCGATTTTGCGCCAGCTGATCGACAGTGGGGAAGTGGTCTCGCGCGGCTACGGCTTCCAGGTTGAGATGACTTGGCGGGCAGCGCGATGCGGAGCCAAGATTGTGGAAGTCCCCATCACCTTCATGGAGCGGCGAGCGGGGGAGTCGAAGATGGATGGCAACATCATCAAAGAGGAGCTGATTAACGTCACCAAGTGGGGGGCGCAGCAGCGGGCTCAGACACTTAAAGGACTGCTAAAGAAGTAGTTTCCGATTTCTTTGCGTGGATGGCGCTAGGGAGGGGTGCCATAAAATCGGGAAACCCGCCCTCGCAAACATTATGTCAGAATTTGCGAGGGCGGGCCTGTGCGATAAGGGTTGCCCCGTGCGAGAAGGGTAAGCCTGCGCGAGAACCGAAGGCCTGCGCGAGAACCGAAGGCCTGTGCGAGAACCGAAGGCCTGTGCGATCACTGCGGGTTTGCGTGATCGGAGGGGCTCTGCGCGATAACTGTGGGTTTGCGCGCTCAGGTTAGCGCTGGTAGGCAACTCCGTCGCGTAGTTCGCCGCGGCGCAACACCTCGAGCTGTTCTTCCAGTAGAACCTCGAGTTCTTCTTCGCTGCGACGCTCCAGGAGCATGTCCCAATGGGTGCGGACCGGTTTGGCAGGCTTGGTTTCTTCCGGGGCGGCGGTGCCGAGATATTCTGCTGGGGCTCCACAGCGGCATTCCCAGGTTGCTGGGGCCTCGGCTTCCACCGCCATAGAGACGGCGAACTCGTGGCCGTTTTCGCACTGGTAGTAGCGTTCGGTGCGTTCTGCGAAAACGATGCCGTCTTCAGTTTCTAGTGACTTCGAACCAATCTGCATGCCGCGAAGGGCGCGATCTGCCATTTGTAAAACACATCCTTACGTTACGTCGAGTTGCCAAGCGGATCCTTGGCGCTGTCAATAGTGTAGTGGGCATTAATATGTCCACCTTGCCGGCTTTGCGCGAGGACGGTGTGGAAGTGGCGCAATTGCGCTGAAATCCCGCTTCCGCGTAGTTGCCGCAAATTCCCACCTCTAGCCGATAATGTACATTATGTCAGAAGTGGATGGGCTTTAGTAGGTATGGCTTCCTTAGTTCGTCCTGCCCCTCTCCCCGGTTAGCTGGACCGAGTTTGCGCGCCGCTGTTGATCTGACGCTGCCGGTGCGGTCTGCGCGGCGCCTTGCAAGAAAGTTTCGTTCAGTGTTGTGGTGCGCGCAGTTCTTCAGTGCCGGGGAAAATTAACGTCTGCAATAAGTCCAACAACCGCTCCGTGGAGTCCTCCCCTTGCAGATGGTCAAGCATTAGAGCCTGGGCGTAGGTGGCCAAGATGAGCTCAGCCAGATTTTGCAATTCCTTTACTGAGCGGCGCGTGCTTAATGCAGAACTAGGGAAACCTCGGTGCGCGCTAGACATTACGTCCACTAGCGCTCGCGCCAGATAATCCCGGTTCTCCAAGAAGGTGTCACGCACTACCGGATCTACTAGCGCCTGTCGCATACCCTCTGCTTCTAGCAATACCCACAGCCTCCCCTGCGGGCGGGTGGCACGCAGGATGGCGCGCATTGCTTCGGTGGGCGGTACGTCCTCGCTGAGACTGTCGATCTCGGAATAAATGCTCTCTACTAGGTCGCGAGTGAACGTAGTCAGAGTTTGGGTAAACACCTCTTCTTTAGAGGCGAAGTTTGAATAGAACGCTCCCCTGGTGAAGCCAGCAGCTTGCGACAGATCGTCGACTGTGGCACCTGCCACACCTTTGTTGGCAAACACTTTCGCGGCTGCAGCAATCAGCCGCTCGCGCGTGTGCTCGCGCCGCCGCTTCAATGGTAGGGACAACGTGATCCTCTCTCTGTGTTGCGTTGGAGTTCTTCTCAATACAATATAGTATTGAACTCAATACAGAAAAGTATCAAATACACTTTCGTATCAACAAGTTTGGAGTTAACTTGTCCTCGGTTCTCTACCGCATTGCCACTTTCACGGTGAAACATGCGCGGGCCGTAATCGCCGCCTGGGTGGGCCTGCTGCTAGTCACCGTCGCAGCCATGATCACTATCGGTGGGCAACTTACAAATGACTTCACCATCCCCGGAACTGAAGGACAACGCGGCCTAGATGTACTAAATGAGCGCTTTGACGAACTCGCCGGCACTTCCGGACAAATTGTCTACAGTGCTCCCGATGGCCAGGACATCTACGACTACCGCAAAACCATCGAGGACATCACGGAGCAAATCGGGGAGCTTGACGGCGTCACCACCTCCTCTAACCCATTCGATGACACTCTCATGGAGCCGCTGGTATCCGTCGATGGCGGCCACGCCCTCGGACAAGTGCAGTTTTCTTTCGGACTGGATTCGATCGACCAAAAAGTGGTCGACGAAGTTGCAAATATCGCGAAAACCGGTGAAAAAGAGGGCCTGACCGTGCACGTAGGCGGCCAGGTCATGTCCACCACGGAAATACCCCTATCCATCATGGAAGCCGCCGGCGTGCTGCTCGCGCTAGTGGTGCTGGCACTCACCTTCGGCTCTCTAGTGGCCGCCTCCGTACCTATCATCACCGCGCTGACAGGGGTGGGCATTGCCATGGCAGTGGTGATGGTCATCGCCGCCCTCACCCCGATCTCTACCACCACCCCCACCCTGGCGATCATGTTGGGCTTGGCGGTTGGCATCGACTACGCCCTGTTCATTGTCTCGCGCCACCGCGACCAACTCCGCCACGGTTTCACCGTTGCCGAATCCATCCCCAGGGCGATCGCGACCTCCGGTGGAGCTGTGCTGTTTGCCGGAACCACAGTGGTAATCGCCCTCATGGCGCTAGTGGTGGGTGGTATCCCGTTCCTGACCGTGATGGGTATGTGCGCCGCCCTGGCTGTGGCGATCGCCGCTCTCATCGCGGTGACTGGCCTGCCGGCGTTACTGGCGCTTATGGGTGACCGTTTGCGCCCCAAATCGCGGCGCAAGCAGGGCAAGAAAGCTAAGAAACCGCATAAGAAAGCGCCTAATGAAGGCGACGGGGCAGATGAAGAGATCCTCTCCGCAGATGTGGAACAGCGAGGCGAACCTAAACCTAAACGCCGCACCCCTGCCGCCTGGTGGGTGGGGGTAACTACCTCCCACCCGTGGATAACCATCGTGGCGGTCACCGCGGTGGTGGCCCTGATGGCGCTACCTTCGTATGCCCTGCGCCTAGCTTTGCCTGACAACGGAGTGGAAGATGAATCCACCATGGGGCGCCAAACCTACGATTTGGTGGCGGAGCAATTCGGCCCCGGCGCTAACGGGCCGCTGCTGGTGATCACCGACATCATCACCTCCGATGATCCGCTGGGCCTGATGGATGACCTCTCCACTGAAGTCTCCCGTCTGAACGACGTCGACCATGTACAGCTAGCCACGCCCAACCGCAAAGCCGACTTGGGTGTGGTGGTTATCATTCCACGTGAAGGCCCAGAAGCAGTCTCCACCGAAAACTTGGTGCACGCGCTGCGCGGCAAAGCCCCGCAGTGGGAGGAAAAGTACGGTATCTCAAACACCATGGTTACCGGCTCAGCTGCGGTTGCCATCGACATTTCTGAGCAACTCTACAAAGCTCTACTGCCCTTCGGCATTATCGTGGTGGGTCTATCGCTGGTCTTGTTGACCATCGTTTTCCGCTCGTTGTGGGTACCACTGAAAGCCACGGTGGGTTACTTATTCTCCGTCGCCGCCGCCTTCGGTATGACCACCCTGGTGTTCATTTTTGGCTGGGGTAACGACGCATTACTGATAGGGCAAGTTGGGCCGGTAATCTCCTTCATGCCGATCATTTTGATGGGCGTGCTCTTCGGCTTGGCGATGGACTACGAGGTGTTCCTGGTCTCGCGTATCCGCGAAGACTACGTCCACTCCGGTAAAGCCCGCGAATCCATCCACACCGGTTTCAATGCTTCCGCTACCGTGGTGGTTGCAGCCGCACTCATCATGATCTCAGTCTTCTCCGGCTTTATCCCGGGTGGTTCCTTCTATGTTCAGCCCATTGCCTTCGGCCTCGCGGTGGGCGTCGCGGTGGATGCTTTCTTAGTGCGAATGACGCTGGTGCCAGCCGTGCTGCAGATTCTGGGTGATCGCGCCTGGTACATTCCCAAGTGGCTTGACCGCATGTTGCCTACCTTCGATGTGGAAGGGATGGGGATGGATGAGCGTTTCCGACACCTGCAATGGCAAAACGACTACGGCCAGGTGGTTGCGCGCGCCTATGAGGTGACGATTGCGGACCGCAACACTGACATCGTTCAGGAAGCTTCCGTCAGTGTGCGTCCAGGTCAGGCAATTCGCCTCACCGGTCCGCGCACCGCCGCCCGCGCCCTGGCCCTAGCGTTTGGAGGGCGGATGCGCCTTAATGAAGGCAGCCTGTTCGTTTTCGACACTTCCACCACGGACGAAAGTGGGCGCGTTATTGCCCGCACTCCCCTACTTCAAAGTCCCGGCGACCTACCGACCCAGGATGCCCGGCGACGAGGACGGTCGGACAAGTCCCCGAAATCCCAACTGTTCATCGTGGACCGACCGATTAGTGCAGCAGAAGCCGACGTGCTGGAGGGCGCGCGCGCAGGTGGCAGTGCGGTGATTTGCACCCCCGCTTGCGCATGGGAATTCAACGACTTAGACACCTACCAAGTACCCTCAGGCTTAGTCCAGGAGGCGATCGCGCGATGAAACTATCACTGAGAGACTGGCGAGCCATCATCGCTACCCTACTTTTACCAGTGCTGGCCGCAGCGCTGACCATCTGGTCGATATCTGGGCGTACCAACCGGTTCGACCAAGTCCCAGCTGCCATCGTGAACCTCGATGAGGGCGTGCACATGGAGGTCAACGGCAAACATCAGCTTGTGCCCTTGGGGCGGCAACTAGCGGCCGGCTTGATGTATCCCTCCGAACCAGTCACCACTAACCTCAATTGGCAATTGGTGAAGGAAGACCAAGCAGTGGAGGGCCTAAAACACGGCGAATACCAGGCGATCATCACCATCCCGAAGCAGTTTTCGAAGAACCTAACCACCATTGGAACGAAGGACGCCACCGCTGCGCTTATCACCGTGACCTCCAACGACGCGTCCTCGGAAATTATGGGGATGATTTCTGCCCAGATCGCCGATGCTGCGGCACACTCCATGGGTTCGGTCTTTACCGAAAAAATGCTCGATCAGATCTACCTGGGTTTCAATGAGTTCAAAGACCAGCTCGGTAAAGCCGCCGACGGGGCCCGTCAGCTTGATGATGGTGCCCACCAACTCGGGGATGGTACGGGACAGTTGCAAGCCGGGGTGTGGGAACTATCCCGGGGCGCGTGGTCGTTAGCCAACGGCCTGGGCCAAGCCAATCAGGGAGCAAACGATCTGGCGGCCGGTGCGGGTGAACTTAACACTGGTGCCAGTAAACTCTCCTCCGGCGCTCACCAGCTGGCTGGGGGCCTGGGCAAGTTGCGCGACGGTGTTTCCGGTACCCCGGGCAATCCGGGTCTGCTCGGTGGCATGGCTGAAGTCAATAAGGGCGTCAATGGCCCGGGCGGTCTGGCTGAAGGTACGAAGGCGCTCGCCGGTGGTGCCGGCCAACTCAGTGAGGGCGTGGACAAGCTCACCACCGGCTTGCAAAAAATCACCTCCGTGCTGGTGGAATTGGAAAAACTCCTACCCCCGGACTATTTGGATCGCATTCCCGATACCAGCGGCTTAGAAGCGGATCTGGACCGGTTGGATGCGATCTTGGCGGATTCGAACTCGCTCCTGGCAGCGCTGCGCGGCCAGATTGAGGGCGATGCCAATAACATCGGGGTACTGCCCCAGTTGCGCGCCGCCCTCGCTGAATGTGAAGCACAGGCCAATGCAGCGGACCAATGCGCCCAACTACGCGCCGGTATCGCCGCTTTGGAGCAGGTTATGACGCGTTGGCCGGACTCCGATGCCCGCATCGACGAGTTACTCACCCGGCTACAAACCACCATTACTGACCTCGGGTTGGATAAGCTACGCGCGGACCTGATCCGCATCAGCAAGGACATCGCGGCCTTCACTGAGCAGTTGCGCGAAGCCGGTGGCTTCGCAGGATTAGATACCCAGCTCACGAAGTTGCGTGAGGGCGCGGCTGAGCTTGCTGCAGGGGCCGCCCAGTTGGATGCCGGTGTGAACGGAAAAGGCGACGCTAGCCCTGGACTAGCTAGCGGTATCGCGCAGTTGTATGACGGGGTGAAAACGTTAGATGGTGCCTTGAACGGCACGCCGACTACCCCATCGTTAGTGGGCGGTTCCGAACAGCTAGCCGCGGGTGTGGACCAGTTGCTAGGTGGCACTGGGCAGTTAGCGGCGGGCGCTGGGGCCCTAGCAGACGGGATTGGGCAAGCCAGCTCGGGAGCGAACCAGTTGGCAGCTGGCACCGACGAGCTAGGTGCCGGAGCCGGCCAACTTCACGAGGGCGTAATGGAACTCATCGCGGGTACCACCCGTTTCGCCACCGAACTGGCAGATGGGGCCGAGCAGGTCCCCTCCTACACCGACGCTGAACGCACCAAGATCGTGAAAATGGGAGCCATCCCGGTCAAAGCCGAGGACTCGCGTCTAAACGCTGCGGCCTCTTCCGCGAACGTGGTATTCCCCTGGGCGGCTGCGATTGTACTGTGGTTGGGTGCGTTTGGTTCCTACCTGGTGATGCCGGGTCTGCGGCGTCGCCAACTAGTGTCGACAAACTCAGCCACCCAAGTTGCTTGGCGTTCGCTGTGGCCTGCCCTGGTGTTGGGATTGCTGCAGGGAGCCGGCGTGGTGGTTGTTGCCACCGCCATGGGGGTGCGGCCAGTAAACCTGGTGGGCACCACCTTCTTGCTGCTACTTGGAGTTGGCGTGTTCGCGGCGGTGAACCAAGCAATGTTAGCGGTAGCGGGAGCGCGTTTGGGTCGCTTGTTGGCGATGTTGTTCCTGGTAGTGCAGGTGGTGTCTTTAGGTGGAGTGATTCCGATTGAGACCGCTCCCCCGGCGTTCCACGTGATCGAGGGCGTGATGCCCCTTTCGATCCTCTCTGCCGGGTTATCACATACGGTACTAGGTGGCCAGTTGACCAATATGGTTGGCTCGGTAGTGCCGCTGTTGGTATGGGGGTTGGCCGCAGTTGGATTGACGATTGTGGCCGCCTCAAAGGCACGCAGGCTGACCGGGGCGCGGGTGCGCCAAATGTCGGAGAAACAAGCGGCGTTGGTGTAGCCCCGCGCCCTGCTAGGTCCGGTTGAGCCTATCGGCCGGCAATCACCTGCCACCCGTGGCTGGCGGGAGAGAAGCAAAAGGCCGGTGGTCTCCCAGGAGACGCACCGGCCTTTTAGCTACAAGATTATGATACGCAGCGGCGGGCGCGCCGACGCTGAGCGAGTTCGTCTACCATCACCGGCATTTCTTCGGCTTCTTCGGTGGGTAGCTCAGCCAGGGAGCCTTCAATTTCGCGCCACACGCGGCCCACCGCAATGCCAAAGACGCCTTGACCGCCCTCGATAAGGTCGATCATTTCGTCCCGGGAACGGCACTCGTATACGGAAGCGCCATCACTCATCAGGGTGATGGACGCCAGGTCATCCACTCCCCGATCTTTGAGGTGCTGAACAGCTTCGCGGATTTGCTGCAAGGAAACACCGGTGTCGAGCAGTCGCTTCACTACTTTGAGCACCAGGATGTCGCGGAAAGAGTAGAGGCGTTGGCTGCCGGATCCCTGGGCGGAACGGATGGAGGGTTCCACCAGGCCGGTACGTGCCCAATAGTCGAGCTGCCGGTAGGTGATTCCAGCGGCGTGACAGGCGACTTTTCCGCGGTAGCCGGTATCCGGCCCAATGTCGGCTAATACGTCGCCAAAGAGCATTCCTTGGTGGGCTCTTTGCGCAGCACCTGCAGTCTCGTTCACCGTGTCTCCTGGGATCAGTGGTTGGCTTAATGCCGTTTGTATGTTTCACGCTATTGCGCTAATGACGTTTCGTCAATGGCAACACGGCAAGCCTTCAACCTCAAGTTTAACTTGAGATAGAATTGTTACCTAACCTGCATTGCTGCTGCATCCGGTAACTGCCCACTACGCGCACCAAGAGCCGGTAAAACCGGTGCCTGTGAAGCTCCACAACCGGCGGAAATGCTATAGATTCGACAGCCTGTCAGTGGCACAGCGCAAGAATTCGCGGTGCAGCTGTGCGAAGACTTCCGTCAGCTCGCGTGCCTTCGCATCAGCGCGCTCCACATCTCCGGAGCGTTTCCGCACTCGCATGGAGTCCACACTTTGGTCAATGATGTCTGCTTGCCGCTCCGCGCTGTTTCGCACCGAGCGCAGCAGGCGCGTGGGGATCCCCAGTTGGTTTAGCTTTGCCACTAATGCCACGATCTCAATCGAGCGGGTGGGCAAGTAGCCAGCCAGGTCGGCCGTCAATATTCCCAGCTTGAGGTAGTTTTCGACCTCCGCCTTAGTGATACCCGTCAGGTCACACAGTTGGCGCACGCTAATGGTCGAGCTTTCCGGGCGGGTGGTTTTCCCATGGTCGGAAACCACTTTGACGGTGGGCTCCACTCGAACTTCGTGGCCGGCATCGAGGGCAGCCAACTGGGAGCCAATCACTTCTAGAGGGCAAAAAGAATCACGTTGCAGAGCCAGGATGAAACGCAGCCGCTGGACGTCAGCATCGGAGTACTGCCGGTAGCCAGACGCGGTGCGTTGTGGGCTGAGCAGGCCTTCCTTTTCCAAATAACGTATTTTCGAAAGCGATAATGCTGGGAAGTCTGGTTGTACCTTGGCCAGTACCTGCCCGATGGGTAGGTACGGTCGGTGGGATACGTCTTGGGGCCATGAAACCGGTGCCTGTTCAGACTCTGGCCGCATGGCTTTGCGCGGCGCAGGGGTCATCGTTGCGGCGACGGATGGTAGGTCAGGCGGTACTTACCGATTTGAACCTCGTCGCCCGCATTTAACTGCGCATATTCGGTGCGTTCACGATTGACGTAGGTGCCGTTAAGGGAGCCGGAGTCGCGCACCACGAACCCGCCCTCGTGGGAGATGAATTCGCAGTGACGGCGGGAAACCGTGACGTCATCTAGGAAAATATCAGCCTTCGGGCTGCGACCCGCGGTGGTGCTTTGCGCATCCAATAGGAAACGAGCGCCCGAGTTCGGTCCGCGCTGGACGATCAGCAGGGCACATCCGGCAGGCAATGCTTCTACCGCGGCCTGGTCGCGCGGCGACAAGGGGGCGCCAACGGCGGGTTCGTCTACCTCGGTGGGTTCCCCAATGGCACCAAAAACCGCGGTTTCCGTGGGATCCGGAACGTTTGGAAATGACATGGGTCTCCTCCACACTCACCTGTCACAAGAAGATAACGAACTGCCTTCTAATTTACCCTACTTCGCTGCCGTTATTTAACTTCAGCGTAACGGTAAGACTGTTCTGGAGCCAGAGAAACGATACGCAAATCGTCAAAGCGTTCAAAAGTCACCGTTGCTCCACTACCGCGCACCCGCGACAATGCCCCCCGAGGAATCTCTAATGCCGGCTGTAGAGTGTCCGGATCACCAATAACGGACCACCTGTAGGGAGAGGTGACTATGAAACCAGAAATGCTCATGCCCGCGTCGGCGCGGGAAATATACGTAGCCGCAGTCACCCGCTGGCCGTTAATGTCGATAGCCTCCGCGCCAGCATTCCGTAACTCACCGAGCACGTTGACGAATGTATTTGCGGTAATCGGCTCGGTCCCCTCCTGCATGGTGATGGTTAAGCCGGGGCCGTGAACCGCTACCGCGCCCGCCAATATCTGCGCATTGCGGCGACTTTGTTCTGCCGCTTCTTGGGCAGCCTCAAATTGGGAACGCGATGATTGCAAGCGCTGCACCTGGATGGTGAGGTCATTGCGTTGTTGGCGTAATTGTCGTTCCGTGTTGGTGAGCTGGTCAAGCAAGGTCACCAGTTCGTCCTCGTGTAAGTTATCCAACGGGTCGGAACGCTGCAGTTTAATTTGCGTCACGAGGGCGAAGCCCAACACCAAACACATAACCGCAATCACCCAGTGGATGGGGCGCGGTGAGGCGGTGAGTAGGTCGCGCAGGCGCCGGGCTCGCCCGCTAGCCGGGGTGGAACCACCGCCGGAGCGCGAGGCTTGCCGCGGTTTAGAGGTGCGTTCGGCGGAGACAGCCCGCGCCCGCCGACTCGGAGCAGGTGTTTGCAGCGCGGGAATCACTACCGTGTCGTCGCTAGCGGGCACTGGTGCCACCGGTTGATCGGCCTCGGGTGGCGCCACCGGTTGATCGGCCTCAGGTCGCGCCACCGGTTGATCGGCCTCGGGTGGCGCCACGGGTTCATCGCCGGGTGGGGGCGTCGCGGGTACCTTAGCGGGCGTGGTTTCGGCAGATTTATCATCCATTGCTTACGCCCCGAAGATGTGGCGACGAATCGCCGCAGCATTGGAGAAGATACGGATACCAAGGACCACGACGATGGCGGTGGTCATGGCGGCCCCGACCCCCAGTTGACCACCCAGGAAGAC
>JAEWEQ010000067.1 GCA_023389315.1 Actinomycetes bacterium | reverse complement strand
GAGGCTGCCCGCGCCTTGGCGCGCGCCGCTGAGCCCGGTGATGTCTGTATCACCATGGGGGCTGGAAACGTCACTGAAGCTGGACAAGAAGTGCTCTCAGTTTGGCGGGCAGAGGTATGAAACGTCCCCCCAAACCTCGCGCACGCGGTGCTCACGAGCCGAGCGAACCTACGCCTTCGCGTGGCACTGGGCGGCAAAATGTTGCCGCCAAATCGGCCGGGCGCGCCCCGTCGCAGCCGCAGCAGCGAAGCGGGTCGCGCGCGGGGCAGATGCCAGTTGACAGTGCGCGGGCCCAAACTTCACGCTCAGATTCTAAAAACCGTAGCGGGCGCACCGACAGCGGCAGCCAGGGCGGGCGTAAACTGCAGCTGCAGCAAACCGCCAGCACCCAGCTCGCTCGCAAAGACGAGGGCGACAGCGCGCAGCGGCGTAAGTACTACACCTCTAACCGAGCCACCAAGGAATTTGGTCCGCGGCAGGAAGTTAGCAACGGTGACGATGATAAGCCGCAAGGCAAGTTCCGGCTGGGCGGTAAGAAGGCGGGCGGGAGCGGCGGCTTCGGGTGGCCCTGGGGGGCTAAGAACCGCAGCGAAAATGAGCTGTCGCAGCGCCGCCGCGAGATCCAACGCGCCCATCGACGCCGACTCCTGCGTTACCTTGCCATCAGTGCGGCCGCAGCGGCCGTGGTGGTGGCGCTAGCGGCGGTGGCGTTCTTCTCCCCGCTGTTCGCCCTCGATGTAAAGAATGTGAAGATCACCGGCGCCACCCAGGAAGTACCTGAGGCGCAGATACGACAAATGGTTGAACCTTACGCCAAGCTTCCGCTGCCGCGGGTGAGCACTGCTAAAGTGGCGCAATCGATTGAGTCCCTGGCTATGGTCAAGAGCGCCGAAGTAACCCGGCACTGGCCTCGCGGGTTGGATGTTGCTATCGCCGTGCGCCAGCCCTTAATGGCGGTGGCAAAAGGGGATACCTGGGAGGTACTGGACGCCGACGGTGTGCTCTTGCGTGAGGTAGGGGAACTAGAAGAAGGCCTGATCAAAGCTGAACTCACCAACGCTGAAGAAGCTAATCGCGCCAAGGCTGTACAGTTGATCGCCGGTGTGATTCCGGCGCTGAAAGGTGAGTTCCGCGAACAGGTAGACACCTTGGTTTCTGACGGTGTGAGCGTGGAAATTCGCACCGTCGATGGGCCCCTGATCAAGTGGGGTGATACTAGTGACTCGGACTTTAAAGCGCAGGTGGTGCAACTGTTGATGCAGCAGCGCCCGGCGCAAGTCTACGATGTTTCCACCCCCACCCGGCCGGTAACGTCGTAGCCAGAAACGCACTTGCGACACGCCCTCGTAGGTAGTTGAACTTGCCTGCTTCGCCACGTACTTTCGGCACGCAAAGCAAAGCAATATCTTAAACCTTCGACTTCAGGTTGAGGGTTTGGTGACCAGTTGGGGGTTCACGTGAACGAAATGGGCGAGATGGCCGATCTCAAAGTCGTCGGCGTAGGCGGTGGCGGCTGCAACGCCGTTAATCGCATGATCGAAGTAGATCTGCGTGGCGTTGACTTCATCGCCATGAATACCGACACCCAGGCGCTCATTCAGTCTGACGCCCAAACCAAGATCGGCTTGGGAGATGAAAAGTCCCGCGGCCTTGGCGCCGGCGCCGACCCCACCGTAGGTGCGGCCGCTGCTGAACAAAGTGAAGACGCCATCCGCGACGCCCTGCAAGGCGCTGACATGGTATTCGTTACCGCCGGCGAGGGCGGTGGCACCGGTACCGGCGCCGCCCCCGTGGTGGCACGCATCGCCCAAGAGCTCGGTGCCCTCACCGTGGGGGTAGTGACCCGTCCGTTCAGCTTCGAAGGTAAGCGCCGCTCCAGCCAGGCTGACAAGGGCATTGAAGAGCTGCGCAAGCACGTTGACACCCTGATCGTCATTCCTAACGACCGCCTACTTGACATCGCCGATCGCAATATCTCCTACCTGGAGGCCTTCCGCATGGCCGACGATGTGCTGCGTTCCGGCGTGCAAGGCATCACCGACCTGATTACCGTAAACGCCATCCAGAACCTGGACTTCAAGGACGTTGAATCCATCATGTCCAACGCCGGCTCCGCCCTCATGGGTGTAGGTAGCGCGGTGGGCGAGAACCGTGCCATGGAAGCGGCCGAGAAGGCCACCTCTTCTCCGCTGCTGGAAGCCACCATCAATGGGGCGCACGGCGCTTTGGTGTTCGTCCAAGGTGGCATGGATATCGGGCTGCACGAGGTTTACGAAGCCGTCAACATGGTGCGCGAAGCCGCGCACCCCGAAGCCAACATCATCTTCGGTTTCAACGCCGACGACAGCTTCGGCGACGAATGCCGCGTGACCGTGATCGCGGCAGGCTTCAGCGAAGAGGAAGAAGAGGACCTGGACCTGCCTTTCGAACAGGATCCCCAGCCCTCCAACTACCGCACCGCGCGCACCGAAGAAGAACCGGCACGCAGCTTCCGCCGCGAAGAGACCGCTGAACCGGCACGCGAGGTGCGCCCCTCTGAGCGCGGTGAGCGTCCCTTGGGGTCCCTACCCACCGCCAGCCGCTCTCACCGCGCTGAACCGCCGGTGCCGCGTCGCCTGTCCACCTTCCCTTCCGCCCAGCCCAGCTCCTCCCAGAGCCGGCGCGACGAAGAACCCACACGTGAGCGTGACCGTTCCTTCGAAGTGCCGCGAGTGTTCGACGAGGACGATTCTGACGGTTTGGACCTGCCCGACTTCCTTCGGTAGGAACGCCGTTTACTGACGTGGTGGAAGCAATCCCACAACGCCAGGGGCGCCTGGGGCCAGCCCGCATCGGATTCACCCGCTGCCACCCGGCAGCGGGTGAGCCGCACGTCGGCCCTCTAACCTGCCCGCAACCCAACTTCGGGCTCAACACCGCCGACCCGCGCCCCACCGTCCTCGAAAATCGGCGCCAACTGCGCCAAAGTGTGGGCGCCCCCATCGTCTGGCTGGAGCAATACCATTCCGCCCAGGTCGCCGTCATCGCTGATGACAGCGAAATCGGTGACGGCAACGCCGTGCGTGCCGATGCCGCCATTGTCAGTGGAAACCGCGCCGTCGCCATCCAGGTGGCTGATTGCGTGCCGATTCTGCTAGCTGACCGCTCCGGGCGCTGGTGCGCCGGAATTCATGCGGGGCGGGCCGGTTTGGAAAACGAAATCATCGCCGCCACCGTAGAAGTCTTGGCCGACCTGGGAGTAGCAGCAAGCGAACTGGTGGCGGCGATCGGGCCGCACATTTGCGGGCGTTGCTACGAAGTAGACGAAGCCACCTACCGTCAGTGCGTCCAGCGTCATCCCGACATGGCGGCGCGCACCAGTTGGGGGACTTTGTCGCTGGACCAAACTGCCGCAGCTTTGACGCAACTGCAGCGACAAGGCGTGGAAGTGGCATACCAGGACGGGGCCTGCACGCGCGAGGACGAGCGGCTCCACTCCTACCGACGCTTAGCGACCAGTAGTGGCCGAAATGTCGGTTGGATCGCCCCCTGAGTGGGCCTGCGGCAGGTAGAAATTCGACACGCCGAGGACGTGGTCACCTCCCACAATCAGCGTGAACTACCGTTGGAAGCGCAACTTGAAGCACAGCGGGGAAGGATCGTCCAACATGGCACGATTGATGGAAAAGTTCGGTTGGCGCGGAGCAGCCGTAGAAGATGACTTTGAGGACGAATACTACGAGGATTCGTTTGAACCGGAACCGGTAGCACCCGTCGTTCCCAAGCTAACGGCCATCTCCACTCCGGAAATCGTGTCCCGCCGCGAACAGAGCAAGGACCTTACCCGCATCGTCACGGTGCACCCCACCACTTACGGTGATGCCCGCATCATTGGCGAAGCCTACCGTGAGGGCGTGCCGGTGATCGTGAACATCTCCGAAACCGGGGAAAAGGACGCTCGCCGCATTGTGGACTTCTCTGCCGGCTTGGTGTTCGCCCTCGAAGGTTCCATCGAGTACGTAACCGACCGGGTGCTGCTGCTGTCCCCACGCAACGTGAAAGTTGAAGACGAGCGGACCAAATCTCTGCGCTCTACCTTCTAACCCCACCTACCCAGATAGGCGATACCATATTGGTGCTGTACATAATCGGCTACACCATCCAGCTAATTACCTTCCTCTACACTCTGGTTCTGCTGGCGCGGATGGCGATTTCCTGGCTGGAAGTCTTCAGCCCGCAGTGGCGCCCGCGCGGCATTCTTTTGGTTCTCGTGAACTTCATCTGGGCGTTAACCGAGCCACCGCTGCGTTGGTTCCGTAAGCGAATTCCGCCGTTGAGATTGGGAGCGATCGCCCTCGATGTCGGGTTCTTAGTCCTCTTCATGCTGGTTTTGTTGCTCGGTCGATTTGCGACATTCCTCATGTAGGTTGCAAACTGAAGTGATAAACCCGGTCACTATGACTAAGATGTAGATGTTCTAACTACTGATGCACTCAAGTCGACCGCACCGCCAGAAGCGGGAAGGCTCGCGAATGGCGTCAACTGAGATACTGAGGTGAAGAAATGGCACTGCTAACAACAGAGGATGTCTTAAACAAGACTTTCAACACTGTTAAGTTCCGTGAGGGCTACGAGCAGCTGGAAGTTGACGAGTTCCTGGACAAGGTTGTAGAAACCATCTACGCCCTGCAGGTGGAGAACACCGAACTCAAGCAAAAGTTGGAAGCCTCCGAACGTCGCGTGCAGGATCTGCAAGCCGGTGGCACTGTCACCGAAGTTGCTCAGCCGGTGGTGCAACCCGAACCGGAACCGGAGCCTGAACCGGAACCGGAGCCCGAGCCGGTGGTAGAAGCTCAGCCTGCGATGGCGACTGCCCCCACCTCGGAGCCAGAGGACGCCACCGCCATGTTGGCTTTGGCGCAGCGCGTACACGATGAGTACGTGCGTGACGGTCGGGAAGAAGGTGAACGTCTGATCGCCGAGGCTCGTGCCGAAGGTGAAGAGATCGTCAACCAGGCCCGCAAGCAGCACGATTCCATCCTCAGCCAGCTAGAAGACGAACGCGGCTTGTTGGAATCTAAGATTAACGAGCTGAAGACTTTCGAAGCTGACTACCGCAACAAGATTCGTGAGCACCTCCAAGGCTTGCTGCACGAGGTCAGCGGCGACATTCAATAATCTGACTGCAAGTAGGTAGTTAGTTCAGTGTCATACCTGACGGGGCGGCACCTATAGCAGGTGTCGCCCCCTATCCACGCCCGCCGACCATTTGCGAGGACGCTTAGTGACTGCAGCGAAAACACCTAGCCAAGCCACCTATCTGACGGTGGCTGCGTTGGTGACGCTGCTGGCGATCGCCGCCGACCAGGGCAGTAAAATCTGGGCATTAGCTAACCTCGAACCTGGGCAAGTGAAGCCGTTTATTGGATCTTTTATCACCCTGCAGCTGGTTTTCAATCCCGGGGCCGCCTTCTCTTTCTTGGCGCACTCCACCTGGCTGTTTACTATCATCTCGGTGGGGGTGTCGGTAGCGGTGCTGTTCTATTTGCCGCGGGTGCGTTCTTGGTACTGGGTCATCGTCTTGGGCCTTATCCTGGGCGGTGCCATTGGGAACCTCATTGACCGCCTGATACGTCCCCCGGGAATCGGGGTGGGACACGTGGTTGATTTCCTCAACTGGAACGGTTGGTTTGTTGGCAATGTAGCCGACATTTGGATCGTCGGGGGTGCCATTATGGTATTTCTTCTCAGTGCCTTCAATATCTCTGCCACCGACACCAACTTGGTAGCTGCGGAAGTTGCAGAAAGCCACTGAAATGGTGGACTGTCGCTTTTTGCCGGTGCCAGACGCCCTGGTGGGGGAACGCTTAGACATTGCGCTTACTCGTATGCTCGGGCTGTCGCGCTCCGCCGCTGCCACTTTGGTGGGGCAGGGGAAAGTCCGCGTTAATGCGGTGGCGCAGCAAAAAAGCTACCGACTGTTGGTCAGCGACATCATTGAAGTGGAACTACCCAGTTCCCGCCCCGCTCGGCCCAGCCTCGCGGAAGGGATGGAAATCCTTTACGA
>JAEWEQ010000059.1 GCA_023389315.1 Actinomycetes bacterium | reverse complement strand
GGACTCTCGCCGCGCGGGACGGCCTTCTTGTCTCGGCAGTTCTTTCTCCTCACGCTGCCTGATTTTCGCGAGGACGGTCAGCCACCTAACTCCCCCACCCGTCCTCGCCAATCCCCCTCCATTCACGCACCGTGAGCTAAAAGACCAACTTCCAACCCAAAACTGGCCAAACACCTCACGATGGCGAAACGGGCAGACGCGCGCGAGTAAAACCGGCGACAAAAGGGCCACCCGAGTATCAACCCGGGTGGCCCCAATAAGTTACTGACTACAGTGCCAGGTGTTCCTTCACAACCTGTGCCAAGTAGTCACATTCGCGGTCAGCGTCGGCCTGCGTGGCAGCCTCAATCATCACGCGCACCAACGGTTCGGTGCCCGAAGGGCGCAGCAGCACGCGCCCGGTGTCGCCCAAACGCCCTTCCACTTCCCGCACCGCAGCTTGTACGGCTTCATCGGTGCCGGCGCGGTCCTTCGCCACCCCGGAAACGTTAACCAGGGTCTGGGGCAAACGCTTCACAAAACTGGTTGCCTCCTGCAGTGATTTACCTGATTCCTTCAACATGCGTGCCACCAGTAATGACGTCAAAACGCCGTCACCGGTAGTGGCGTGTTGGGAGGCAATCACGTGGCCGGATTGCTCGCCGCCCAGGGAGTAGCCATCGGCGCGCATCCGCTCCAGGACATAGCGGTCACCCACTGCAGTTTGCACGGTGTTGACGCCGCGTTCCTTCATAGCCAGCAGCAACCCCAGGTTAGACATCACGGTCACCACCAGGGTGTCGTGGTCAAGTTCGCCGCGTTCGCGCAGATCCAGGGCCAGTGCCCCCATGATCTTGTCCCCGTCGATGAGGTTGCCTTCGTGATCCACCGCCAGGCAGCGGTCTGCGTCACCGTCGTAAGCGACACCGAAGTCCGCTTCCGACGCTACCGTCAGTGCTTGCAGCTGTTCGGGGTGGGTGGAGCCGCATGCGTCGTTAATGTTGCGACCGTCGGGGGCAGCGTTGATTACGACCACGTCAGCACCGGCTTCTTGCAGTGCTTCAGGGCCAAGCTTCGAGGCCGCACCATTCGCACAGTCCACCGCGATGCGCAGTCCCCGCAGAGAAGTTCCGCAAGCCTTAACCAGGTGCTCAATGTAGGCGTTTTCAGCGAGTGAATCGTTGTATTCGATTTCTCCCACTAGGTCGCCGACCGGACGATCCCAAGGCTGGTTGAGGAGGGCTTCGATTTGATCCTCAACTGCGTCTTCGAGCTTGTACCCACCGTGGGCGAAGAACTTAATCCCGTTGTCTGGCATCGGGTTGTGGGAAGCAGAGATCATCACACCGAGGGCGACGTTTTCTTCCGTTGCAGTCAGGTGCGCCACCGTGGGGGTGGTCACCACGCCGATACGCCGAACGTCCATACCGGCGGCCGCCAGCCCGGCAGCGAGGGCGTGGTCCAAGAATTCGCCGGAGATGCGGGTGTCGCGTCCGATGATTGCCAGTGGTTTGCTGTGCTTGTTCGTATCTCGATGGGCGAGGACGTAGCGCGCGGCCGCTTCTCCCAGTTCCAGGGCCAGGGCGGGAGTAATTTCGCGGTTAGCAAGTCCGCGCACTCCGTCGGTACCAAATAGTCGAGCCACCTGCATTCCTTTCTGGTGCTTAAAACTTCCTCTATCATAAGGGAAAAAAGAAGAGCCTCACGCACCAACAGGGCGTGAGGCTCTCTACAAAAGGCCGCTCAGCGCTTGGAGTATTGCGGAGCCTTGCGAGCCTTCTTCAGACCAGCCTTCTTACGTTCGATGACGCGGGCGTCACGGGTAAGGAAGCCGGCCTTCTTCAGTGCCGGACGGTTGGCGTCGCGGTCAATGGCGTTGAGTGCGCGGGCGATGCCCAGGCGCAAGGCGCCAGCCTGACCGGAAATGCCGCCACCGTGGATGCGGGCGATTACGTCGAAGCGGCCGTCGATATCGAGCAGCGCGAAGGGCGCCTTCACCAGCTGCTGGTGCAGTTTGTTGGGGAAGTACTCATCGAGGGCACGGCCGTTAATTTTCCACTCGCCGGTTCCGGGGATCAGACGCACGCGCGCGATGGCACGCTTGCGGCGACCCAGGCCGTGTCCGGGAGCAGTGATGGACTGACCGGCGCCAGCAGGGGCGGTCTCGGTCTCAGTGGTGTACGAGCTGGGGGCGTTTCCCTCTTCCAGCACGTCGATTTCGGTGGTCTCAGCCACAGTTCTCCTCAGTGTTCTTTACTGGCGTCCGCAGCGCTGGGCGCTTACTGGGCGACCTGGGTGATCTCGTAGGGAATCGGCTTCTGGGCCGTGTGGGGGTGCTCCGCACCGCGGTAGACCTTCAGCTTGCGCAGCTGCGCGCGGCCGAGGCTGTTCTTGGGCAACATACCGCGTACCGCTTTTTCAACGGCGCGCTCAGGGTACTTGGCCATCAGTTCACGGTAGCTGATCGCCTTCAGACCACCGGGGAACCCGGAGTGACGGTAGGCGAACTTTTGGTCCAGCTTCGCGCCGGTCAAAGCAACCTTGTCAGCGTTAATAATGATGACAAAGTCGCCCTGGTCCATGTGCGGTGCGAAAGTCGGCTTGTGCTTCCCACGGAGTAGTTTGGCAGCGGCGGCTGCCACGCGGCCGAGGACAAGGTCGGTAGCGTCGATGACGTACCAGTTCTTGACGTCGTCCCCGGGCTTAGGGCTGTAAGTGCGCACGGGCGTGGCCTTCTTCTTCTAGTTATGGGGCGATTTCCGCAAAATGTTTTGCTTGGCGGGCATCGCTCACGTTTCAGGATTTGCTCGCGTCATGGCGTCCGGGCGTTAGACCAGCGAGTGGGAGATACTGGTCGGCGCTCTCTTGACGCACAACGTGTATTAGCTTAACGACTCACCGCCTTGAACGTCAAAGACACGGCGGATTTAGTGGCGAATTCCTCACCCGCCTGGTCACTTCCTGCTGACGTGCCCATTGGTCTGCCGCCGGGTAGTCCACCCCCACCAATGTGAGGCCGTGGGCGGGCACAATCGGAACGCCGTGTTGGCGCGAGGGGTCCTCCACCAGCGCTTCCACCCACGCCAAGTCGCGCCTGCCCCACCCCACTTCCGTCAGTACGCCCACCAGCGAGCGCACCATGGAGTGACAAAACGCGTCCGCACTGACTGCCACCTCCAGCGCCGAGCCGCGCCGTTGGACTTTCACACTTGACAGCGTCCGCACCGTGGTTGCCCCTTCGCGCGGTTTGCACAGTGATAGGAAGTCGTGTTCTCCGACGAGGACGGTGCCGGCCTCGTTCATCAAATCTACGTCCAGAGTCTTATCCACCCACCACGTGGTTAGCGAAGTGGTGGGGTCGAAACCTTCCACCCGGTCGGCAATGCGATAGAGATAGTGCCGCGCTTTCGCACTAAAACGGGCGTCGAAAGCGGTGTCAACCAGTTGCGCGCGGTGGATCACCACCGGAGCGCCCAGGTGGCGGCCTTCACGCAGGTCTTTAAGTTGGTAGTCGATGACTCCGTTGATTCGCCGGGGAAGTTTTTCCACCCAGGCGTGCACTACGTCCTCGTCATCGATTTGCGAGGACGACTCCTGCCGCTCACCTGCCAACTGCCTGAGCACGGTAGCGGGTAGGTCGAAGTGGGCAACTTGGGCGGTGGCGTGCACGCCGGTGTCGGTGCGGCCAGCAACGGTTAGTTCCACCGGCTGGCGAAAAATGGTGGAGAGCGCGGTTTCCACTACTCCGCACACGGTGGGTAGTCCCGGCTGGCGGGCCCACCCGTGGAAAGGGGTGCCAAGGTAAGCCAAGTCCAGGCGGATGCGGTTCATAGCTCCCATGCGCGCACTCCCCCGCGAACGCCAGCGTCATTGGGTACGATCACCACGTCCTCGCCCAGGCGCGCCCGGTGGGTGGGAGTGATGCGCGCGGAGTTGCCGCCCCCCAGGTAAAGTCGGTCCCACATGTACATGGCACGCAGCCCCGCGACGACGCGGCGGATGCGGCGTGACCAGTGCGCGTCGCCCAAGCGGAGGCGTTCGTGTTCGCCCACGTAGTCGTCGTAGGTCAGGCCCCATTTGACGGGCCCTTGGGACAGTTCCACGTGGGGGGCGAGTTTGCCGCCGTCGAAAATCGCGTTCCCCAGGCCGGTGCCAAGGGTGACGATCATTTCCAGTCCGGTGCCGGTGATGACGCCAGCTCCGGCGACTTCCGCGTCGTTGAGGACCAGGGTTTCCACGCCGAGTTCTTTTTCGAGGGCGCGGCGCATGTCGAAGTGGTGCCAGGCTTCTTGGAGGTGCGGCAGGATTTTCGACCGCGGTCCGTCGCGGGTTATGTAGTGGGGTGTGGCGATCACGATGCCGTGGCGGATCATGCCGGGCATGCCGACGGTGAGACGGTTTGCCTTTGGCAGTTCCGCGGCGAGGGCGGCGATGGTGCTAACCAGCAGTTCGGGCGGCAGCGGATAGGGCGTGGCGGTGCGCACCGCGGGGGCGGTCATGGTGCCGGTACTGTTGAGGACCGAGGCTTTGATGCCTCCGCCACCGCAATCAACGGTTAAGGTTAGCTTTTCTTCCACGGCTTCAAGTGTACCCGCGTGAGCCACAAGGTCTGCCCGCCAGGCCCTGCTCACTCACCTGGTCGCCGCCCACTCACCTGGTCACCGCCCACCGTGAGCAAAAAAGCCACATCCGGACCCAAATCTGGCCCAATACCTCACGATGGCAAACCAGGAACCCCACCAAACACCCACCGTGAGCAAAAAAGCCACATCCGAACCCAAACCTGGCCCAAAACCTCACGATGGCAAACCAGGAACCCGACCAAACACCGACCGTGAGCAAAAAAGCCACATCCGAACCCAAACCTGGCCAAATACCTCACGGTGGGAGTTGCGGGGTGAATCGGCGCGTGCCCAACACGGCACCAGCGACGACCCGGCGACGACCCAAGGTGGCGCATCCACGGCGCCAACGCGGGCACAGCGAAGCGCCGGCCCTACCGAAGTAGGACCGGCGCTTACACGCTTGTTCTCACCTGGTGGCCCGACCAGCGCGCTCCAGAGCGGGCGGAGGCTCCACCACCGGGAGAAGAGTGGAAACTACCTCAGCGGCAGTTCCCGGCCAGTAAGGTAAAGCGCTTACTTGGCGTCGGTTTCTTCAGCGGATTCCGCCGAAGGAGCGGACTCTGCAGAAGCAGCAGACTCGGCCGACTCAGCGGAAGCGGAGGAAGCCGATTCAGCTACCTCTTCATCCTTGGCGGCCGGAGCAGCAGAGGCAGCTACCTTCTCGGCGTCAGACACAACGGCCTTCTTTTCGACGCGCTCGGTCACCAGGGAAATGGTGGCCATGGGAGCGTTGTCGCCGCGGCGGTTCCCCAGAGCCATGATGCGGGTGTAGCCGCCTTCACGTTCCTTGTCAATCGCCGGAGCAATTTCGTCGAAGAGGGTGTAGAGCACGTCGCGGTCGCGGATGGTCTTAGCGGCCAGGCGACGGGCGTGCAGGTCACCACGACGGGCCTTGCTGATCAGCTTCTCAGCGAGCGGCTGAACGCGCTTGGCCTTGGTCATGGTAGTCGTGATGGAGCCGTGCTTGAATAGCTCCTGGGCAAGGTTAGCCAGCATCAACTTCTCGTGCGCCGGCGATCCACCGAGACGAGGTCCCTTAGTGGGTTTAGGCATGATTTCTCCTGAATAAAAACTGGGGCGACGACTTACTCGTCACTGAACTGGATCGAACCGGGTTGGTCCATGACGGTGCCAGGCATGACGGAGTCTTTCAGCGTCATCCCCAAGCCAGCGAGCTTGTCCTTGATTTCCTCAATGGACTTGGATCCGAAGTTGCGGATATCAAGAAGATCCGCTTCAGAGTGAGCTACCAGCTCGCCTACGTTCATGATGCCGCGGCGACGCAGGGCGTTCAGCGAACGAGACTGCAGACCGAGGCTGTCGATTGGCAGGGCGAGGTCGGCGGCAAGGGTTTCGTCAGTCGCTGACGTCCCCAGGTCGATCCCTTCTGCTTCAGTGTTGAGTTCGCGGGCCAAACCAAACAATTCAACTAAGGTTTTCCCAGCCGAAGCCAGAGCGTCACGCGGGGAAATAGCCGGTTTGGTTTCGACATCCACAATCAGACGGTCGAAGTCAGTGCGTTGTTCCACACGGGTGGCTTCAACCTTGTAGGTGACTTTAAGAACCGGGCTGTAGATGGAGTCAACTGGAATGCGTGAGATTTCCGCGTGCGGATCCTTATTCTGCACGGCGGAGATGTAACCGCGACCGCGTTCCACGGTCAGCTCGATCTCCAGCTTGCCTTTCTCAGACAGGGTCGCCAGGCGCAGCTCCGGGTTATGGATCTCTACACCAGCGGGAGGAGTGATGTCACCGGCGGTTACCACACCGGAGCCGGCGCGGTGCAGGTACATCACTACCGGTTCGTCATTGTCTGAGGACAGCACAATATTCTTGATGTTGAGGATAATCTCCGCAACGTCTTCTTTTACACCAGGGATAGTGGAGAACTCGTGTTGGATACCTTCAATGCGGATTGAGGTTACTGCCGCACCCGGAATGGAGGACAGCAGGGTCCGCCGTAGCGAGTTGCCCAGGGTGTAGCCGAAACCCGGCTCGAGAGGCTCGAGGGTGAACCGTGAGCGGTAGTCGCTGACCTTTTCTTCCGTCAGCGTGGGGCGCTGTGCAATGAGCACGTCTATGTTCCTTTCTTCTCGACATCCGCCATATGACGTCGAGTCGTGGTGCCAGCAGGCGCTGGAACAGTGTGAAGTGTTAGCGAAAAGCTAACTCGACGTGGAGACGCGAGGTCTCGTGGGGGTCGCTCAGACGCGACGACGCTTCGGGGGACGGCAGCCGTTGTGTGGCTGGGGCGTGACGTCCTGAATAGAGCCGACCTCAATGCCGGTGGCTTGGAGGGAGCGGATCGCCGTTTCACGACCGGAACCGGGTCCCTTAACGAAGACGTCAACCTTCTTCACGCCGTATTCCTGCGCGCGACGTGCAGCGGATTCAGCAGCCAGCTGCGCGGCGAACGGGGTGGACTTACGGGAGCCCTTGAAGCCAACCTGGCCCGAAGATGCCCATGCCAGCACTGCACCGGTGGGGTCAGTGATCGACACGATGGTGTTGTTGAAGGTGGACTTAATGTAAGCGTGGCCGTGGGGTACGTTGCGGCGTTCCTTGCGCCGTCCCTTGCGGGCCACCGATGAACGAGACTTAGTAGCCATGAATTATCTCCTGCGAGTAATGGTGGAACCCTGCGGGTTACTTCTTCTTGCCTGCAACGGTGCGCTTGGGGCCCTTGCGGGTACGCGCGTTGGTCTTGGTGCGCTGACCACGGACCGGCAGACCACGACGGTGGCGCAGACCCTGGTAGCAGCCGATTTCGATCTTGCGGCGGATATCCGCCTGCACCTCACGGCGCAGATCGCCCTCGACCTTGTAGTTGCCTTCGATGTACTCGCGGAGCTTAGCGAGGTCGTCCTCGCTGGCGTCCTTCACACGCAGGTCGGGGGAAACGCCAGTGGCTTCCAAGGTTTCCTGCGCACGGGTGCGTCCAACACCGTAAATGTAGGTAAGCGCGATCTCCATCCGCTTCTCGCGGGGGAGGTCAACGCCGGCAATACGTGCCATGTTTTCTCTCCATAAATGGAAGGGGAGGTGGTCACCTCATCATCTGGGTTTCCCCCAGCCTCGGCCTCCTAACCGAGGGTCCCGCTGGCGCGGCCGATGAAGTGCTGTCAAATGTTCGCGTGGGGCTTAGCGGCCCTGACGCTGCTTGTGTCGAGGGTTGTCACAGATAACCATGACGCGACCGTGACGACGAATCACACGGCAGTTGTCACAGATTTTCTTGACACTCGGCTGTACCTTCATGGTGTTACCTCCGCCGAATTTTCGGCAGTGTTATTAGTGTCTTGTCACTTGTAGCGATAGACGATGCGGCCGCGCGAGAGGTCGTATGGGCTCAGTTCCACCACGACGCGGTCTTCCGGGAGAATGCGGATGTAGTGTTGGCGCATTTTGCCAGAGATGTGTGCGAGCACCAGGTGCCCATTACCTAGTTCCACTCGAAACATCGCGTTGGGCAGAGCCTCCACGATGGTGCCTTCCATCTCGATTACGCCGTCTTTTTTCCCCATGTCCTCCGACTATCCCCTACAGTTGCCTTCACCGACGCGGTCGCGCCGGTCGGAGTCACCGCCAGTTCAGGCAATAATGACCCGACTATCAACTTTAATGGATGGTACCCGGTTTCGCGAAGCCCGATTCAGTGTTATATCGCTCACCCAGGCAGATTTGCGAGGACGGTCACGCCCTTGGCAATGCGCGTGCAGCTGGCTACGCCGGTGACGGGGTGATCCCGTAGGGCGCCAGTCCGGCCGCTCCCCCATCGGGCGCGGTCAGTACCCAGATGCCACCTTCAGTTAAGGCCACGGTGTGTTCCCAGTGGGAGGCCAGCGACCCGTCAACGGTTTTCACGGTCCAGTCGTCTTCCATCACGGTGGTTTCAATACCGCCGTTAACTAGCATCGGCTCCACCGCCAGCACCATGCCGCGGCGTAGGCGCGGGCTCAATCCGCGGGCCCGATAGTTCAAGATCTCCGGCGGCTGGTGCATGGCCGAGCCGATGCCGTGCCCGGTGTATTCCTCAATGATGCCCGCTTCCCAATCGTCGGTGGCGTTAGCGGCAACGACCTCTTCCACTGCCTCGCCAACGGCGCTGATCCTTTTGCCGGTGGCCAGTGCCGCCAAGGCCGCCCACATGGCTTCTTCCGTGACCCGGTTCAGCCGCTCAGCTTCCGGTGATCCGGACTCGCCCACGATCATGGTGAAGGCTGCGTCCCCGTGCCATTGTTTGCCGCCGCGCAGCACGTAAGCCCCGCAGTCGAAACTCACCAGGTCGCCCGCTTGCAGCACGGTGTTGTCGGGGATCCCATGCACTACGGTGTCGTTCACGCTGATGCACACGGTGGCGGGGAACCCGTAGTAGCCCAGGAAGTTGGAGTGGGCTTGGCAGTCGCGGATGGTTTTTTCACTGACCGCATCCAGGTCTTTGAGGCTCACTCCCGGGGTGGCGGCCTCGCGCAGGGTTTGGTGGATTTTGGCGACGATCAGACCGGCTTCGCGCATCCAGCGGATTTGTTCAGCGGTTTTTATTTCGATCTGTCCCAAAACTTCCTCCTCCTTAGAGCCGCGCGGCCACTTCCCTGGGGAGTGACCGCGACCTTTTTTGCTTCCCTACCCTCTGGGCCTTGCCGCTCGGCTTCACCGCACGCGGCCACGGGTAGAGCATCAGCATTTAGTTTGCCGGTACCAGGTTCGCTTCCTTAAGGACGTTCTCGATGCGCTGCCAAACCTCGTCGACGCTTCCCATGCCGTCGACTTGCACCAGCTTGTCTTGTTCGGCGTAGTAGGTGGCCATCGGTTCGGTTTGGGCGCGGTAGACCTCCATGCGGTGGCGGATCACCGGCTCGGTGTCGTCGGAACGATTTTCTTCCTGCGCCCGCTTCAGCAGTCGGGCGACGACTTCGTCCTCGTCAGTAGTGATCTCGATGACCAGGGCAACTTCGCGTCCCATGGCGGCCAGGGTGTCGCGCAGGTGGTAGGCCTGGTCAACGGTGCGCGGATATCCGTCCAGCAAGCACCCGCCCTCGGTGTCGGGGGCGCGCAGACGCGCGGTGACCATCGGGTTGGTGACGGAGTCGGGAACGAATTCTCCACGGTCCATGAAGTCACGCACGCGCCGTCCCAGCTCGGTTTCGTCAGCCATGTTTTGGCGGAAGATCGCTCCGGTGGAGATGGCCGGCACGTTTAGGCGTGCCGCGAGGCGCTTAGCTTGGGTGCCTTTTCCAGCGCCGGGGGCACCCAGGAGTAAAACTACCGGACCCGGTTCAGGCTTGTCGGTGTTCACTTCAAGAATCCTTCATAGTGATGCTTTTGCAGCTGAGAGTTAATTTCCTTAACTGTCTGCAAGCCTACACCCACGATAATCAGCAAGGTAGTGCCACCGAAGGGCATCTGCCCTTGTGCCAAACCTAGTGGAATCATGGCGATCGACGGCAGCAGGGCTACCACCACCAGGTACAGCGCACCGGCGGTGGTGATGCGGCTAATGACGTAACGCAGGTATTCGGCGGTGGGTCGGCCCACGCGGATACCGGGGATGAAACCGCCGTAGCGCTTCATGTTGTCAGCCACTTCATCGGGGTTGAAGGTGATGGAAGTGTAGAAGAAGGTAAAGAACAAGATCAGCAAGCCGTTGATCAGGATATAGGGCCAGCGGGTGGCGTGGAAGTTCATGGTAATCCACTGAACCCAGCTTGAACGCGGATCACCGAAGTTCGCGATCATCGGGAACATCGCCAGGATGGAGGTGGAGAAGATCACCGGGATAACGCCGGACATGTTGATCTTCAGCGGGATGTAGGTGGAAGTTCCACCCATCAAACGCCGGCCCACCATACGCTTGGCGTACTGCACGGGGATGCGACGCTGGGCTTGCTCGATGTAGACCACCACCAAGGTGATCGCCAGGATCAGCAGCACAATCCAGAAGACTTTGCCCCAGCCACTGGCGCGCCCCACCGAGTACAGGTGTGCGGGCAGGGTCGCGGTAATGGAGGTGAAGATCAGCAGCGACATGCCGTTGCCGATGCCACGTTCGGTAATCAGTTCGCCCAGCCACATGATCACGCCGGTCCCGGCGGTCATGACCAGCACCATCAGGCCGAATACCCAGGGGGAATTATTGGGGATGACCGGTGCGGAGCAGCCGGGGAATAGGCGCCCGGACGCTGCTAGGGACACCATGGTGGAGGACTGCAAGATACCCAGGAAGATAGTGAGGTATCGGGTGTATTGGGTCAGCTTCGCCTGTCCCGCTTGCCCTTCCTTGTGGAGGTCGTCGAAACGCGGGATCACTACTCGCAGCAGCTGGACCATAATGGAGGCGGTGATGTAGGGCATGATGCCCAGGGCGAACACCGATAGCTGCAGTAGTGCGCCACCGGAGAACAGGTTCACCAGGTCCAGTAGCGAGGTTTGGTCTTGCTGCGCCAAGCACTGTTGTACGTTCGGCGTTGATACCCCGGGCGCGGGGATGAATGAACCGAGCCTGAACAGGCCCATAATCAGCAAGCTGAACAGCAGTTTCCGACGTAGATCCGGGGTGCGGAATGCTTGTGCAAATGCGCTTAGCACGCGTCCTCCTGTGTAGTCGATTTCTTCGACGTGTACCCAGATTACAAGATGCTCGCGTTAAAGCCGCAATCTGGTTCGCATTTTGGGGCCCGCCGAGGGCGGTACCGCCGTTAGTTCGTGCGCTTCCTTAGCGGCTCGCTACGCTGATATCCGCTGGGTGAGCGGCGACTTTCGGTTGTGTGGTGAGGTTCCAAGATGCAAGAGGGTGACCCGTTCGCTTAGATTGGGTCACCCTCTTTACATCTACTGTTGGCAATGCCTACTTAGCCGAGATGGTGCCGCCAGCGGCGGTGATCTTAGCTTCGGCGCTAGCCGACCACTTGTCAGCGGTGATGTTGAACGCCTTGGTTACGTCCCCGTCGCCGAGGATCTTCACCAAACGGCGAGGACGTACCGCTCCCTTTTCCACCAGGGCTTCGACAGTGACGTCGCCGCCTTCGGGAAAGAGTCGTTCCAGGTCGTTGAGGTTAACGACTTGGTATTCGACGCGGAAGGGGTTCTTGAAGCCGCGCAGTTTCGGCAGGCGCATGTGCAGCGGCATTTGGCCGCCTTCGAAGCCTACCGGAACTTGGTAGCGGGCCTTGGTGCCCTTGGTACCGCGACCAGCGGTCTTACCTTTGGAGCCTTCACCGCGGCCGACGCGCTGTTTGGCGCGCTTGGAGCCGGGAGCGGGCTTGAGGTCATGCAGTCGCAAGATGGGTGATTCTTCTGCCATGATCAGTCGACCTCCTCAACTTTCACCATGTGGCGGACCGTGAGGATCATGCCACGGGTGGTTTTGTCGTCGGGGCGAACCACGGACTGTCCGATTTTACGCAGCCCGAGGGTGCGCATGGTGTCGCGCTGGTTCTGCGGCCGCCCAATGTCAGAGCGGGTACGCGTGATCTTCAGGTTTGCCATTAGTTGTTCACCCCTGCCAATGCAGCCTGGGTTTCAGCCAGTTCAGCTTCTTCGCGCTTGGCGGCTTCACCGGCGGCGCGGGCACGCAGCATGGAAGCCGGGGCGACGCGCTCGAGCGGCAGGCCACGGCGGGCGGCCACTGCTTCTGGCATTTCCAGATCCTTGAGTGCGGCCACGGTGGCGCGCACGATGTTGAGGGCGTTGGAAGACCCGATGGACTTAGTGAGCACGTCGTGCACGCCTGCGCATTCGAGTACCGCACGCACCGGACCACCGGCGATTACACCGGTACCGGGGGCGGCCGGACGCAGCAGTACGATTCCGGCGGAGTCTTCACCTTGCACCATGTGGGTGATGGTGCGTCCGATCATGGGGACATGGAAGAAGTTCTTCTTGGCTTCTTCCACGCCCTTGGCGATTGCCTGGGGAACTTCCTTGGCCTTGCCGTAGCCGACGCCGACGGTGCCTTCACCGTCGCCGACCACTACCAGGGCGGTGAAGCTGAAGCGCCGACCACCCTTAACTACCTTGGACACGCGGTTAATGGTAACTACGCGTTCAATGTATTGGTTCTTTTCTTCGCCGCGACGGTTGTCACGGCGTTCGTTCTGGCGTCCTCCACGGCGCTCGCGACGTTCGCTGTCGCGGCCTTCAGAGGTGCCCTGACCGTTCCTGCTTCGTTGTGATGCAGCCATCAGTTTGCTCTCTTCCTTCTCGTCGCTCACAGCTGCAGGCCGCCCTCGCGGGCGCCTTCCGCTACTGCCGCGACACGGCCGTGGTACTTGTTGCCTCCGCGGTCAAAGACCACGGTGGTGATGCCAGCTGCTTTGGCACGTTCGGCGATCAGTTCGCCGACCTTGCGGGCGGCGTCTACCTTGGTGCCGTCAGCCTGGAAATCCTTCTCCATGGAGGAGGCGGAGACCAGGGTGTGGCCAATGCGGTCGTTGACGACCTGCGCAACCATGTGGCGGTTCGAACGGGTCACGACCAGGCGAGGACGTTCAGCGGTTCCGTTAACGAACTTACGCACACGCTGGTGGCGGCGCTTACGGGCATTAACCTTGCCCGAGCCTTTTACTGAGTAAGACATTACTTACCAGCCTTTCCAACCTTGCGACGTACCTGCTCACCGGCGTAGCGAATGCCCTTGCCCTTGTAGGGTTCAGGCTTGCGGATCTTGCGGATCTTGGCAGCGGTTTCACCGACGAGCTGTTTGTCGATACCGGATACGGAGAACTTCGTTTGGCTTTCGACCTTGAACTCGATCCCTTCGGGGGCTTTCACCAGTACCGGGTGGGAGAAGCCAAGAGCGAACTCGAGGTCCTGGCCCTTGGCGACCACGCGGTAACCGGTGCCGACAATCTCGAGGGCTTTGGTGTAACCCTGGGTTACGCCTTCGATCATGTTGGCCACGAGGGAGCGGGTCAGGCCGTGCAGCGCACGGGATTCGCGTTCATCGTTGGGGCGGGTGACGCGTACTTCACCGTCTTCGATGGCTACCTCAATGGGGGCAGCCACGCGGTGCTGAAGGGTGCCTTTGGGGCCCTTCACGGTGACGTCGGCGCCGTCGATGTTTACCTCAACGCCCGCGGGAATGGCGATCGGAGTGCGACCAATACGTGACATTAGTGTTACTCCTTTCTTACCAAACGTAAGCGAGGACTTCCCCGCCCACGCCTCGGTTAGCTGCTTCGCGGTCGGTCAGCAGGCCGGAGGAAGTCGACAGAATCGCGACACCCAGCCCACCGCGTACGCTCGGCAGTTCAGTGGATTTGGCATATACGCGCAGACCGGGCTTGGATACGCGCTTAACACCGTTAATGGCGCGTTCCCGGTTGCGTCCGTACTTGAGTTCGAGCGTGAGGGTCTTACCCACGCGCGCGTCCTCGATCTTGGAGCCGCGGATGTATCCTTCGGTTTCGAGGATCTTGGCAATCGCGGCCTTTAACTTGGAGTGCGGCATCGACACCGTGTCGTGGTGTGCCGAGCTCGCATTACGCAGACGCGTTAGCATGTCTGCGATCGGGTCAGTCATTGTCATCGGGGTTTCTCCCCTTCCCCATCGGGGTTTCCCGTCCGCGCTTCGTTGCGTCCGGGACCTTCGATGTAGTCGTTACCAGCTACTCTTAGTCACTCCGGGGAGTTCACCGCTGAGGGCGAGCTCCCGCAGGCAGACACGGCACAAACCGAACTTGCGATATACCGACCGCGGCCTGGCGCAGCGGTTGCATCGCGTGTAGGCGCGGACCGAGAATTTCGGTTTCCGCGCGGCCTTAACCGTGAGAGACGTCTTCGCCATGGATTTAGTTCTCCTTGAAGGGGAACCCGAGTCCACGTAGAAGGGCGCGTGCCTCATCGTCGGTCTTGGCGGAGGTGACGATGGTGATATCCATGCCGCGTACGCGGTCAATGGTGTCTTGATCGATTTCGTGGAACATGGACTGTTCGGTCAGGCCGAAAGTGTAGTTCCCGTTGCCGTCGAACTGCTTGGGCGACAGGCCGCGGAAGTCGCGGATGCGCGGCAGTGCGAGGGAGATCAGGCGATCCATGAATTCCCACATGCGCTCACCACGGATGGTGACGTGTGCTCCAATCGGCTGCCCTTCGCGCAGTTTGAACTGGGCGATGGACTTGCGAGCCTTGGTCACTACCGGCTTTTGACCGGTAATGGCGGTGAGGTCGCGGATCGCTCCTTCCATAGCTTTGGAATCACGAGCGGCTTCACCCACACCCATGTTGACGACGACCTTAACCAGGTTGCCGACCTCCATGACGTTGGTGTGCTTGAACTCTTCTTCCAGCTTGGGACGAATGGTGTCAAGATACTGCTGCTTGAGACGAGGTGTCATGCTCCGATTTCCTTCCCGGTCTCAAGGCCGCGCTTGGCACCACCGCGGATCACGCGGATCGGGTTGCGGCTGACGCGCTTGCCGTTTTCGTCGCGGTCGACCCGGAAACCAACGCGCACGCGCTTCTTGGTGTCGGGGTCAACGAGCGCTACTTTGCACAGGGCGATGGGGGCTTCGATCATTTCGATGCCGCCGGTCACCTGACCCTGCGCGGACTGGCCTTGACGCACGTGGCGGGTCTTAAGGTTGACGCCTTCCACGAGCACTTTCTGTTCCTTGGGGAACACCTTGATTACGCGCCCCTGCTTGCCCTTGTCGCCGGGCTTTAGGGGTTCGAGGCCGTCGGCCTCGCGACGCTTGTTGCGCGCGTCGATCTTCTTCTGATCGCTGGTGCGCCCAGAAATGACCTCTACTAGGTCACCTTTTTTAATCTTGGCTGCCATCAGAGCACCTCCGGTGCGAGTGACACGATCTTCATGAACTTCTTGTCGCGAAGTTCGCGGCCGACGGGGCCGAAGATACGGGTACCACGCGGTTCGCCGTCGTTCTTTAGGATGACAGCGGCATTTTCATCGAAGCGGATGTAGGAACCGTCAGCGCGGCGGCGTTCCTTGCGGGTACGCACTACCACGGCCTTGACGACTTCACCCTTCTTCACGTTGCCGCCTGGGTTGGCGTCTTTCACGGTGGCGACGATGGTGTCACCGATACCCGCGTAGCGCCGTCCCGAGCCACCGAGGACGCGGATGCACAGGATTTCCTTCGCACCCGTGTTGTCGGCGACTTTGAGTCGCGACTCCTGCTGGATCATTCGTTGTACTCCTGTCGTCGAGCTGGTTCTCTGCGCGGTTCGCGCGCAGAGCCTGGCCGAACGTATATGGACTGTGACGGGGCCGAAGCCGCGTCGTTGTTTGTGTCTAGTCAGACTCGAGCACACTGCGCTGGTGAGGTCTACTCACCGGCAGGCGGTACAAGGTCTCTGACTGACACCCGCGAATCTGCTACCTGCCAGCTGCTGGTGAAACCAGTTCCGTCCCGCCGCTCCGAACCCCCGAAGGGGTTTTGCGAGCCAAGTTCGGGCACGCTGCCGGCACGATGGTAGAGACTGCAACTTGTCTAGCTTACGTCATTTCGCTGCCCAAGCAAAAGGCGATAGCTCTCACCGCCCTGTGCCTTTGCTCACCTACCACCACTGTGGGTGGTTTTTGTGGGCTTTTCCACTCCCACTAGGCGTCCCCCGGCGAACTTCCACACCTGGTCCGCCCCGGCGATGCCGGTGTCACGGTGGGTGATTTCCACTACCGTCACCCCGGTGAGGGCTTGGCGCAGTTGATCGTGGATTTGCTGATCGAGCGCGGGGTCCAGTTGGGAGCAGAATTCATCCAGCACGAGGACGTTCGGCTCGGTCAGCAGGGCGCGTGCCAAGCACAGTCGCTGGCGTTGTCCCCCGGAAACTCCCTCACCGCCCTCGGCAATGGGATGATCCAAACCTCGGGGAAAGTTGCGAACTTCCGCCGCGATGCCCGCCAACTCCAGGGCTTGCCACATTTCCTGGTCGCTGGCGCCCGGGTTAGCTAGCTCCAAGTTGGTGCGGATGGTGCCGTGGAAGAGGGCGGCGTTTTGGTTCAACAGGTGCACGCCGGCGCGCAGTTGGGACAGCTGGTAGCTGGCGGCCGGGTGGGAGTGGTATCGCAGCTGACCTTCATCGGGATCGAAGTAACGCACCAGCAGGCGCGCCAAGGTAGACTTCCCACACCCGGTGGGCCCGGTCAGGCACACCCACTGGCCCGGCTCGATGGTGGCGTTAATACCGGCGAGCGCGGGGCGCGGCGCTTCGGGATAGGTATAGCTCAGGTCGCGGATTTCGATGCGCCCGGGACCTTGCCAGGTGCGAGTACCATCGGTGAGGGCGGGCGCGTGGGTGATGTCGTAGACGCGTTCGGCCGCTTGGAAGGATTCTTTCAGTCCTTCGGCGAAGCCCTCCACTGCGCGCACCATCTCCCAGGAGCGGGCGCTCATTAACATGGCGGCCAGTACCGCTGCAGCTGACACGTGGCCGGCTTGCAGATGCGAATAAGTCACCAGCAGTGGGGAGCACAGGGCTGCCAGCTGGGTGGCGCGCACCAGTGTCCGGCGGGTGGCGTTAATCCGCGCCGCGGTTCGCACCGGCTGGCCCATTTGTTCACTGAGCGCGCGCAGTTGTCCCAGCCGTTCGTCCTCGCGCCCGTAACCTACTACTTCGCGCACCCCTTGGATGGTGTCTGTGACCGACTGCGCGATGGCTGAGCGCAGGCGCATGGCGGTGGCGGTGGCGCGCTGTTCATCGCGCCGACCCAGCAGGGGTGCAAGGGCCGCTGCTACCACCACCCACATTAGGTAGCCGGCGGCGGCCGCGGGCGAAACTGCGGTCGCCATCCAGGTGGCCAGCAGCAAGGGGATCACTACCACCGAGACCGCGGGGGCGAAGGTGTGGGCGAAGAAAACTTCGATGCGGTCAATGTTGCGGGTTAGGCGGGTGAGGAAGTCCCCTGACTGGCTGCGTGCCATTACTGCGGGTGCTTGCGGGGCGAGGTCTTGGTAGGCGCGGGCGCGCAACAGTTCGAGGGCGTGGAACGCCACCCAGTGTCCGAGGAAGTGCTCCAAGTAGTGGGCGATGGCTTTCACCAGGGCGCCGCCAGCGATCACCGCGATGGTGACAAGCAGGTACGTGGTGATGGAAGTCCCGGTGGCGCCAGCGGTGCCTGCGGTACTTGCGCCAGTGGGCGCGATAGCCAGGAGGCTCGCCAGGTCCGCTAAGCGGTAGCTGGCCCAGCCCAGCAAGGCCAAGCCTAGGCCTTGGTCAACTATTCGGCACAGCGCCGACCCCAGTAGGGGTGCCAGGGTGGGGCGGGTGATGGAGATCAGCCATTTGGCTAGCTCAGTGCGTTTCACGCTGGCCTCCTACCGTGATCACTCGGTCAAAGCCGGCGGTGGAACTATCGCGGTGGGTGGCCATCAGCACGGTGATCGCAGTGCCGGCGTCGGCCAGGGCGCGACAGATGTGGGCTTCGGAGTTCTTGTCGATTTGCGAGGTCGGTTCATCCAGTATCAGGATTGGACGGCCGGACAGGAAGGCCCGCGCCAGGGCGAGGCGCTGAACTTGCCCGCCGGAGAACATCCCGCCGCGCTCCCCCACTTCGGTGCCGAGCCCGTTCGGCAGGGCGCGGATGTCGTCGGCAATGTAGGCCCGTTCCAGGGCTTCCCACATGGCGTCGTCGCTAGCACTTGGCGCCCCGATGGCGAGGTTTTCCCGCACCGTGCCAGTAAATAGCCAGGAGTGTTGGGCCACTACCGCGCACTGTTGGCGACGCTGGGCGGGGTCGTCTTGTCCGTGTTGGTAATGGTGCGCGCCGATGATAATGGTCCCGTTTTGGAGCGCCAGGTCGCCAGCCAGTAGGGAAAGCAAAGTGGATTTGCCAGACCCGGAGTCGCCCTTGATGGCAACATGTTCGCCGGCTTCGATAGTCAGGCTGGTAGCGGGCAGGCTGTCGGCTTGCGCGCCGGGATAGCGGTGGGAAATATTTACGAGGGCGATCGCGGGCCCAGTTGCATGGGGCGCGGCGGCGCCACCCGTCCTCGCAGCACCGGCGCCACCCGTCCTCGCGGGACCTGCGCTAGCATCCCTCGCGGGACCTGCGCCACCCGTCCTCGCCGCGCCTGCGCCACCATCTCTCGCGGCCGCTGCGGATCCCGCGATCACACCTTTAATACGGCGCTCAATTGCGCGACCCGCCATGGCGATGTAGAAGAATGCCCCCACCATCTCCAGGGGCTCGATCATGATGATGGTGAACGCCAGCACCGCGCCCGCCTGTCCCAGCGACAGCCGACCGGCTGCCAGTGACCAGCCGGACAGGGTGACCGCCGCGATAAGCAGAAATGCGGTGATTGCCAGGTCGATCACTAACAGTAGTTGCTGGTTGCGGGCCAGTAGTCGCATGGTGGCTTGGCGCTGTTGCTCCCCCATGTGGGCGAGTTGTTCACCCACCCGCCGGGTGGCGCGCAGCAACGCTATGGTTTCCAGGCCTTGAATGGCATCGAGGTAAGCGGTGGCGACACGTCCGCGCGCTTGGCGTGATTTACTGCCTTCTTCGCGGTGGGAGGTGGCGAACCATTTGATAATCCGCAAACCTGCGGCGATCCCCAGCGCCAGTACCAGCGCAGACAGCGGGTCGATGAAGATCGCCATCAAAACCAGCAAGGTGACAGGACCGACCACCGCGGAGATAATGTCACTCATGAAGCCACCGGTGTAGCGCGCCACTCGTTCCACGCCGTCGGTGGCCAGGGAGACCTTGTCCCCGGAGCGTCCTTTCTTTTCCGAGGACGGTCCGCGCGCCAGAATTGCACGCACCAGTGCCAGTCGCAAGGGTGCTTCATCGGCGGAGGTGGCCAGCATTTGCTGGCGGCGTTGCCACCCGTTAGCGACAGTTGCAACAGCAATTGCCCCTATGAGGGTGGAGACTTTCCAGCCTGACAGCGCCAGGGCATTGAGTGCATTGTCTAGCAAGCTGGCGAGCAGCAAGATAACCGCGGCGATCGCGCCGGCCGAGACCCCACCGCGCGTGGCGGCGGCGTAGCGGCGCACATTTTCGGGACCGCGGCGTCTTGGCGGTTTCGCGGCGGGAAACGCTCCGGGATTTTCACGACACACTGTCATATCCTTAGCATGCCTTACCTAAGTATGGTTTACCTAACCAGCCTATCTGAGCCCGCTCTCCCCCGGCTACCAGCCGGGCTGCAGACCATCGCTGGCAGAGCCACGGCGCCGGATCGAGAACTGGCCAGACCGTCCTCGTGAAAGAAAAAACAAGGTGGGCTGGTGCTTTCGCAAACCAGCCCACCTTGGGTGAGAATCTCAGGTCACTTCGCCTTTTCGATGACCTCTACCACGCGCCAACGCTTGGTAGCGGACAGGGGGCGAGTTTCCATGATGCGAACGAGGTCGCCAGTTTGGATCTCGTTGTTTTCATCATGGGCCTTGACCTTCTTCTTCTTGGTCATGACCTTGCCGTACAGCGGGTGCTTGACGCGGTCTTCGAGTTCCACGACGACGGTCTTATCCATCTTGTCGGAAACTACGTAGCCACGGCGAACCTTGCGCTGATTACGTACCGGGGTCTCGTTGGTGTCGCTCATTTAACCTCACTCCTCGCTGTTCGGGGCGGTGCGGATGCCGAGCTCACGCTCACGCGCCACGGTGTAGATACGAGCAATGGTCGCGCGCACGGCCTTGAAGCGACCGGAATCTTCGACCTGCCCGAGGGCTTTGGAAAAACGCAGGTTGAACAGTTCAGCCTTCGCCTTTTCCAACTCTGCGGCAAGCTGAGAATTGTCCATCTCGTCCAGCGCAGCGGTAGTCAGGCTCTTGTTATCTGCCATCAGTTGTCACCGCCTTCACGGACCACGAAACGGGTCTTGATCGGTAGCTTGTGCTGGGCGCGACGCATAGCTTCACGCGCCACGTTCTCGTTAACACCGGACAGTTCGAACAGAACGCGGCCGGGCTTAACGTTGGCGATCCAGAACTCCGGCGCACCTTTACCGGCACCCATGCGGGTTTCAGCCGGCTTCTTGGTGAGCGGGTGGTCCGGGAAAATGTTGATCCAGACCTTACCGCCACGACGGATGTAACGGGTCATTGCGATACGGGCAGCCTCGATCTGACGGTTGGTGATGTAAGCCGGCTCCAGTGCCTGGATGCCGTAGTCACCGAAGTTGATCTCGGTGCCGCCCTTGGCCATACCTTTACGGGTAGGACGGTGGGGTTTGCGGTACTTTGTCCGCCTAGGGATAAGCACGGCTCAGGCCTCCGATCCAGTCTGTTCAGCCTTAGCTTCCGGCGCCGGAGCAGCTTCAGCTGCGGCGGGAGCTTCGGACTGGGTGTTGTTGCGCTGGTCGGCGGGACGACGCCCACCACGGCGGCCACCTCCGCGGCGTTCACCGCGACGGCCACGCTGGCCAGCTTCCATCTGCTGCTGGGCGAACTCACGCTCGGTGATGTCGCCCTTGTAGATCCACACCTTCACACCAATGCGGCCGAAGGTGGTGCGAGCTTCGTAGAACCCGTAGTCGATGTTCGCGCGCAGGGTGTGCAACGGCACGCGCCCTTCGCGGTAGAACTCCGAGCGCGACATTTCCGCGCCACCGAGGCGGCCGGAGCACTGCACGCGGATGCCCTTGGCGCCCGCGCGCAAAGCAGACTGCATGCCCTTGCGCATAGCGCGACGGAAGGAAACACGGGCCGAGAGCTGTTCGGCGATGCCCTGAGCAACCAGCTTCGCATCCAGTTCGGGAGCCTTAACTTCCAAAATGTTGAGCTGAACCTGCTTGCCGGTGAGCTTTTCCAGCTGCTGACGCAGACGGTCAGCTTCGGCGCCGCGGCGACCAATCACGATGCCCGGGCGGGCGGTGTGCAGATCCACGCGAACACGGTCGGTGGTGCGCTCGATAACGACGCGGGAAACCCCGGCGCGTTCGAGGGTTTCGCCTAGAAAGTCGCGGATGGCGACGTCCTCGGCGACATAGTCGCTGTAACGCTGCCCCTTCGTGGTGGAGTCAGCGAACCAGCGGGAGCGGTGCTCGGTGGTGATGCCGAGCCTAAATCCGGTGGGGTTTACTTTTTGACCCATTACCGGCCTTCCTTCCCTTTGTCGTCTTTGGTGCCAACCACGATGGTGATGTGGCTAGTGCGCTTCAAGATCTGAGATGCGCGACCTTGGGCGCGCGGGCGGAAACGCTTCATGGTCGGGCCTTCGTCAACATACGCTTCGCGGATGACGAGTTCGGCCTCGTTGAAACGCTCACCGGCGTTCTCAGCCTTGTTCTTCGCATTGGCCATGGCGCTCTTTAGCAGCTTCTCCACGTCGGCGGCAACCGCGTAGGGAGCGAATCGAAGGATTTCGACTGCTTCAAGGGCGTTCTTGTTACGGATAACGTTAATAACGCGGCGCGCCTTCATGGGCGTGACACGTACAAAGCGCAGTTGCGCCTTCGCTTCCATTAAATCCTGCCTCACTTCTTGCCTAGCAAGTCCCCGGCTTAGCGCCGGCGGCCCTTGCGATCGTCCTTGACGTGGCTACGGAAGGTGCGGGTGGGGGCAAACTCGCCGAGCTTGTGGCCCACCATGGCCTCCGTAACGTAGACCGGAACATGCTTACGGCCGTCGTGCACCGCGAAGGTGTGCCCCAGGAAATCGGGCGTGATCACGGACCGGCGAGACCAGGTCTTGATAACGTTCTTGGTGCCCTTTTCGTTCTGCGCATCCACCTTCTTCATCAGGTGGTCGTCGACAAAGGGCCCTTTCTTCAGACTGCGTGGCATAATCGAGCTCCTCTATCAGCGCTTCTTGCCGGTCCGGCGACGACGCACAATGAGCTTGTCGCTGGGCTTGTTCGGACGACGGGTACGGCCTTCGGGCTTACCCCACGGGCTAACCGGGTGACGGCCACCAGAGGTACGGCCTTCACCACCACCATGCGGGTGATCCACCGGGTTCATAGCAACACCACGAACCTTGGGGCGGTGGCCCTTCCAACGCATGCGGCCGGCTTTACCCCAGTTAATGTTGGCCTGTTCAGCGTTGCCGACTTCACCAACGGTGGCGCGGCACTGAACTTCCACGTTGCGGATTTCGCCAGACGGCATACGCAGCTGAGCGAAACGACCTTCCTTAGCAACTAGCTGCACGGAAGCACCAGCGGAGCGGGCGATCTTCGCGCCGCCGCCGGGGTACAGCTCCACCGCGTGCACCACGGTACCAACCGGGATGTTACGCAGCGGCAGGTTGTT
>JAEWEQ010000041.1 GCA_023389315.1 Actinomycetes bacterium | reverse complement strand
CGGTGTCCTCGGTCGGAACATCAAGTGGGTTCAGGGACCGGCTGACGAGAATGGTGAACGCGAGTGGGGCGCCCGCTTCTCCTCCGCCATTTCCGGCGGTGGCGTGATGGGGCCGAACTCCGGCCCGCTGGTAATCGGTGCCGGCCTGGTTTACGCAGGTACCCTGCAGACCAAGCTGCCCTACGATCTCGCTGGCTGTGGCAAGCCGCGTGGAACCAAGCCCTACCGAGAGCTGATGATGTCGATTCCGGTGAAGATCTCCTTCCTGCGTGGTCTGAAAGTAGCCGGTGGCACCCCGGAGGGCGGCGAGGATCCTTGCTCTGGTGAGACCAATGCCTGCACCTACTACGTTAACTACACCTGGAAGACTGGCGGTCTGGGCACCTGCAATGTCTACGGCAACCACCAGGTTGGTCCGGCCTTCTCTGAGCGTGAAATCTGGCTCAGCGCCGGCCTGCCGGAGTTGCCTGCGGTCTAAGTGGTCGTCGGTAGCAACCGTAGCCTAACCTAGGCTGAGGCTTGTTTCGCGCTTGGCGCAGCGAACTTGGGTTTGCTGCGCCAAGCGCTTTTATAACCCCAACGGCGCGCGTGGGCGATCACACAATCCGCTCGCCACTTGGAAGTAGCTTCCGAGCCGCCACCCCCACTAAACTGGAATAACAACGGCTGTGACTCGGCTCCGCGTCATCTTCGCCACCTGGCAACCGCCTCCGCGGGTGGGCGCCCGCGATGGTGACTCGGAGGTATCACCGACGAGCCTTCGGAAGAACCGCGCCTAGTAGGTGGTTGATTCCGCGCTGCGGGATGATCCGGCTAGGAGCCTAGTAGAACCGGACGGGTAAGCCCGTTAACGCTGCAAATGAGCGGTCATTGGCAAAGATCTGCTGCAAGCCGACGCGTCCGCGCCGTGTCGCAGGGATGCCAATGGCAAGCGAGGTGGTACCGCGCACCCGGCCCCGTCGGGAACGTCCTCGGAGAAAAGTAGACCAAACCACACAGCGTCGATGCGCTAACTTGGCTTCGGAGGATCAGATGAGCCACGACTCGCACAACCACTATCCACGGCACCGCAGTGAAGCGGTAGCGGCCTCACCATCTTTCCCCAGCATAGAAGCCGAGATTCTGGCCTACTGGAAAGAACATCACACCTTCGACAAGTCCGTGGCACAGCGGGACGCCGGGCGCAACGGCGACAACGAATTTGTGTTCTACGACGGCCCGCCCTTCGCCAACGGCCTGCCGCACTACGGGCACTTGCTCACCGGCTACGTCAAAGACCTGGTGGGACGCTACCAAACCATGCAGGGACGACGGGTAGAGCGCCGCTTCGGGTGGGACACCCACGGTCTGCCCGCCGAAATCGAAGCCGAACGCATCCTGGGGATCGATGACAAGTCTGAAATCGAAGGCGAAGACGGCATCGGGATTGAGAAATTCAACGAAACCTGCCGCACCTCGGTACTGCAGTTCACCCAAGAATGGGAAGATTACGTCACCCGTCAAGCCCGCTGGGTGGACTTTGAAAACGACTACAAAACCATGGACCTGGAGTACATGGAGTCCGTCATCTGGGCTTTCAAAACCCTCTACGACAAGGGCCTAGCCTACGAAGGCCACCGCGTCCTGCCGTACTGCTGGAACGACCAAACCCCGCTGTCCAACCACGAACTAAAAATGGATGACGATGTCTACCAAGACCGGCAAGACAACACCGTCACCGTGGGCCTGCGCCTAGAGACCGGGGAACTGGCCCTGATCTGGACCACCACCCCCTGGACCCTGCCCTCCAACCTGGCGGTCGCCGTGGGCTCCGACATCGAATACGTCACCGTGGTGCCCAGCGAGGGCGACCTGGCGGGGGAGCGCGTGATCATCGCGAAAGCCCTGCTGGGAGCCTACGCCCGCGAACTGGGTGAAGAACCCACCATCGAAGCAACTTACCCCGGCAGCGAACTGGTGGGGCGGGCCTACGCCCCCATCTTCGACTTCTTCCTCGACCGCGACCCCGAAGTCCCCGGCCCCAACGCCTGGCGCATCCTGGCAGCCGACTTCGTCACCACCGAGGACGGTACCGGCCTGGTGCACATGGCGCCCGCCTTCGGTGAAGACGACATGTACGCCTGCCAGGCTGCGGGCATCAAACCCGTGGTACCGGTAGACGAAGGTGGCCGCTTCACCGCGGAAGTGCCCGACTATGCCGGGATGCAGGTGTTCGAAGCAAACAAACCAATCATCACTGACCTGCGCGACGGCTCCGGCCCCATGCAGCGTCGCCCCGCCGACCAGCGGGCCGTGCTGGTACGGCAAGCCTCCTACGTGCACTCCTACCCGCACTGCTGGCGCTGCCGCAAACCCCTGATCTACAAGGCGGTGTCCTCCTGGTTCGTGGAAGTAACTAAGATCCGCGACCGCATGGTGGAGCTGAACGAAGAAATCACCTGGGTACCCGGCCACATCAAACACGGCCAGTTCGGCAAGTGGCTGGAAGGGGCCCGCGACTGGTCCATCTCTCGCAACCGCTTCTGGGGTTCACCCATCCCGGTGTGGAAATCCGACAACCCCGAATACCCGCGCCTAGACGTCTACGGGTCACTGGCGGAACTAGAAGCTGACTTCGGGGTGGAAGTTAAAGACCTGCACCGCCCCTTCATTGACACCCTGGTGCGCCCCAACCCCGATGACCCCACCGGCAAATCCATGATGCGTCGCATCCCCGACGTCCTCGACTGCTGGTTCGACTCCGGTTCCATGCCCTTCGCGCAGGTGCACTACCCGTTCGAAAACCAAGACTGGTTCGAACACCACTACCCGGGTGACTTCATTGTGGAATACATCGGGCAAACCCGCGGCTGGTTCTACACCCTGCACGTCATGGCCACCGCCCTGTTCGACCGCCCCGCCTTCCGCAACTGTGTCTCCCACGGCATCATCTTGGGTAACGACGGGCGCAAGATGAGTAAATCGTTGCGTAACTACCCGGACGTGTCCGGCGTTTACGACTCCTACGGGGCTGACGCCATGCGTTGGTTCCTGCTGTCCTCCCCGGTGGTGCGCGGTGGCAACCTGATTGTCACCGAGGACGGTATCCGCGACACCGTACGCCAAGTGCTCTTGCCACTGTGGAACGCCTACTACTTCTTTGGCCTCTACGCCGGCACCTGCAATAAGGGCGCGGGCTACCTGGCCAAGCCCATTGGTACGGACACCCCGGTGGCAGACCTGCCGGTGATGGATCGCTACCTGCTGGCCCGCACCCACGACCTGGTGGAAGCCACCGCCGCCGCTAATGACGAGTTCGACATTCCCACCGCCTGCCAACTGGTGCGCGAATATCTGGACCTGCTTACCAACTGGTACGTGCGGACCTCCCGCCAGCGGTTCTGGGACGAAGACGTGCGCGCATTCGACACCCTCTACACCGCCCTGGAAACCCTCACCCGGGTGGCGGCCCCCCTGCTGCCGATGCTCAGTGAAGAAATCTGGCGCGGCCTCACCGGTGGGGAGTCGGTACATCTGACCGACTACCCGCAAGCCGTGCAAAGCTGGGCTGACCCCGAACTGATCGACGTGATGGACGAAGTGCGCCGGGTAGTTTCTGGGGCGCACGCGCTGCGCAAAGCGGAGAAGATCCGCGTGCGTCAGCCACTGCGCCGCCTCACCGTGGTTTCCGAATTAGCCCCGCAGATGGGGGATTACCGTGACCTGATCGGCTCGGAAGTCAACATCAAGGAGGTCCAGCTGCTGGTTCCCTCCGAATCCGGGCTGGAAGTGAGCGAAGAGATCACCTTGAATCCGCGTGCTTTCGACCCGGCGGTGCGCCGCCAAACCTCCCGCCTGTTTGCCGCCGCCAAGAGTGGGCAGTGGGAAAAACGCGGCGAGGGCGTGGCCTTCCCCGGCGTGGAAGTCGATGGGGAAGCGGTTGTACTCACCCCCGAGCAATTCACCCTCACCACCGCGGTCAGTGCCGAGGACGGGCAGGTGGCGTCGGTGCTGTCCAGTGGGTCGTTCATCGTTTTGGACACCACCTTGGATGAGCAGTTGGAGGCCGAAGGGTACGCCCGTGACCTGGTGCGCTCCATCCAGGATGCGCGCAAGGCCGCGAGGCTGCACATCGCGGACCGTATCCGCCTGCGCCTGCAACTGCCGCAAGATCGCCTGGCCACCGCCGCAGCGTTCGAGCAGATGATCGCGGCGGAAACGCTTGCCCTGGAAACCCAGTTCAGCGGTTATGACGGTGACAGCGTGCAGATTGAAGTGGAGAAACTGTGATGAACGCGCCCACTACTCCCGCGCCCGGGGAAGAAGGGGAGGAACTGGCGCAGTTCCTGGCTGAACTCGACGCTGCAGCGGCAGGGGAGGACAGCGAACGCCCCGCCACCGGTGAAGAAGTGGTGGCGCAGGTGATGAACCGCGACGTCAGTGGCGGTATGCGGGAAGTGTTCGGGAAGTTGCAAATGCTTCCCGAAGATGACGAGGACGCTGCGCTAGCCGGGCAGGACGGCGCGTCCGCCCCGCCCTCGCAAAGCGAAACCAGCGCCGCCATGCGTCAACTGGAACGCGCCATCATTGCGCGCGCCCCCGAACACCAGGTGCAGCCCTCCCTGGAGCGCCTGCAACTGGCCATGCATATCCTGGGGGATCCGCAAACTACCTACCGTGCCATTCACATCACCGGCACCAACGGGAAGACCTCCACCAGCCGCATGATTGACTCCCTGCTGCAAGCCAGCGGGCGGCGCGTGGGACGCTTCACCAGCCCCCACCTGAACTCCATCCGCGAACGCATCTGCCTGGCGGGCGAGCCGGTCAGCGAAACCCAGTTCCTGGAAGCCTACGCCGACGTCGCCCCCTACCTGGAAATGGTGGATGCGCACTCCGCCCACCGCGGCGGCCCGCAAATGTCCTTCTTCGAAGTACTAGCCACCATGGCGTACGCGGCGTTCGCTGACGCCCCGGTGGATGTGGCCGTGGTGGAAGTGGGGATGGGTGGCAAATGGGACGCCACGAACGTGCTGGACGCCGAAGTTGCGGTCCTCACCCCGATAGCGAAAGACCACGAAAAGTGGTTGGGAGCCTCGGTGGAGGAAATCGCCCGCGAAAAAGTGGGCATCATTAAACCCGGCGCCACCGTTATCAGCGCCCCGCAAGAGCCCGCGGTGGAAGAAATCGTCCGCCAAGCCTGCGCCGAAGCGGGAGCCACCTGCCGGTTCCTGGGCCAAGACATTGACCTGGTGTCACGCCAAGTGGGGGTCGGCGGGCAAGTCATCACCGTGCGCACCCCGGCAGCCACCTACGAAGATATCCCCCTGCCCCTGCTGGGCGCCCACCAGGCATCCAACGCGGCGCTGGCGTTGGCCGCGGTGGAAGCCTTTAACGCGGGGCGGGCCCTGGAAGCCCAGATTGTCGAGGACGGGTTCGCCGCTGCCACTTCCCCGGGACGCCTCGAAGTGGTGCGTTCGTCCCCGTCCATTATTGTGGACGCCGCCCACAACCCGCACGGCGCGAACGCCCTCGTGCAAGCGGTGGAAGAAGCCTTCGATTACACCACCGTGGTGGGGGTTTACTCCGCCATGGCGGATAAGAACGTGGAGGCGGTGCTGGCGGAAATGGAACCACTACTGGATGAGATTGTGCTCACCCAGATGGACTCCCCGCGGGCCATGAGCCTGGCGCAGCTGACTGAGATAGCCACCGACGTGTTCGGGACGGACCGGGTGTGGGCGGAAGCCTCCCTGCTGGACGCCATCGACCGGGCGGTGGAGCGCAGCGAAATCGCCGCAGACCCCGCCACCTCCAGTGGGGTAGTGGTGTTCGGCTCGGTGGTGCTGGCCGGAGCGGCACGCGCCCTCATAAAAGGCCAGTGAGAAGCGCCGGGAGCCGGTGACGCCGCTCCCGCACCGGTGAGGTGGTCTAAATGAGTTGGGAACCGGCTCGGGTGGTGAATCGCTCGAGCCGGTGGCCTTAGCGGTCCCAACGTGACAAACTAAGGTGTGAGTGCGCTTACACCGAAGCTGGTGGGCGTAACTGAAGTGAACTGGAGGAAACACCGTGAAGAAACTGGTCAATGACGTCCATGATGTAGTGGCCGAATCCCTCGAAGGATTCAAAGCCGCCCACAGCGACATTATCGACATCAGCCTAGACCCCGCCCTGGTGGTGCGAGCCACCCCCAAGGAAGACGGCAAGGTCGGCATCATCTCCGGCGGCGGCTCCGGACACGAACCCCTCCACGGCGGCTACGTCGGCTATGGCATGCTGGACGCTGCCGTACCGGGAGCAATGTTCACCTCACCCACCCCCGAACCCATCGCCGAAGCCACCCGCCGCGCCAACCACGGCGCCGGGGTGCTGCACATCGTGAAGAACTACACCGGGGACGTGCTGAACTTCGAAACCGCCGCGGAATTGGCGCAAATGGACGACATTGAAGTCACCACCGTCATCACCAACGACGACGTCGCGGTGGAAGACTCCCTCTACACCGCGGGGCGCCGCGGCGTGGCGGGCACCGTGCTGGTGGAAAAGATCGCCGGGGCCGCCGCCGAACGCGGCGATGACTTGGCGGCCGTCACCAAGATCGCCCAAGCGGTGAACGACAACATGCGCTCCATGGGCTTGGCACTGGGGCCCTGCACTGTGCCGCACGCCGGCACCCCCTCCTTCGACCTGGGGGAGACGGAAGTGGAAATGGGTATCGGCATCCACGGGGAACCCGGATACCGGCGCACCGAAATGAAACCCGCTGACGCCCTGGTGGAAGAAATGTACACCAAGGTCCGCGACGACCTGCCGTTTAAGTCCGCAGACGAAGTGATCGTCCTCGTAAATGGCATGGGAGGCACCCCGCTGTCGGAACTGTACGTGGTGAACCGCAAACTCCATCAACTGCTGGAAGCTGACGGCCTCAAAGCGGTGCGCACCATGGTGGGTAACTACGTCACCAGTTTGGAAATGCCGGGCTGTTCGATTACCTTACTGCGGGTGGCAGATGACATGGTTGAACTATTCGACGCCCCCGTACACACCGCGGCGTTGCGGAAAGGAATGTAAAACACCATGACTTTAGATACCAAGTGGGCCATCGACTGGATGCGGCGCACCCAAGAAGCGGTCGCCGAACACCGGGTGGAACTGATTGAACTGGACCGCCAGATCGGCGATGGTGACCACGGGGAAAACCTCGACCGCGGCTTCACCGCCGTGGTCAAAGCTCTGGACGAAACCGAATGCGAAACCATCGCTGACGTGATGAAACTGGTGGCGAAAACCCTGATGTACACCGTCGGGGGAGCCGCTGGCCCGCTGTATGGCACCGCTTTCTTACGGGCCGCCAAAGAAGCCGACAAGGAACGCATCGACGCCGCCGGGGTGCTGACCATGCTCACCGCTGCGCTCGGGGGGATCCAGGCGCGCGGCAAAGCGGTTAAAGGTGAAAAAACCATGGTCGATGCCTGGTACCCGGCCGTTGACGCGGCGCGAGAGATCGCCGGTCCGGACGAGGACGGGGTCGCCACCTTGGAAGCCGCCGCGAAAGCTGCGCGCGCCGGGGCGGAAGCCACCAAACCGATGAAAGCCACCAAGGGGCGGGCCTCCTACCTGGGGGAGCGCTCCATCGGACACCTGGACCCGGGAGCCGTGTCCTCCGCGCTGATCCTGGAGCAAGCAGTGGAGGCAGCTCGTGGGTAGTGGCGTGAAAACCGCGCTGGTGATCGTCTCCCACAGTGAAACCCTGGCCCGCGGCGTGGTGGAACTGGCCTCCCAAATGGCTGCCGACGTGCGTTTTTTCCCCGCCGCCGGGCGCGAGGACGGGGGTATCGGCACCAGCTACGAGCGGATCGAAACCGCGGTCGCTCAGGCTCGCGGCGGCGACCTGGAAGTGGTGATCCTAACCGACCTGGGGTCAGCCACCATGACGGTGGAGTCAGTGATGGAGTTCTACGAAGACGAACCGGTGTACTTCGCTAACGCCCCGCTAGTGGAAGGCGCGGTGTCGGCAGCGGTCGCCGCCCAGCAAGGCAAGGACGGGCGCGGGGTGTACGACGCCGCGCTGGAAGCTTGTCGCATGTGGGCCGCCAGTCAGTCAGCTAAGACTCCTGCACCCGGTGGCGACGCAGACGACTTCGCCAGCGCCCACCTGGAAGTGGGGGAACCGGAAGGACTACACGCCCGCCCCGCCGCGCTGCTGGCGCAAATGGTGAACGCCTCCGGCACGGAAGTGACCGTCAACGGCGTGGAAGCCAACTCCGTGCTGACCCTCATGGCCGCTGGGATCCGCCACGGCGACAGCGTGGAAGTGCAGGTGCGCGGCCCCAACGCAGCGCAGGTACTGGAGGAAATCTCGGCAAAAATCACCGGAGGGTTCTGCGCTTCCTAGCGGGTATCTCCATATCAAGATATAATTAGGTGCGGTAGCTGCAGGCCCAGGCCAGCAGCCAAAGGACCTGCACAAAGACGTCACGAAAGGAAAACCTATGCCTACTCCCGACCTGCTCGATGCCGACAAAGAACACTCCCTCGTCCTGGTAAAGCCCGACGGGTTCGCTCGCGGCCTCACCGGTGAAGTGCTGCGACGCATCGAAGCCAAAGGCTACGTCCTCAAAGGCCTGAAGATTAAGAAAGCCAACGAAGAACTGCTGCGCGAACACTACGTAGAACACCAAGACAAGCACTTCTTCCAGGACCTGGTCGCATACATGTCCTCCGGCCCGGTGGTGGCCATCGTGGTGGAAGGCGACCGCGTGATCGAAGGCATCCGCTCCCTGATGGGCAACACCAACCCCACCTTGGCGGCTCCCGGCACCATCCGCGGTGACCTGGGACGCGACTGGGGCACCGGGAATGTGGAAAACATTGTCCACGGTTCCGACTCCCCGCTGTCGGCCGCCCGGGAAATCGGCCTGTGGTTTCCCGAGCTGACCTACGAAGAAAAACCCGCCAAGTAACACCCCTCCGACAACTGCCCGCCCCCATCAATGCACCTTAAAACCCTCACCCTGAGAGGCTTCAAATCCTTTGCCTCCACCACCACGCTGAACCTGGAACCCGGGATCACCTGCGTGGTCGGGCCCAACGGCTCAGGTAAGTCCAACGTGGTGGACGCCCTCGCCTGGGTGATGGGGGAACAAGGTGCGAAGAACCTGCGCGGCGGGCAAATGTCGGACGTGATTTTCGCTGGCACCGCTGGGCGCGCTCCGCTGGGGCGCGCCCAAGTGTCACTCACCATCGACAATGCCGACGGGGCGCTGCCGATCGACTACACCGAAGTCACCATCTCACGCACCCTCTTCCGCGGGGGCGGCTCCGAATACTCCATCAACGGCACCCCCTGCCGCCTGCTGGACATCCAAGAACTACTGTCCGACACCGGCATGGGTCGACAAATGCACGTCATCGTCGGACAGGGACAGCTTGACGCGGTACTGGCCTCCGGGCCGATGGAACGGCGCGGCTTCATCGAAGAAGCCGCCGGAGTGCTCAAACACCGGCGCCGCAAAGAACGCGCCCTACGCAAACTCGACTCCATGGAAGCGAACCTGGTGCGGGTGCGCGACCTGGTGGGAGAGATCGAACGGCAACTGCGGCCCCTAGCTAAACAAGCTCAAACCGCGCGCCGGGCCGGCATCATCCAAGCCACCGTGCGCGACGCCCGCGCCCGCCTGCTGGCTGACGAACTACAAAACTTGGACGAACGCCTGCGGGCCGGGGAAGCCTCCGGAGCCGAACTCACCCAGCGGCGCAACCAACTAAACGCCCAGCTGGAAACCGCTAAGACCGCCCTCGAAGCGGCTGAAGAAACGGCGCGCCGCGGAACTCCGCGCACCCAAGAACTAACCCGCCTGTGGCAAGAATTCACCGCGGTGCGCGCGGCCCTCTCCACCCTGAACTCCCTGGCAGCGGACCGCGCCATGAGCCTGTCGCGTCCGCTGCCAGCCCCGAACTCGAACATCGCTGACCTGAATCAGCGGGCCGAAAACGCCAACGCTGAAGACGCCCAACTGCTGCAAGACGTAGAAGCGGCGCAAAGCCAACTGCAAGCCTGCGTCAAAGACCGCGAAGCCGCTGAAGATGCCGCCCGCAAACACATGCAGCAGGTGCGCGAACTAGAAGCCGACCATGCGCGCCGGCGCGAACAGATTGCCCGCCTGGTGGGTGATGTGCAATCCGCCCGCGACCGCCTCAACGCCGCCACCGCGGAAGTGGGGCGCATGGAAGAAGCCGTGAAGCAGGCTGAGGAGCGCGCCCAAGCCGCGCAAGCCCAGTTGGCAGCGCTGGGGGAGCGCCCAGACGAGGACGACAGTGGCGCGCAAGCCCTGGCCGCGGCGAATGCCACGCGCGATAGTTTGCGCGAAGCCGTGGATAAGTTGGTGCGTGAAGAAACCCAGGCGTATTCCCAGGTTGCCACCTGGCAGGCGCGACTGGAAACCCTGGGGCAGGCCCTCACTCCGCCAGACACTACCGCGCAGCTGCTTGATAGTGGTGACGAGGACGTGTGGGGCGTCCTGGCTGCCCTGGTGTCCATTACTAGCGGTTACGAAAACGCGGTTGCCGCGCTGCTGGAGCCCCTCACCGACTCCGCCCTGGTGGCGGGGATCGAAACCGCCGCCAAGTTCAACGACGGCCACGCCCGGCGCATGGCGCTAGCTGAGGCGGCGGGCGCCGGACGAGGCAGCGCCGGGGCGGAAGTGGACGCTGCGAAACTGCCACCGCGCTGCGCCCGGGCGGAAGAAATTGTCACCGCCGACCCCAAAGCCCGCGCCACCGTGGAAGCCCTGCTGTCGGGTGCAGTCATCGCCCCCGACTTCGACACCGCCTGCCAGGCGCTCAAAGTCCCCGCAGTGACGCGCGTGGCCACCCTCACCGGAGACATCCTCACCCCCTACAGCGTGCAAACCGCGGGGGAGGAAAGCTCCTCCGTGCTGCGCCAATACGCCGAATACGAGCGGGCCGAAGCTGAAACCGCGAACGCTAAATCTGCCCTGGAGACCGTGCGGGCCAAGTTGAAAGACACCCGCGGGGAATATGAAGCGGCCGTGAAAGCCGCCAACGAAGCACTCACCCTCATGCGGCAAGCTGACGCGGCGCGCGCCAAAGAAATCGAACGACACGCCCGCGCCTCCTCCGCCGCGCGGTCAGCACAAGGGGAGTACGAACGACTGTGCCAGGCCCGCGACCGCATCGCCAGCGGCGTGGAGCGCGCCCGCGAAGCGTTGGCAGAAGCCGAAAGTAAGCAAGCACAAACCCAGGCACTGCCGCCCCTGCCAGACCCCGAACAAGCCCGCACCCAGGCGGAGGCCGCGGAAGAAACAGCCCGCGAAGCGCGGGCCGCGGAAACCAACCAGCGGCTACAACTTCGCACCTTGGAAGAACGCTCCACCCGCGCCAAAGACCGAGCCCGCAGCCTGCGCCAACAACTGGGGCGGGCCCGCGAAGAAGAACGCTCCTGGCGCCAACAAGAAACCGCTCGTCAACGCCGCCACCGCGCCACCGCCGCGGTCGCCGAACAGATCGGCCCCGTCCTCGCAGTAGCGGAAACCAGCGTGGAAGAAGCCGCCCGCGCGCTGGAGGCAGCCGAATCTGAACGCACCGAAGCGTCCGAAATCGCGGCCGCCCGCCGCCGCGACGTCGATGACCTGCGGGCACAACTGCTGGAAGTATCCGACGCCGCCCACCGCGATGAAATCGCCCTGCAAGAAGTGCGGTTGCGCTACGACCATGCGGCGGCTGAAGCGGTGGAAGCGCTGGGGATGGAAGTAGCGGACTTAATCGACCAGTTCGGGCCCCACAACCTGGTGGAAGACGAAGAACCCTACCCGTACGTGCGGGAAGAACAAGAAAAACGCTTGCGCAAAGCCCAACGGGAACTAGACCGGTTGGGGGCCATCAACCCGCTGGCGTTGGAAGAACACGAAGCCCTCAGTGCTCGCCATAAGTTCCTAAACGACCAGCTGCGTGACCTGACGCAGTCCAAAGCCGACCTGTTGGAGATTATGGAGGAAGTCGACACGCGGGTGGAGGAATTGTTCACCTCCGCTTTCCACGACACCCAAGCAGCTTTCGCACAAGTCTTCGCCACCCTGTTCCCCGGCGGCACCGGGAAACTATCATTGACCGACCCCGAAGACATGTTGAACACCGGGGTGGAGATCGAAGTGCGCCCGGCGGGTAAGAAAATCAACCGGCTGTCGCTGCTTTCGGGTGGGGAGCGATCCTTGGCGGCGGTGGCGTTGCTGGTGGCGATCTTCAAAGCCCGCCCCTCCCCGTTCTACGTGATGGACGAGGTCGAAGCCGCCCTGGACGATGTCAACCTCACTCGGTTGTTGGATATCTTCAAGCAGCTGCGGGAGGATTCGCAGTTGATCATTGTGACGCACCAAAAGCGCACCATGCGGATCGCGGACGCGCTGTATGGGGTGACGATGCGTTCGGGTGTGACCTCGGTGGTGTCCTCGCGGTTGGCGCAAGCGGACCGGGTGGATGCGGAAGTGCCCGGGGCGGTTGAAGAGGCAGGCCAGGAAACGTCCTCGTGATTCAAACGCCTGAGCAAACTGTCACAATCCGGTAAAATCGCGTGTCCGAGTGGGCGGTTGCGGAAAATCCTGGCAAGGTGGGGAGCGTGCAAGCAGTCTTTTTCTTCATTCTCACCATGCTCGCGGTCCTGCTGGTGGCAGTGGCCGTGCTCGCAGGGCTGCTCACCACTCGCCGCAGCGTCTCCGACTGGCAGAGCCACATTATTGAAACCACCAACCAGTTGAAGAACCACGACCCCGCCACCGAAGAAGGTGAACGCGTGGTACCGCTGACCACCAACCTTGACTCGGTAATCGCGCTCGAAGCCGTGGCTGGTTCCGCCTACCTGCGTGCGGAAGAACTGCCGAAACTGGAACTGCGCGGCGAGTAACCCGCGCGCCTGTAAGTGCACCGATACGATCGGTCCGAAACTGCAGCTGCGCGGAGAGTAACCCGCACGACCGCATGCGCACGGATACGAGCGCTCCGCACTGGAACTGCGCGGCGAATAATCTTTGCGCATCTGGCACTGCCGGGCGCATAACCCGCGTCTCCCGGCCCCTCATTCAGGGCGCAATCGTGACCACTGCGCCAAGACGCCAAGTGGCGGATCTGTGGTTGAACTCCCCTCGGCCGCGCTAGCCACTGCCCGGTGAATACGCCATGATGGTTACATGAACGAAATCATGCAATTCTTATCCACCACCGCCGGGATGGTGACAGTTGGCGCCATCTTGCTGGTGCTGCTTTTCGCCGGCATCGGTGTGGGCAAATGGAAACGCGGGCGCGAGCTACCGCCCGGCCCCACCCGCACCGAACTACCGGTGCCGGACCAAGTCATCCCCGACACCACCGAACCAAGCGGTGCGCAACTACCACCACCGACCGTCACGGAAGCAGACCTGCCCGAGCCGGCTGAGGACGTCACTGTTGCTAAGCCGGCCGCACCCGCCCTCGACGAACCGGAATCACGTGTCGGACGCATGCAACGCCTGCGCGCCCGCCTGGCCGGATCAGGCAAACTGGGTGCCACTTTGCTGTCCATCCTCTCGCGCGGGGACCTGTCGGAGATGGACTGGGAGGAAATCGAAGACACCCTGCTGATGGCCGACCTGGGACTGGACGCCACCGAAGAAATCATGGGGAACCTGCGCACCGCCGTGAAAGTCCACGACACCAGTGACCCGGTGAAGGTACGTGAACTCCTGGCCGCGGAACTACTCAAACTGGTGGACCCGGACATGGACCGCTCCCTGAACTTGGAACGTCCCGCCGGTGACACCGAGCACCCCGCGGTGGTGCTGATGGTGGGGGTCAACGGCACTGGGAAAACCACCACCGTCGGTAAACTCGCCCGCCTGCTGGTGGCGGAAGGTAAAACCGTGATCCTGGGGGCGGCTGACACTTTCCGCGCCGCGGCTTCTGAACAGCTCGCCACCTGGGGTGAGCGCGTCGGCGTGGAAACCGTGCGCAGCGAAGTGGAGGGGCGCGACCCCGCGTCCGTGGCCTTCGACTCAGTGTCCCGAGGACGGGAAGCTGGGGTGGACGTGGTGTTGGTAGATACTGCTGGGCGCCTACAGAACAAAACCGCCCTGATGGACGAGCTGGGCAAAGTCAAGCGCGTGATTGAAAAACAAGGCCCGGTGGCCGAAACCCTGCTGGTGTTGGATGCCACCACCGGGCAAAACGGGATGCGCCAAGCCGAAGCCTTCGCCGAAGCGGTGAACATCACCGGTGTGGTGCTCACCAAGCTCGATGGTTCCGCCAAGGGCGGCATCGTGGTGTCGGTGCAGCGCGAACTTGGGGTCCCGGTGAAACTCGTGGGCCTGGGGGAGGGCGCTGACGACCTGGCTCCCTTCGACCCTCAAGCCTTCGTGGAGGCACTGCTGGCCTGAGGGACAATCTCAACCATTACGGGGGTACCGACCGGCGAGGACGGTGCCCCCGTCCTCGTGAATGGAAGCAAGCTGGCAGCGAGGGGCCAACCGCACGCGGCGGACTTGGCTGCCCGCCGTCCTCGCGAATCGGACTGTGGATAAGGGTGGTTTTGCTTACCGAAAGCCGCCCAGCTAAGTGGCGCGGGAGCGAATTCGGTAAGGTAGAGGGCAGTTAAAAAACCATCCTTGCGAGGAGACCGAAGTGTTCAACAACCTGTCCTCACGCCTAAGTGACTCTTTCCGCAAACTGCGCGGCAAAGGGATCATCAGTGAATCGGACATTAACGAAACTACCGCCGAAATCCGCCGCGCCCTCCTGGACGCGGACGTGGCGCTACCGGTGGTACGGGAGTTCACCGCGCAGGTACGGGAGAAGGCCCGCGGCGCCCTCGTCACCCAAGGACTCAACCCGGGCCAGCAAATCGTGCGGATCGTGCACGACGAACTGGTGGAAATCCTGGGCGGGGAAACCCGGCAGCTGCACTTCGCCCAGCGCGGACCCACGGTGTTTATGCTCGCCGGTCTGCAAGGTGCCGGTAAAACCACCCTGGCGGGCAAACTCGGGCACTGGATGCGAGAAGAAGGCAAACGCGTGCTGCTGGTCGCCTCCGACCTGCAACGCCCCAACGCCGTCACGCAGCTGCAGGTAGTGGGGCAGCGCGCCGGCGTGGAAGTGTGGGCGCCCGAACCCGGCAACGGGGTGGGGGACCCGGTGCAGGTGGCACGCTCGGGCGTGAACCACGCCATTGAGAACGGCTACGACCTGGTGATTGTGGACACCGCTGGTCGCCTGGGTGTGGACGAAGAAATGATGCAGCAGGCGCGCGACATTCGCGACGCCGTGAACCCCCACGAGATCCTCTTCGTGCTGGACGCCATGGTTGGCCAAGACGCGGTCCACACCTCAGTGGCGTTCCGCGATGGTGTGGGATTCACCGGCGTGGTGCTCTCCAAACTCGACGGTGATGCGCGCGGCGGTGCGGCCCTATCGGTGCGCGGCGTCACCGGCCAGCCGATCCTATTCGCCTCCACCGGTGAAGGCCTGGAGGACTTCGAACGTTTCCACCCGGACCGCATGGCCGGGCGGATCCTCGACATGGGGGACATCCTCACCCTGATCGAGCAGGCCGAAAAGAAGATCGACCAGCAAGAAGCCGAAGCCGCCGCCCAAAAAGCCCTGTCTGGGGAACTCACCTTGGAGGATTTCCTAGGGCAGTTGCAGCAGATCCGCAAGCTCGGGTCGCTGAAGAAACTGGTGGGCATGATGCCAGGTATCGGGCAGTACCGCGACCAGCTGGACATGCTCGATGACAGTCAGATTGACCGCATCGAAGCGATCATTCACTCCATGACCCCGGCGGAGCGACGCGACGTGCGGATCCTCAACGGCTCCCGCCGGGCCCGTATTGCCCGCGGCGCGGGGGTGAGTGTGGCCCAGATCAACACTTTTGTGAAGAACTTCGAAGCCATGCGGGAGATGACTAAACGCATGGGGGCGGGCGGCGGTATGCCCGGCATGGGTGGTTTCCCCGGTATGGGAAACCTGCCAGGAGCGGGTAAGCGTGCCGGGGCGCGCCAGCCGAAGAAAGTTAAGAAAAAGTCCAAGTCCAAGGTCTCTGGTAACCCGGCGAAGCGCCGCCAGCAGGAACTGCAAGCCATGTTGCCGCGCGAGCAGCGCCGCGGCGCCGCTTTCGGCCTGCCGCAAGATGGCCCCAAACCGACCCTGGATGACCTGCCCGATGACATTAAGCGGATGCTGGGTGGGCGCTGATGCTGATCCGCGCCTGCGCACTGTTCGCGGACCGGCCCGGCGGTGAACACCGCTGGCAAGATGGCCTGTTCCGTATCAGTGCTGGGCACATTTTCCGGGTAGAGGAAGACTCCGCTGCCCCTGCTACCGCGTCCCACCACGGTTGGCTACTGCCTGGGCTGGTGGATGCCCACTGCCATATCGGCTACAGTGCGGACGGCCCGGTGGACGCCCTCGGGATGGAACGCCAAGCGTGGGATAACTTCCTGGCCGGGGTGACGCTGATACGCGACTGTGGCTCGCCGGTGGATAACTGCGCGGTGGCGCAAAACGGTCCCATTGCGGTGCTGCGCGCGGGCCAGCATATTGCCCGACCGAAGCGTTATATCCGTAACCTGGCGGTGGAAACGCAGCCCGCTGACCTGGTGGAAACCGTTATCGCCCAGGCTCAGGCTGGGTCGGGTTGGGTGAAGCTGGTGGGGGACTGGATTGACCGCGCCGACGGGAACCAGTCGGATCTGCGTCCCCTGTGGCCCGCTTCCCAGCTGCGGGAAGCAGTGGCTGCGGCACACGACCTCGGGGCGCGCGTGAGTGTTCATACTTTTGGGCGCGACACCATCGACGGGTTGTTGGAAGCCGGGGTGGACAGTATCGAACATGGCACTGGAATGGAGCCGGACCAAGTGCGGGAAGCGGCCCGGCGCGGTATCAGCGTCACCCCCACGCTTTTGCAAGTCGGTTTATTCCCCGAGTTCGCGCAGGCGGCGGGCAGTAAGTACCCGGTTTACGCCCAAACCATGACGGACCTTTTCGCTTCTCACGAGGACGTGTGGGGTAGTTTCCTGGACGCGGGTGTCACCCTGCTGCCCGGCACTGATTCGGGTGGCTATCAGCGACACGGGTGCTTGCCGTTGGAGTTGGAACGCTGGGTGATGGCAGGAATGGAGACGCGCGAGGTGCTGGACGCCGCGACCTGGAAAGCACGGGCCTTCCTGGGAGCTGAGGGCCTCTACCACGGTGCGCCTGCTGACTTCGTGCTGTACGGTGAAGACCCGCGCGCCGACATCACTGTCTTGCAGCGCCCCCGCCTGATCCACACACCCCGCGCCAGCTGGGAGTATTAACCCCACCAGTGATGTAGCCGAATTTTTCAAGAATTTGGCCTGAGCCCTTGTCACCAACCCTGTTGTTGAAGGAAATCGACCTGCTGACCTAAGGCAGTAAAACGTTCCTCATCCATGACGTCTTTCATGTCCGCCAGTGCCCGCGCGGAGTGCATCATGCGCACTCCATCGACTTCGACAATATCGGCCTCGGTAACATCGCGTCGCAAATGTAGGTTTATCCACAGCGGTAATTTGCGTCGTACGCGCTGAGTGACGCCAACTTCGATCTGCTTCGGATTGAAGTCTCCTACCCCGTGAAACGTAAAGACCGACTGTCCGCATAGGAAAGCCGTAGTGCCGACGAGTGCTTGTGCTAACGCAAATTCGGTCTTTCTAGTTGACGGTACATCTGCGTGTACGTAGACGCCATTACCGTACCCGGTTAACACGCCTCGGCTGGCTAACTTGCGCACCTCAACTTCCGGCACACCAACGTCACGGGCATCGTCTAAGGTGAACACACCGTGTCGGTATGCTGCTTGTTCCCAAAGGTCCCTCCGATAAGTCATGGCAAAACCGTACTATATTTAGTACTATTTCGTAACCCCGTATGTGGGGCGTGCTAAGCCTTGGGATTTCACAATCAAAGCTGACGGTAGAGGGTGCTGCGGCGCTGCTACTATTGGCGGGTAAAGCAAACGCGCGGGCTGCCGCCCCCCTGGAGCGCAACGTGAACAAAAACTATTACCGCTGGCTGGTGGCGGATACTTCCTCCCAACTTGGCACCTCTATCCGACAGTTTGCGCTGCCGGTATTGGTCGTGCTCGCCGGCGGATCCAACACCCAAGCGGGAACATTATTTGCCGTATCCAGCCTCATGGTCGGTATTTTAGCGCTGGTGGGTGGGGTCATCATTGACCGCTACGATCGGCGCAAGCTGTTCCTGATCTTCTGTGCCCTAGGCGTTATTATCTTCGGTTCGGCCTCACTGTGGCTGCTGCTAAACCCGGTAACTTGGACGCTGCTACTACTGATCGCCATCCTCACCGGCACTCGCAGTGGCCTGCTGGGGAACACCTCAAACGTAATGCTGCGCCATATCGTTCCCTCCCAGGAACTACCCCGCGCCATGGCAGTGAACCAAGGACGCGACGCCAGTATTGAACTGGGTGGACCCCTACTCGGTGGCCTCTTAGCCGGGTTCGGAGCGTTGGCAACCTTCCTAACCGAAGCAGTCCTGGGGCTGATTGCCCTGGTGAATGTTTATTTCCTGCCACGCTGCGCGCCAGGCGAGGAGGCACCCGGTGAGGGGGGAGCGGAGCCTGCCAAGGCAGCGGGAACGTCCTCGCAAATAGCACAAGCGGGCGCTACCGAAGCACCCAACGTGTGGCGGCGGGCGGCGACCAAAGTGTGGGACTTGCTCGTAGAAGCCGCCGGCGGCGTACTGGTGATAAAGCGCAACTCGATCCTGTTGATTACCGTATTGACCTCGGCACTATTCTTCCCGCTGCTCAACGGCGTCATATTCGCCCTCGTGCTCAGCGCCGTAAATAGTGGCCGCGCACCGGTTTCCGCAGCCTTCCTTAACGGGGCAGTGGCGGTTGGTGTGCTCCTGGGGTCAATTCTTGCGGGATACTTGACGCAAAAGCTGCGCACCGGGCACATCATCATGATGGCCTTCATCCTGCCGGTCATATTCGCCACCTTGGCGCTGCTGGCGCAGGACTTCTGGCTACGCCTGTTGGCGCTGGCACCCATGTTAGTGCTGCTGCCCTCAGGGAACGCGGCTTTCGGTGGCTTCATGATGAAGCTGATCCCCAAAGACATGCTCGGCCGCGTCTTCGCATTCCTGCAGGTACTGGGTATCGCCGTGGGCCCGTTGGTAGGCCTATTTGTGGGCGTCGGGCTGGACCGCTACTCCTTGAACCTCACCGCCGGGATCCTGATCGCCATAATGGCGCTGGTGTCGCTCGGCAGTCTGGTACCCGCGCTGCGTAATATTCCCACCCCCGATAAGTGGGATGAGTACCTGGCCGGGCTAAGCATCCGACGCTGACAACTAAAAGTGGCCCTGGTGTACGCCGTGGCCACTTTGCTGCGTCTTTACAGGCGCTGTAAGCCGAGTTGGTCCCACACCGCTTCCAAGGACGGAACCTCCACGCCCCGCGCGCTCGCTAACACCCCGGCACCGACTCCGCCACTGCGGAAAGGCTCGTCCTCACCCGGCACACTATGCCACACGCGCCCACCGGAAACCCGTACCAAGTGCGCGCCGGCAGCCACGTCCCAGGGCTTAACTTGGGTGGCGAAAACCGCGCCCGAATGCCCGCACGCCAAACGTCCCAAATCCAACGCACAAGCACCGGGGCGGCGCACCGCACGCATAGCGTCGACAATCTGGGAAAAACACGCAAACGCTGTCTGCCCGTATTTGCGCAAATCCCGCGCGGTGGGGAAGTAAGTGTAGAGCGTGGCTTCGGACTCCATGGTCGGACCTGCGGAATCTAAGGGGAAGAAACCAGCGGGAGTTTCCAACCAACCCTGGGTCGCATTGGCCCACATGGTGCGGGAAAAACACGGAATATGGATCGCGGCCGCCACCGTGGTCCCATCCAACTGAGCTGCCACGGAAGTACCGAAATACTCATCTCCGGCAGCGAAGTTAGAGGTGCCATCGATCGGGTCCACCACCCACCGCACTCGCGACGCCAAGGAACGGGCATCAACGTGCGCATCCACCGGTGGGAAAGTGATACCTTCGGCCACCGCCGTGTCCGAACCGGCCAACAGTTGCACCCCGTGTTCCTCACCCAACATCAGCGAGCCGGGAACGAAGCGACCCAAAATGGTGGCGAGGGCGGTCTCCACCGCCCGGTCAAACTCCGTCACCGGGTCATGGTGGTCCACCTTCAAGTCAGCTTCGCGCACCCGCGTGCGGGCGCGATGCAAGTAATTACTGCAGGCCAGCGCGCTGGCGCGACAAATCAAAGCCAACTCGTGAGACAGTTCCTGGCCATCCAAAGAGCGCTGGGCCTGGGGGGAAACGAAATCAAGACGCGGAGCGGGGCAAGAAACGGACTCACAAGGCATGGAAAGCACCCTTTTAAGAAACTCGAGAAACTATCCCCGTCATTGTCTCACGCCCATCACGAGGACGGTGGGAACGTCCTCGACGTGAGCAATCACACCCGCTGGGGCAGGAAAGAAGCGCTGGCGAACTTGGGTAAAACCGGCAGTTTCTGGCACAATGAAATGTTGTACCCGGAGATGACGGGCCCTCTCTCCGTTGATCTTCGTGTCCGGGAATCACCTTCCAACGCAACCCCCGCAGCGGAAGCGCGAATCCACACCAATCTGATCAAGGAGTGACCACTAAAGTGGCAGTTCGTATTCGACTAAAGCGCATGGGCAAGAAGCACCAGCCTTTCTACCGTATCGTGGTAGTCGACCAGCGCAAGAAGCGCGACGGTCGCGTGATTGAAGAAATCGGCACCTACGACCCCACCCGCACCCCCTCCCACATGGCGGTCAAGGGTGAGCGTGCGCAGTACTGGCTCTCGGTTGGCGCCCAGCCCTCCGACCAGGTCCTGAACATCCTCAAACTCACCGGTGACTGGGCTGCCCACAAGGGCGTCAAGAACCCTGTCTCCCGCGTGAAGGTAGCTGAAACCGACGCCGAGGCCGCCGCCAAGGCCATCCAGGCAGCTGACGACGAAGCCATCAAGCGTAAGGCTGACGCCGCCGCGCAGAAGGCCAAGGAAGAAGCCGCCAAGGCTGAAACCGAAAAGGCGGAAGAAGAAGCTCCCGCCGCTGAGGAAACTGAGGAAGCCTGAAAATGCTAGCTGACGCCCTCGAGCACCTGGTGTGCGGGATCGTTGACAACCCCGATGACGTGGAAGTGCGTTCACGTTCCATGCGCCGGGGCCAACTACTGGAAGTGCGTGTTAACCCCGAAGACCTCGGACGAGTGATCGGGCGCAACGGACGCACCGCCCGTGCCCTGCGGACCGTGATGTCAGCCCTCGCAACTCGCGGGCCAGTGCGCGTCGACGTGGTCGACACCGACCGCAACTAGCCCCGAAAGCAAACCACAGAGGCGGTGTGAGACAATCACACCGCCTCTTGCTTTACCACCGCATAGGAAGAACCAGCATGGATTTAACAGTCGGCATCATCACCTCCGCCCACGGACTGCGCGGAGACGTGATGATTGATGTGCGCACCGATTCTCCCGAACAGCGTTTCCAACCCGGCGCCACGCTGCGCACCGAACCGGCCGAAAATGGGCCCCTCACCATCGACACCGTGCGCGTCCACAAAGGCCGCCTGATGGTCACATTCGACGGCATTGCCGACCGCACCGGGGCGGAAGAACTGCGCGGGACCGCCCTCGTGATTGACGCCGACGAAGTCGAAGACGAGGCCGACGCCTGGTATCCGCACCAACTGCGCGGCCTCAAAGTGGTGGGCGAGGACGGTCACGAATATGGCACCGTCGCTGACCTGGCGCCCGGGGCAGCCCAAGACCTGCTGGTGGTGGACACCGCGAGCGGACAGGTGCTGGTGCCGTTTGTGGCACAAATCGTGCCCGATGTTGATGTGGCCGGTGGGAAAATTACCGTCACCCCACCCGGGGGACTATTCGACGAGGACGCCTAAACCATGCGCATCGACATAGTCACCATCTTCCCCCAGTTCTTCACCGTGCTGGACCTGTCCCTCATGGGGAAAGCCCAGGGGAAGGATGCTGCCGCCGGGGGAGTGGAGTTTGGGATCCACGACCTGCGGGACTGGACCACGGACCGGCACCGCACCGTGGATGACGCGCCCTACGGTGGGGGCGCGGGCATGGTGATGCGCGCCGACGTGTGGGGTAAAGCCCTGGACGAAGTGCTGGGACTGGGGGCGCCGGAGGCTGGGGGGATGGTTGACGCGGCAGTGGCGGGCCCGAAGGCTGAGGGCCCTGAAACCACTGCCACGCAAGCCTACGAGACGGCGGGAACGGGAAGCTACGACGCGGCAACAGCTGGAGCGGTGGACGGGGTAGGCGCCGACAACGCGCTGACCACACCCCAACGCCGGGTACTGGCCGTGCCCACACCCTCGGGCGAGCCCCTCACTCAAGCGCGCGTGGAAGACTTAGCCACCGCCGACCAAATCGCCATCGCCTGCGGACGCTACGAAGGTATCGACTACCGAGTGGTGGAAGAATACCGTGACCACCCGCAGGTGGAAGTGGTGGAGTTCTCCATCGGCGACTACGTGCTAAACGGTGGGGAAGTCGCGGCGCTGGCACTGATCGAAGCGGTGGCGCGCCTGCGGGAAGGCTTCATGTCGAACCCCGAATCCTTGGTGGAAGAATCCTTCACCGACCAGCTCTTGGAATACCCCGCCTTCACTCGGCCCGCTAACTGGCGCAGGCGGGAAGTGCCGGCCGAACTGCTCAGCGGGGACCACGGGCGCATCGCCCAGTGGCGGCGCTCCCAGTCCCTGCAACGCACCGCCACCCGCCGCCCCGACCTGGTGGCCGCACTCGACGTGGCGCGCCTGTCCATCGCCGACCGCGAACAGCTCGCGCAACTGGGGTGGATCCACACCGATAAGTGGCAGCGCCTACAAATTCGCGCCGCCCAGGCCGAGGACGTGGCCGCCCTCGTGGAACTCGCCAGGCGCACCTTCCCCGACGCCTGCCCTGACCACCTAACGGAGCAAGCCATTGCCAACCACATCGCCACGCAGCTGAACGCTGAAGTCATCGGCGGGTGGATTGAGGACTCGCAAAAGCGGGTTTTGGTGGCACAAATCGGTGGGCAAGTGGTGGGCTACACCATGGTGGAGAACTACCGGGCTGGGGAATTCCCCGCCGACGTGCCCCGCAAATACTTACAG
>JAEWEQ010000007.1 GCA_023389315.1 Actinomycetes bacterium | reverse complement strand
TTAGATACTTTAGCTTTCTCTCTCTCCCTGTCCAGCCCTCCACAGCAAAATGGCGGCAACCGCGATGAACGGTAAGGCACCGACCGCTCCGGTTGGTGCAGGCCCGAGGAAGGGCGTGGGGGAGGCAGCGAAATACAATGCGCCGCCGGCAATCCCATTTAGCGTGGCGTGGGCAATGGCGGGGGCCAGGGCCGAACCGGTGCGCTCAGCCAAGTAAGAGAAGAACACCCCGAAGGTGACGCAAAACAGCACCATTGCCAGAACATTTGTGTAGGGAAAACCCCAGGTTTCCAGCCCGTAGTTGTGTCCCGCCAGGGTTAGCGGCAGGTGCCACAGTCCCCAGATAACGCCGGTAGCGAGCACCGCGGCGCGTCGCGGCAGGATCTGATCCAGCTGCGGGTTGAGGTAGCCGCGCCACCCCCATTCTTCCCCCAACGCCGGCAGCAGGTTCAAGATGGGAGCCAGGAAGATCGACATGACGAAGATGCCGGCAGTGACCGCCGCACTGTCGTCCCAAATAGAGGAACCGTGAACCGGGTCTGCGCCCGTGAACAGCGGGGCGCTTAGGGAAAACGAGTTGGGAACCAGCAGGAAATACAATACTGCTCCCAGTGCCACCATTCCGGTGGTGCCGAGCCAGGCAGCCAACCAAGCCCAAGTCTTCCAACCACCGGGCCGGGGTAGGAAATACAGTTGCGACCAGCCTTGCCGGGTGAATACGCGGGTGAGCACCATCGCCAGGGTGGGGGCGAACATCCCCAGCGCAATCAGGATGGGCACCAGGGCCTGCTGGATGGTGGAGATAGCATGTGCATCCGACCACGCCATGAGGCCCCACCACCAGGCCCAGGCCAGTCCATAGGCGAGGGCGGTAAATACGATCACGCGCATAACCAGCTGGCGGCGTGTCGGGGTGGGCGTGGGCGTCGGAGTAGGTGTGGGCGCTGGGGAAGTGGGTGGCGGCGTGGGCGAGGTGGGTGGCGGCGTGGGGGAGGTGTGCGGCGTCGCGGACGTGGTCGGCGGTGTCGCGCCGGGAGGTAGTGGGGAGAGTTCCATAACTGCAGCATATCGCCGCCGGGCCCGGGGATCAGGTCGCCCGGGCGGCGCAGTCTGCTGGCCCCGCTTCGCCCGCCTCGGCCCCAGGGCGCCCCTCCGCGCGCCACCCGCCGGACCTACGCCACCCGTCCTCGCGCCACCCGCCGGACCTACGCCGCCCGTCCGCGCGCCAACCGCCGGACCCACGCCGCCCGTCCGCGCGCATCGCGATACAGTTAAGTGGTGAGTAAAAAATCCCGACGCTGGCCCGATACCCCCACCCGACTGGCACTGCCGGTGACCGACAACCACACCCACTTACCGGTGGGTGAATGGGAAATCCCGCGCGCCAGCGGCGTTAAACTCCCCCTCGAAGAACAGCTAGGCCGCGCCGCAGAAGTCGGAATCCACCGCCTCATCACCGTCGGCTGCGAAATCCCCGACTTTGACCCGATGTTAGAAAACGCGCGCCAATACCGGGACCAACCGGTGCGCGTGCGCGCCGCCCTCGCCCTGCATCCCAACGAAGCACCGCTGCACGCGGGAGTGGACACGCCCTCGCCCGACGGGCTACAACCGCGCATCAAAGACCACCATTGCGACTTGGATTCGGCTCTGGCACAGCTGGAAGCGCGCCTGGATGACCCGCTGATCGTGGCGGTGGGGGAGACCGGGGTGGATCGCTTCCGCACCGCCGAGGACGGTATCGCCGCGCAAAAGCGCTCCTTCGCCGCGCACCTGGAGTTGGCGCGCGGGCGCGACCTGCCGGTGCAGATCCACGACCGAGACGCCCACGCCGACTGCTTGGACGTGCTCTACGACCTGGGGGCAGATAAGAGCCAAACCCCGATCGTCTTCCACTGCTTCTCCGGCGGTCCTGACCTGGCCGAGCACTGCGCCCGCAACGGGTGGTACGCAAGTTTTTCCGGGACCGTGACCTTCAGCGCCAACGAGGATATTCGCGCCGCTTTGCGGGCCATGCCGCGTACCCAGGTGCTGGTGGAAACCGACGCGCCCTACCTCACCCCGGTGCCTGAGCGCGGCCACCCCAACGCCTCTTACGTCATGGCGCACACGGTGCGCGCCATCGCCGAGCTGTGGGACGTGAGTGAAGCTGACGCCATCACCCAGTTGGAGGAAAACACCACCCGCGTGTACGGCCAGTGGTGAAAACCCGGTTAGCTACCGCGTGGCATCCCCGCCCAGGCAGGGGTTTGCGGGGGTTTCGCCGGGTGTGAAATGCGTTAAGTAAACTCGCCAACCAGGTAACGGATTGGTTACGGTGAAGATGTTGAATACTTGGCGAAGAATCTGAACACGAGGACACATCTTGATCGAGAACCCAAACGCTGCGCCTGAAACCGGCGCCGAGATCACCACGCCGTGGGCCACCACCGCGAAAGCTGGCACCATTGGGGCCATCGCCGCCGGTGCCTGCGCGGTCCTGGTCGCCGCCATGGGTGTGTCGGTCGCAACCTCACGCACCGAAGTGACCGTGAACGCTGACGGTCAAACCCACAACGTCACCCTATGGGGCGGACAAGTCTCCCAGGCCCTATCCAAAGCTAACGTCAAACTGCAAGATCACGACGTGGTCTCTGCGCCCTTGGGAAGCTCCCTAACTGACGGGCAAACCATCACCGTATCTCGCGCCCAACTGTACCGGGTGAACCAGGATGGACAGATGGTGGACTTCTGGTCCACCGCCGGCTCTCTGTCTGAAGCCTTGGCGCTGCTGCGCGAATCGGGCCGCGACGGACTCATGGCTGCACAGCGCTCCACAGTGCGTGGCGAACTGCCGGCCCTGACCGCCACCGCCACCACCATGCAGGTGATTGCCGACGGCAAAACCGTGAACGTGGAAGTCCCGGCCGGCGCCACCGTGCCCCAGGCCCTAGAAGCTGCGGGCATCAAGGTTTCTCCCATCGATGAAGTCCACCTCAGCGCCGACGGCGCCACCCCCGCCATCTCCGTCACCCGCGTCAAGCGCGGCTACTTCACGGAAAAGCAGACCATCGACTTCACCACCGAAGAGCGCACCACTGATGAACTTTACGAGGGCGAAGAGCGGGTAATCGCTGAAGGCGCGGCCGGTGAGAAGACCACCACCTACTACCGTTCCCAGCGTGACGGCAAGGACCTGGTGAACGTGGTGGTGTCCAGCAGTGAAACCAAACCCACCAACCGGATTGTTGAGCGCGGTACCAAGGAACGTCCCGCCGCGGCCGTAGCCGCTGGCCCCGGGCGCGGTACCGGTAGCGCACCGGCCGGCGTGTGGGCCGCCCTCGCGCAGTGTGAGTCCGGTGGCAACCCGGCAACCAATACCGGTAACGGCTACTACGGGCTATACCAGTTCTCCCTACCGACCTGGCAGTCGGTGGGCGGCAGCGGACTGCCCTCGGATGCTTCCGCCGAAGAACAAACCATGCGCGCCCAGATCCTGCAGCAGCGTGCCGGCTGGGGTCAGTGGCCCGCCTGCGCCGCCAGCTTGGGTCTGCTGTAAAGATCCCGCCCGCGAGGCTGGCGTGATGGTTGGAGGCGCCGCCAAGTAGCGGTCAAACGCCACCGCGCCACCCGTCCTCGCAACGGGCTAACAAGCACCTGTGATGTCGCCAACTTCGATTTATCGAAGCTGGCGACATCGCTATGATAGATAGACAAACTGACCACAATGGAACGTCAAATGCAGGCAGGAGGAGCAGTGCACAAGCCGGTCGAAAATCAACGCCGCGAAAAGCGACGCATCCTCGCTGCCGCCACCGCCGCCAGCGCCCTGGTGTGCGGCATCGCCGCCACCAACGTCGCCACCTCCCACGCCGACGTACACCTGAGCGTGGACGGGGTAACCCGGCCGGTGACCACCTTCGAGAACACAGTCGGGGGCGTATTGCGCAGCGCCGGAGTGCAAGTGGGCAACGCAGATGAAATCACCCCGACTTTGAGCACTCGCGTCAAAGACGGTGACACCATCACCTTGCGACGCGCCCGCCCGGTTACCGTCACTATTGGCGGAAAAGAACAACAAATCAACACCACCGCCTACACCCAGGCTGAACTACTGCAAGACCTGGCTGGGAGGGAAGCGGTAATCAGTGCTTCGCGCGCTAGCGTGCGGTCGGACCTGGCGATGATCGCTGACCGCGGCACCCCGGTGACGGTGGTGGCCGACGGGAAAGAAACGAATGTGGAACTGACCCACCGTTTCGACATAGACCAGGTGCTGCAGTCCGCGAAAGTCACCGCCTCCCCGATTGACCGGGTGACTTTAGAGTCCCAAGGCGGTCGCCTCCAAGTGGTGGTCACCCGCGTTACCCGGGGGGAGAGTACGAAAGAATCCCCGGTGAAGTTCAAGACCGTGAAGAAAGAAACGGACGACCTGGAAAAAGGTAAAGAAAAGGTCGAAACCGAGGGTAAAGACGGGGTCGAAAAGATCTACACCTACCAGCAGACGGTGGGCGGCGACGTTCAAGTTCAGGTGGAAACTAAACGCGAAGTGGTGACCAAACCGGTGGACGAAGTCGTCCTCGTGGGCACCGCTGACCCCGAGGAACTGGCCGCCCGCCGCCGCGCCCAAGGAATCATGGTGGACGCCAACGGCGACCCGATTCCCTCCCAATACTCTGGCGCCGACCCGCGCGGTATCGCCCAAGCCATGGTCGCCCAGCGCGGCTGGGGGGAAGGCGAGTTCCAGTGCCTGCTGCAACTGTGGGAACGTGAATCGCACTGGAACCCGTATGCGCAAAATCCGTCCTCGGGCGCCTACGGCATCCCGCAGTCACTGCCGGGGTCGAAGATGGCGAGCGCGGGAGCCGACTGGCAAACCAACCCGGCAACCCAAATCACTTGGGGACTGGGTTACATTGCCAACCGCTATGGCACGCCGTGTGGGGCGTGGGGACATTCGAACGCCGTGGGATGGTACTAGTCAATGACGGTGTCACTACTGACGCACTCTGACGTACGGAATATCTGTACTGCTTTGCATATCGCCCCGACTAAAACCCTGGGGCAGAACTTCGTTCACGACGGGGGCACGGTACGCAAAATCGTGGCCGCCGCGGGGATTGAACCGGGTGAACACGTCCTGGAAGTGGGGCCCGGGTTGGGGTCCCTCACCCTGGGGCTGCTGGCAGCTAGAGCGCGCGTGACCGCGGTGGAGATTGATCCGCTGCTGGCCACCGCTTTGCCGGCCACGGTGCGCGGGCATGGGGGAGTGGACCTGCGGGTGCTGCACGCTGACGCCATTTCGGTGCGGTCGGTGGCAGATTTGGAGCGGGCGCGTCCGATTCACGAGGACGGTGGCGACACTGGCAACTTGGCCTACGTGGCTGACGGGGCTGAATCGCGCGACGGGACAGACCCAGCAGGCCCGGCCGGTGAATCCCAGCCGGCCTCTGTTTGGGGGCCGCCCACCAAGCTGGTGGCGAACTTGCCCTACAACGTGGCGGTGCCCTTGGTGCTCAACGTGTTAGAGAACTTCCCCACCATTAGTGAGCTGCTGGTGATGGTGCAAACCGAGGTGGCACAGCGGTTGTGTGCGCCTCCGGGTGGGCGCATATACGGGGTGCCATCGGTGAAAGTCGCCTGGTACGGCAATGCCACCATGGCAGGGTCAATATCGCGCAACGTATTTTGGCCCACCCCGCACGTGGATTCCTCCCTGGTGCGGATCCGCCGCCATGAAAACGGTGGGCCGGTGGGTGCTCAAGGCGTGCCCCGTAGAGAAGTTTTCAAGCTGGTGGATTTAGCGTTCGCACAGCGGCGTAAGACATTGCGGGCCTGTTTGAAAAACTGGGCCGGCGGGGCAGACCCAGCGGAAGAACTTTTGACCGCAGCCGGCATCGCCCCGCAGCGGCGGGGGGAGACCCTCACGGTGGAAGATTTCATTAACCTCACCCGGTGCGCCGTTGAACGCGGACTGACCAGTGGGGGCGCAACGCAGCTATCGGGGGATCTGCCGTCAGCGGCGGGCGCGGAGGCTGCCGCGGGCGTGGAGTCGGCAAAGGCCGCTCCGACTGCGGGGGATATCGCGCCGTGAGCGTGCTGGCCAAAGCCTGCGCCAGTGCGCCAGGCAAAATCAACCTAATCCTCAACGTCGCCCGCCCCGATGAGCGCGGCTACCACCCACTGTTTTCGGTATTCGACACGGTCGAAAACCGCGAAACCGTATGCCTCACCCTTTCGTATACCGACCAGGCCCGCCCGGTAGAAATCACCACCAAAGTCAAGATCGACCCCGCCACTGATGCCAAGGTGGAGGCCGCCCTCGCGAAACTAAACCCCGCCCAAAACTTGGCGGTCAAAGCCGTGCTGGCGGTAGCGAAAGCCGGTGCTAGTGCGCGCTGCCGCGCGCTGCGAGACGGGCAGCTGGCGGCCCGCGTGGAAGTGGTGAAAACCATCCCCATGTCCGGGGGAATGGCGGGCGGGTCCGCCGACGCGGCCGCCGCCTTGGTGGCCGCCAACGCCGCCCTCGCCGCGGAACTGAGCGAAGACGAACTCCACCGTTTGGCGCGCCAACTGGGCGCTGACGTACCGGCCTGCCTGGCGGGGGAAGTCAGCGTCGCCACCGGGTACGGGGACCACATCGACGCCACCATCAGCGTGCCCACCCACTACTGGGTATTGGCGCTGGCCCACGAAGGACTCTCCACTGCGGCAGTATTTGCCGCCTTCGACCAAGCCCAGCGGGGACGGGAAATCCTCCCCACCGGCCTCGACCAAAACCAAACTAAGGCCCTGCAAGCCGGGCACCTGGCGCAAGTACTGGAAAACGACCTGCAGGCTACTGCCGCGCAACGCCCCGACCTGGCAGCTACCCTCACGCAACTAGAGCAGCGCGGGGAATCTGCCATCCTGTCTGGCTCCGGACCCACTATTGCGGTACTGGCGACCGACGCGGAACACGCTCACCGCCTAGCTCACGAGCTGCGCACCTGGCCCACGGTCGCGGCCACCGTGGTAACCACCGCGCCGAGCGCGCCCGCACGCCTGGAGTGGGCTGAAAACTACCAACAATGAGTTAAAAGGGAACATGGCACATCTACTGGGCGCAGAGAAACTGCACTTGGAATACCCCACTAAAGTAGTGTTTTCCGACCTCACCCTGGGAGTGGAGGAAGGCGACCGCATCGGCATTGTGGGGCGCAACGGCGACGGCAAATCCACCCTGCTGCGCCTGCTTGCCGGCAGCCAGGAACCCGACGCCGGGCAGGTGACGCGCCGGCGCGACCTACGACTAGGAGTGTTGGAACAAACCGATTCATTGAACCCCGACCACACGGTGGAACAAGCCGTAGTGGGGGACCAACCTACCTACCAGTGGGCAGCCCAGCCGCGGATCCGGGAAATCGTGGACGGACTGCTGTCGGACGTGGACTGGCAGGCCCCGGTGGGGACGCTCTCTGGTGGGCAGCGCCGGCGCACCGACCTGGCACGGCTACTGGTGGGAGAATGGGACATTATCGCCCTGGATGAGCCCACTAACCACCTGGACATGGACGGCATCGCCTGGTTAGCTAAGCACCTGAAGACACGCTGGGCCAAGAACGCTGGGGCGCTGCTGGTGGTCACTCACGACCGCTGGTTCCTGGACGAAGTGTGCACCCGCATGTGGGAAGTCCACGACGGGGAAGTTGAACCCTTCGAAGGTGGTTACGCCGCCTACGTGCTGCAGCGGGTGGAGCGTGACCGCATTGCCGCCGCCACTGAAGCTAAACGCCAGAACCTGCTGCGCAAAGAACTGGCGTGGCTGCGCCGGGGAGCGCCGGCGCGCACCAGTAAACCGAAGTTCCGCATTGACGCCGCTAACCAGTTGATTGCCGACGTGCCGCAGCTGCGCAACCCCCTGCAACTGCAAGCCCTGGCGGTGGCGCGCCTGGGTAAGGATGTGGTGGATTTAGAGGAAGCGGGGGTGCGCTTTGGGGAAAACCAGGTGTTGGCAGACGTCACTTGGCGTATCGCCCCGGGTGAGCGCACCGGCATTTTGGGGCGCAACGGAGCTGGCAAATCCACCCTATTGAGTCTGGTTAGTGGGCGTTTGGCCCCCACTTCCGGGCGCGTGAAGCACGGTAAGACAGTGCGGGTGGGGGTGCTAGATCAGCAGTTTTCACAACTGGCTGACATTGCCACCGACCGGGTGCGCGAGGTCCTGTCCCGCACCAAATCCACCTTCGTGGTGGAGGGCAAAGAGCTCACCCCGGCGCAACTGTTGGAGCGTTTGGGCTTCGAAAACCAGTACCTGTCGGCCCGCGTGGGCGAGCTCTCAGGCGGACAGAAGCGACGTCTGCAACTGCTCTTGGTGCTGCTGAGTGAACCCAATGTGTTGATTTTAGATGAGCCCACTAACGATGTTGACGCGCAGATGCTCACCGCGGTGGAGGACCTGCTGGACTCGTGGCCGGGCACCTTACTGGTGGTCTCCCACGACCGGTATCTGATGGAGCGTGTAACCGACCAACAGTACGCGGTGGTTGGAGGGCGGCTGCGTCACCTGCCTGGCGGCGTAGATGAGTACTTGCGTCTTATTGATGACGAGGACGGTGCCGTCCTCGCGAATAAAAACGACGCTGGCAGCGGGGCGGCCAGTGTCGGCGCGAGCCGAGGCCAGAAAAGCGAGCCAGGTCGGCAAAGTGGGGCAGGTCCACACTCTAACGCTTCGGCTTTGAGTGGGGCCCAGCGCCACGCCCTCGGCAAAGAAGCGAACGCGTTAGAGCGGCGCCTGGAAAAGCTGGCGGCGCAGATCGAGCAGCTGCAAACCCAAATGGGGGAGCACGACCCGGGGGACTACCAGGGCTTGGCGGAGTTGAATAGCCAGCTGCAGGTGCTGCAAGGCGAAGCGGAGGAAGTGGAGCTGCAGTGGCTGGACATTAGCGAGCAGCTCGAGCAGTAGTCCGCGCGCCCGTGAAGGAGTCCTCGCGCGTGCCCGAGAAGCCGCCCCCGCCGCCGTGTCAGTGCCCCGGCCAGGAGCGAATGTAGGTAAGCAGCTTTACGCTCCCACGGTCGTAAACCTTCGCTCCCACCGCCAGGCAGAGAGTGAAAATCAAAGCGCCCCACAGCAGGCCAGCAAGCGCAGTGATCCAGGCGTTAGTGATAGCGACGGGAATAAACCATCCCAGCAAGGCTACCGGGGCCATTAGCGCGCCGGAAAGTACCCACACTACGAGCATCAGCAGGAACGTCACCAACTGGTTGCCCGCTCCCTTAGTGGACAACGGGTTCGCTCCCGGGGGCTGCACGCCGATGGTGAACCGCCCCGTGAATGAGGTCGTCAATCCCGCACTGATTAAGAACATGGCGGTCAGTAACATGGCGTGTTGAGCCATGTTGTAGCTCGGATCCGCGTAGGTGGAGATTGCGGCTATCGCCACCACTAGCACGGCCACTACGGGGGCTGACCCAAGCAGTCGCCCGCCGCGGTCTTGCCAGCCAGTTATGCCGGCGCTGACGTGTCCCCAAAACGCCGTAGAGTCATAGGACACCAGCACTCCCACCGTCATACCCAGCAGCATGGGAGCGATCATGATGAACCATGAGCCCATGCTCTGGTTGTCGGGAGCGAGGGCCTTCATCGCCAGCGCGAACAATGGCAGGAAAATGACCCCCACCAGGGAACTGCTTAGGCGCGGGTCTTTTAACCAATCGTGGAGCGTGCGTCCCGCTATGGCGGCGGTGGCGGTAGTGAAGCCCAGCTTGTTCCACAGTGCTACTAGCGGAAGTTCCTTCGCTACGTCGCGGTGCGCAGCCCTGACCTGCGCGGACTTTTGAGCACTGTCTTTGCTTTGATCAACTACCCATTGGCCGTGCGCGATGGCAGCTTGTGCCTTCTGCGATACCGGGTTGGGGAATCCGACCATGGCGGGGCCGATCGATCCCAACCACAGGTTCGAGAACAACACTATCAGGCCGATGGTGTAGATGATTTGCACGAGGGCGGGTAGCCAATCGCGTTCGAATAGTAGCAGTGGGAGTGCAGTGGGGGTGGTTAGCGGCGTCCATTTTGCCACGGAAAAGATACTCTCCAACTTTTCCATGGTGGCAGTGTTGAACAGCAACTGCATCCAGATTCCCAGCGGCCCTACCACCAGTATGAAGAGCACCGAAGAAATCAGGCCGGTGCGATCTTTCCCTGCTTGGGAAGCGCTAATACGAGACCCTAAAGACGTGTAGCTCCAACGCCCCATCAATACGAATAGGTAGAGCGAAACTGCCCCGGTAACTAAATAAAGTGCCGCTCGCAGGAAGTCCCCGTGGCCAAGGCTAGCTAAGACCGGCAACATCAGTAATAAGAAGGTGATGATTCCCCCCGGGCCCACCGCGGTGGCGACTGCCAGTGCGCGAGCTAACTGCTTCGTAGGCGTGATGAAGGGCGCAAAGCGACGCGGGTCGAGGGAATCATCCATGCCGTATCCGACCATCGGCATGACCATCCAAGAAAGTGGCAAAAATATGGATAGTAGTGTGAACAGATAGTAGAAAAAGGGCAGCTGCGAAGTTTCCAGGACAAACGTTACGGTAGCGGTAATAAAAATGAAGAAAGGTAGTAGGTACAAGGCGAGTAGGATAGCGACAACCAGTTTCCATTTTTCCCGCATGAGGCTGTTCCAGATCATGCGGTTTTTCATGCTAACTATTGTTGCAACCATTCCAGCCCCTCCGCGTGCGTCGGCCCACCCACCAGTTGGATGAAGCGCTCATCCAAACTCATTTCCCCAGCTACCTGCGAGGTGGTGCCAGCGGCCAGCACCTGCCCGTGGTGGATGATGGCCACATGGGAACACAGCTTTTGGACGGTCTCCATCACGTGAGATGAAAGAATAACGGTGCCGCCCCCGGCTACGAAACTGTTGAGAATATCGCGAATCCCGGCGGCGGACACCGGATCTACCGCTTCGAAGGGTTCATCCAATACCAGCACCTGCGGGCGATGCACCAGTGAACATGCCAGCGCCACCTTCTTGGTCATGCCTTGAGAGTAGTCGGCCACCAGTTTGGTGCCCGCCTCCTCCAGCCCAAAATTGTGTAACAGGGCGTGGGCGCGGCTAGTGGCGGTTTCTTTGTCTAGCCCCCGCAGCATCCCCATGTAGGTGACCAACGCCGGGCCAGACAGGCGCGAGAACAGTCGCATACCGTCGGGCATAACTCCCAACTTGGCTTTGGCTTCGGCCGGGTTCTTCCAGATATCTATCCCCTGCACGTAGGCAGTTCCCTGGTCGGGGGAGAGCAGCCCGGTAGCCATAAGTAAGCTAGTAGTTTTCCCCGCCCCGTTTGGCCCCACAATGCCGAAGAAGGACCCGGCTGGAATGGATAGCGATAGGTTTCCCACGGCAATGGTGTTGCCAAATACCTTTGTTAGACCGCGCATTTCGAGGGCGGGCGGGGTGAAGCCACCGTCCTCGAATCGTGATTCGCCTGATTGAGATTGGAAAGGTTGAGTAGGTTCTGTTTCCATCATTGCGCTTTCGTTTCAGCTCCATCAAAAGGCACTAGTAGGGGGCGGAGTAGGTCCCCCAGTTGGCGTTGCTGGGTTGTGCTGAGGGCGGAAAGGCTCTCGCGTTCCCCTTCTAACAATGCCTCTACTGCGGCATCGACGCGCGCTAAGCCGCTGTCGGTGAGGGAAACCAGGACCGCGCGGCGGTCACTGGGGGAGGGTGAGCGAGTTACCAGTCCTTGGGCTTCTAACCGGTCAATGCGGTTGGTCATAGTCCCTGAGGACACCAGCAGCTCGGCCATCAAAGTTCCCGGAGTGAGGGCGTAGGGTTTCCCGGCGCGGCGCAGCGCGGAGAGCACGTCGAAGGCCCATGGGTCCAGGTCGTGGGCGCTGAAAGCGTTGCGGCGGGCCAAGTCGAGGTGGCGTGCCAGTCGGGTGATGCGTGAAAACACCAACATTGGTGTGGCATCGAGATCGGGTCGCTGGGCGTCCCAAGCCGCGACGATGCGGTCAACTTCGTCCTCAAAGTCGCTCAGGCGCCGGTCGGCGTTGAAATCTTTCACATATCTAAGATAGTTGATATCGAGACTCTTGCGCTAGGGCTATCCGCCTACTACCAAGTCCCGCCCCGTCCTCGCCGCTCCTGGGCGCACCCGTCAGTGACCGGCGCGCAAATGCGGTTCTGGCTGCATATTCCGCAGCCCCAGCCATGTGAGATTCACCACGTGGGCGGCCACGACCTCCTTAGTGAAGGCCCGCTCCTCGACCCACCACAAGCCCACTTGCGCGATCAAACCCACCAGCATCTGGGCGTACAGCGGCGCCCACTTCTCATCGATCTGCGCCAAGGTGAAGCGCTCCGCAAGCAGGTGCTCCACCCGCGAAGCCACATCCCCAATGATGGACGAATACGAGTTATTGGATTCAGAAGGGGCGTCGCGCACCAGCACTCGGAACCCGTCGGTGTGCTGGTCAATGTAGTCCAAAAGGGCGAGGGCGGTGTTCTCCACGATGGCACGCGGATGGTCCGCAGAGACCAGCGACTGGGAGATAGTGTTCACCAACCGCTGCACCTCGCGGTCCACGATCACCGCGTAGATGCCTTCTTTGGAGCCAAAATGCTCATACACCACCGGCTTAGTCACCCCCGCTTGAGAGGCGATCTCTTCCACCGAAGTGGTGTCGAAACCGCGGGTGGCGAACAGGGCGCGCCCCACGTCGATGAGTTGTTCGCGGCGCTGAATGCCCGTCATACGTGTGCGTTTTTGCGTCACCGTGGCCTCCGAAAAAATCACTGAAATCAGGCGTTAGCGAACCGGGTGGGAACCTCGAATAGGTATTTGCTTGCCAAGTGTGGCAAAATGAATCTTGCTTTCCGCCCTGGTGTAACGGTAGCACGCGGGCCTTTGGTGCCTTGAGATCTGGGTTCGAATCCTGGGGGCGGAGCCACTCATTCGATGCACGGTTAAGAACTAAAGGCGTGAGGTATCGTAAGGAGTGCGGCAGGTTTTACTGGCGCAATCTGTACGACCCCATTGGTTAACAAAATTCACGGCTCAAGCTGAGAGGTTTCACTGTGACTCACCCGAGCGCCGTCATCGTCCTTGCCGCTGGGCAAGGCACCCGGATGAAATCCTCCACCCCTAAAGTTCTCCACAGCATGTGCGGTAGGCCACTTTTAGGTCACGCCATCGTCGCCGCTGAAGAAACCGAACCGGACCACATCGTGGTCGTGATTCGCCACCAACGCGACCGGGTGGCCGACATGGTTAACAGTTTCGCCCCCGAAGTGATACTCGCCGACCAAGACGAAATCCCCGGCACCGGGCGCGCCGTGCAATGTGGCTTGGAAAAACTGGTGGAGACCACTGTCGAGTGCGTCGGTACCGTCCTCGTCACCTCCGCCGATGTGCCCTTGCTGCAAGGAGCCACCCTGGCTGAACTCACTGCTGCCCACGAAGAAGCTGGCAACGCCGTGACTGTGGTGACCACGGTAGTTGACGACCCCACTGGCTACGGGCGGATCGTGCGTGAAGGCAGTGGGGTGCAAGCCATTGTGGAACACCGAGACGCCACCGCAGAACAACGCCAAATCAAAGAAATTAACGCCGGCATCTACGCTTTTGATGCGCAATTTTTGCAAACCGCCCTGGCCGGTTTGGGAACCGATAACGATCAAGGTGAGGTTTATCTGACCGATACGGTAGCTGCCGCGGTAGCGGCGGGACGCACCTGCGGGGCGTTCGTCCTGGCCGATCAATGGCAAGCCCAAGGCTGCAACGACCGCGCCCAGTTGGCCCAGCTGCGTGCGGAAATGAACCGACGGATCTTAGAGCGGCACATGAAAGCCGGCGTTAGCATCACTGTGCCCGCAACCACCTCCATAGACGTGGATGTACAGATCGCCCCCGATGTGACGATTGAATCCGGCTGCGTGTTGGAAGGCGAAACGTTAATCGATCCCTTCGCCATCATTGGCCCGCACACCACCTTGCGTAACGTCACCGTGGGGGAGGGAGCCATCGTTCCTCACTGCTTTGGGTACGACACCACCATCGAAGCCGGCGTCATAATTGACCCCTTCACGGAGCTCAGATCGGAAACCGGCCCGGCACCCGACCCCGGGAGCGACGTGACTAAGCCAACTAACTCACCCACCACCGCTACCGAAAACAACTGAGGAGAGTACGTTGTCAGGCATCATCACCACCGGAGAAAAGCGACTGGTCATTGTATCCGGTCGCGCCCACCCCGAACTCGCTGAGGCGGTGGGACAAGAACTCGAAACCGGGGTGTTGCCCACCACCGCGTACGACTTCGCTAACGGGGAAATCTACGTCCGCTTCAACGAGTCCGTGCGTGGCTGCGACGTATTCGTCATCCAATCACACACCGAACCTATCAACCAGTGGGTGATGGAACAGCTAATCATGATCGACGCTCTCAAACGCGCCTCCGCCAAGCGCATCTCCGTGGTAGCACCGTTCTACCCCTACGCCCGCCAGGACAAGAAACACCAGGGGCGCGAACCGATTTCCGCCAAATTAATGGCGGACCTGTTCAAGACCGCTGGTGCGGATCGCCTAATGTCAGTGGACTTACATGCCTCTCAGACGATGGGATTCTTCGACGGCCCGGTAGACCACCTGTGGGCCATGCCGGTGCTGGTCGACTATGTGCGCACCCGGGTGGACTTGTCCAACGTAGCAGTGGTTTCCCCGGACGCCGGGCGTATCCGGGTGGCGGAGAAATGGGCGAATAAACTCGGCGGCTGTCCGCTGGCTTTCGTGCATAAGACCCGCGATACCACGCGCCCAAACGTAGCGGTAGCGAACCGGGTAGTTGGCGACGTGAGCGGGCGCCAGTGCGTCCTCGTTGACGACCTGATCGACACCGGCGGTACCATCGCGGAAGCGGTGAAGGTGCTTAAGGGAGCGGGCGCTACCGATGTGATCGTGGTGGCCACCCACGGGGTGTTGTCGCATCCGGCGGCCCAGCGCCTGCAAGAATGTGGCGCACGGGAAGTGGTGGTCACTAATACCTTGCCGATCACCGCAGCCAAGCGATTCGACAAACTCACCGTGTTGTCCATTGCCCCACTGTTAGCCCGCGCCATACGTGAGGTATTTGACGATGGTTCTGTGACCTCGCTGTTCGACGGCGCGGCCTAGTTTGCGTTATCATATTTGACGTTGCCTCGGCGAGGGCAGGTGAAATCTGCCGTTATCGACTGGGCGTTTGGTTACCTCCATGCGTCCGACGTGGCCACAAACTAACCAAGACCTGGAGGAAAAATGTCTGATATTACTAAGATCGCGGGAACTAAGCGCACCGAGTTCGGTAAAGGCGCCGCCCGTCGCGCGCGTCGCGCCGGCCTCATTCCCGCCGTTGTCTACTCCGCTGACACGGAACCCATGCACCTGGATCTGCCCGGGCATGAAGTATTCCTCGCGGTGAAGGGCAATCCCAACGCTTTGCTCACCCTGTTGGTTGATGGCGACGACCAGCTCGCCCTAGTTAAGGATATTCAGCGTCACCCGGTTCGTCGTGACATCCTGCACGTGGACCTACTGGGAGTGAAGCGCGGAGAAAAGGTGGACGTGGAAGTGCCCCTCACCCTGGTGGGCGAATCTGCTCCCGGCACCGTGGTGAACCAGGAATACTTCACCGTGTTGGTATCGGCCCCCGCTACCTCCATCCCCGAGAGCCTCGAGCTTTCCGTGGAAGGCCTGGAAGAAGGCGCCACCGTCACCATCGCAGAGCTGACGCTGCCGAAGAATGTCACTTGTGACCTGGAGGAAGAGATCATCTTGGCTTCCGTGGTGATCCCCGAAGAGATCCCCGAACCCGTTGAAGGTGAAGAAGCCGCCGAGGGTGAAGAAGCTGGCGAGGCTGAGGCTGAGGAAGAGGAAGAAGCTGCCGAGGACGCCGAGTAAGGTTCCTCTTTCACAATCTGATGCAAGCGGCTCGTTCCCAACGCGGGGACGGGCCGCTTCGCTAGGCTGGAGTAAGCAGGAGCGCAATTGGCGCCTGCCGCAGGTAGAAAGGTTGGCACATGGACCTGCACGCGATAATCCCCGCCGGTGGTGCCGGTACTCGCCTGTGGCCGCTGTCGCGCGCTTCCCACCCGAAATTCTTGCTCCCGCTGACTGACCCCACGCGGAGCCTGCTGACCCTCACGGTGGCGCGCTTGGCTCCACTGTGCAGCTCCATCACCATCGTCACCGGGGCTGAGCACGTCGCCGCAGTTACCGCCCACGTTGAGGCAGCCCTCGCCGGTGAGCGTCAGCGTCCTAAAGTAGAGATTCTCAGCGAACCGTCAGGGCGCAACTCCATGCCTGCTATCGGACTGGCCACCGCCCGCATCTGCCGCCGTTACGGGTCCGCTGCCATGGTCGCCTCATTTGCCGCTGACCATACTTTCGCTGACGCGGACGTACTATACGCAGCGATCTCCAGCGCTATGGCTGCCGCCGCAGATGGGGAACACCTGGTGACCTTAGGGGTCGAGCCCGACCACGCTGCCACCGGATACGGATATATCCAACCGGTTGAAACGGCCGGCCACAGTCGCGAGAACGGTGAGGTGAATCCGCTCGGAAGTAGCCCGGCCGCAGACGTGCCGGCGGCCGGCGAGACTGGCGGGTATTCGTCCACCGAAGCCACGAGCGGGTGGCAAGAGGTGGCGAACTTCGTGGAAAAGCCCTCCCCGGAGCGGGCCGAGAAGTTCCTGAAACAGGGCTATTACTGGAATGCCGGCATTTTCGTGGCCACCGCTGGTTACCTGTTGGGCGCCCTTGCCCGACATCAGCCGAACCTAGCGAGCTCGCTGACGGCGCTGGCCCAGGAGTGGGGTGATATGGACCCGCGCGCGCGGTGTGAACGTTGGGAAAAACTCACTCCCATCGCAATTGACTACGCGCTGGCGGAACCGGAGGCTCAGCGCGGAGCGGTGCGGGTGATAGCGCTGCCGCGCACCGCCGGTTGGGCCGACGTGGGGGACTTCACCGCCCTCGCGAACTACCCCAGTGCTTACCAGCAAATCCCCGTCACCGTTAACGCCAGTGCGACGGCGTGGGCAAGCCCGCCCACTGATAACTGGGAACCGAAACCGGTGGTGATTGTGGGAGTGGAAGACTTCCTGGTGGTGCAAACACCGGATGCCATTTTGGTTACCAATCGACAGGCCTCTCAAGCGGTCGGGCAAGTCCCTCAAAAACTGCGTGAGCAGGGCTACTCTCACTTGCTTTAAAAGTTAGCGAGGACGGATGCGGGACTGCGGGTGCTCCACCGAATTGGTAACTGGGCGATTACGATCTGTTTCTTACTTAGGTGAAAAGGTATCTAATTAGTTACACTGGATGGGCAAACGAGCGGACCTCGTCAGAATCTTTGGTCATGGGGGAGACTCGTTAACGATCAGACATCATTTCTCCAGGAGGAACTGTGAAGAAAACGATCCAGATCGCGGCGCTCACCGCTGCCGCAGCATTGTCGCTGGCGGCCTGTGGCGCAGCCCCCGAATCTAGTGGGGGAGGATCTACCCAGGATGCAACTGCCAAAGCCGGCGGGGATGCCTCAAGCGTAAAAGCCTGCATGGTCTCTGACGAGGGCGGTTTTGACGACCAGTCCTTCAACCAATCCGGTAAGGAAGGCTTGGACCGCGCAGCCAAAGAACTCGGCGTTGAAACCAAGACCGCTGAGTCCCACCAGGACGCGGACTTTGAACCGAACTTGAACAACATGATCACCGAGGGATGCTCCATCATTATCGGCGTTGGTTTCAAGATGGCCGACCAGATCGAAGCGATTGCTAAGGCTAATCCCAACGTGAAATTCGCCCTGGTTGACTCCACCTTCAAGGAAAACCCCGAGAACGCCCGGGCTCTGGTGTTCAACACCGCGGAAGCCGGTTACCTGGCTGGCTACGTTTCCGCCGGCATGACTCAGACCGGGAAGCTCGGCACCTTCCTCGGTATGAAGCTGCCGACCACCGCTATCTTCGCCGATGGCTTTGAAGACGGCATGAAGAAATACAACGAGGATCACGGTACCGCGGTTTCGCTCGTAGGTTGGGATAAGGCCAGCCAAAATGGCCAAGCCACCGGCGACTTCTCCGACGTGGCCAAAGGCAAGTCCACCGCCGAAACCCTCATTGGCCAAGGCGCAGACATCATCATGCCCGTGGCTGGGCCGGTAGGTGCGGGCGCCCTCGCGGCAGCCAAGGAAGCCGGTGACGGCAAAGTATCAGTGGTGTGGGTTGACGCCGATGGCTACAACACTACTGACGGTGGCAAGTACATTCTTACCTCCGTGGTGAAGGAAATTGGTGCTGCCGTCTTTGACACCATTAAGTCCGTGGTTGATGGAAACTTCTCCTCCGAGGCGTACATCGGTGATCTGAAGAACGGTGGCGTCTCCATTGCCGACTTCCACGATTTCGATTCCAAGGTTCCGCAGGAACTCAAGGATGGCGTGAAGCAGATCAAGGAAGACATTATCGCCGGCAAGATCAAGGTAGAAAGCCCCAACCAGCCGAAGTAGTCATATCCTCAAACGCACAAGGCCCGGTAATCGCCCAAAGCGGCCGGGCCTTGTGTTGTCGCAGGAGCCACGCCTCTTACAGAAAGCAATCACTGCAGTGAAACTCGAACTTCGAGGAATCACCAAGGTATTTGGACCGCTCGTCGCTAACGATCACATTGACCTCACCATCGAACCCGGTGAGATCCACGCATTGCTTGGCGAAAACGGGGCGGGTAAATCTACCTTGATGAACGTCCTCTATGGCCTTTATACCCCCGACGATGGGGAAATACTCATTGACGACAAGCCGGTAACCTTCTCCGGCCCCGGCGACGCTGTTGCCGCCGGAATCGGCATGGTGCATCAGCACTTCATGCTGGTGCCCGTATTTACGGTCGCTGACTCGGTCGCCCTAGGTTACGAACCCACCGGATTCGGGGGCGTTATCAAACACCGTGAAGCGGCGGAATTAGTAAATAAACTATCGGCACGTTTCGGGTTTGATATCGACCCGAAAGCGACGATCGGTGACCTACCGGTCGGCGCACAGCAGCGGGTGGAGATCATTAAAGCTCTCTCTCGTGACGCCAAAGTACTGATCCTGGACGAGCCCACCGCGGTGCTTACCCCTCAGGAAACTGACGAACTAATGGAAATCATGCTGCAGCTGAAAGCTTCTGGCACTTCCATCGTCTTCATCACTCACAAACTTCGGGAGGTGAGAGCAGTTGCTGACCGTATCACCGTGATTCGTCGCGGTAAGGTGGTGGGTGAAGCCGCTCCAACTTCCACCGAAAAGGAACTTGCTTCCCTAATGGTTGGGCGTCCCGTGAACTTAGGGGTAGACAAGAATCCCCCCACTGAGGGTGAGGTGGGTTTGTCTATAAAGAGGGTTACCGCCCTCGGCGAGGACGGGCAGACTCTGCTTAAGGATATTGACCTGGAAGTAAAACGCGGGGAAATCGTCTGTGTCGCCGGCGTCCAAGGAAACGGGCAGACGGAGTTGGCCGAAGTTATCCTGGGGTCGCGTACACCCAACGCTGGGAGCGTAGAGATTGGGGGTCGCGATGTTGCGAGCGACAACATTAAGAAACGTCTACAACACGGGTTAGGGTTCGTTCCCGAGGATCGCTCCACCGATGGCATGGTGGCTAGTTTCTCCATCGCAGAGAATATGATTTTGGATCAATATGATCAAAAACCATTTGCTACCGGTATCAATATGAAACCCGCGGTAGTGGAAGCTAATGCGGAGAAGCTGCGTGATGAGTTTGACGTGCGCGTAACTTCGGTGCACGACCCGATCTCAACCCTTTCTGGTGGTAACGCACAGAAGGCGATTTTGGCGCGTGAACTCTCCCGCCCCCTGTCCGCGCTGGTGGCTTCCCAACCTACTCGTGGTTTGGACGTGGGGTCGATTGAATTCGTGTACAAACGCATCGTGCAAGAGCGCGATAATGACACCGCCGTGCTGGTAATTTCCACCGAGTTGGACGAGGTCGATGCCCTCGCCGACCGCATCGCGGTAATGTATCGCGGACGCATCGTGGGGATCGTGCCGGCGGGCACTCCGCGTGATGTCCTGGGCTTAATGATGGCAGGAGTGCCGCTTGTAGAAGCGCAGGAACAGGCCGCTGCTCAGCCCACCATTATTGAAGGAGGCGCAGATGAGTAACCCGCTCGATTCCAGCCCCACTCCGCCGCCCGCACAAAACCCGGGAACTTTGGAACCACAGGGAGAACCTACTGGAAAGCGGGACCTGGCGTGGGCTCAACGTATACGCAAACAGGTGCTGGGTATTAACACTGGGGTGATCCTTGGCGCCATTACCGTCTCCCTAATCATTGGTGCCCTCATTGTGGTGGCCTTCGATAAGGAAGTCCAAAACACCGCTACCTATTTCTTCGCACGTCCCTCTGATTTCCTTTCCGAGGCCGGAGCAACTTTCCAAAGTTTCTTCTCCTCCTTGGTACGTGGAGCTATCTTCGACTACCGCTCTGCCACTGCAGCCGGGGCCATTAAGCCGATCTTTGAGACGCTCACGCGTTCCATTCCGCTGATTTTGGCCGGTTTGGCAATCGCGGTGGCATTCCGCGCTGGACTATTCAACATTGGTGTTCAAGGACAGTTCATTATCGGCTCCCTTTGCGGCGCAATTGCTGGTATCCACCTGCATCTGCCATATGGCTTGCACCTGCTAGTAGCTATGCTCTGCGCGATGGTTGGTGGGGCTCTGTGGGGTGCCATCCCAGGGATTCTTAAAGCTCGCGCGGGCGCCAATGAGGTTATCGTCACCATCATGCTCAACTCGGTGGCGGCGCTATTGCTCTCCTACCTGTTGACCACTAAGTTCATGATCGGTGATGGTAACGCCGGTAAATCCCTGTACACTCAGGAAACCGCGCACTACCTGCGGCCTTTCGCTGCTTACCGGTTGGATATTTCCATTGTGATAGCGATCTTGGCAGCGGTATTCGTGTGGTGGTTGCTGGAGCGTTCTACCTTTGGTTTCGAGCTGCGCGCCGCTGGTGCTAACCCTGATGCTGCCCGTACTGCCGGTATTTCCGTGCCCCGTGTCATCTTCTTGACCCTGGTTATTTCGGGGGCTTTGGCTGGGCTGGCCGGTACCGCACCGGTTTTAGGTACGGAGCGTTTCCTCACCGGCGGTACCGCCGGTTCCTACGGCTTTGATGCCATAACCGTGGCGTTGCTTGGTAAATCCACTCCGCTTGGGACAGTGCTGGCGGGTTTGCTGTTCGGCGCCCTAGCGGCCGGCGGTGCCACCATGCAGTCTTCCGCGGGTATTCCGGTGGATATCGTACAAATCACCCAGGCCATCATTGTTTTGTTGATTGCTGCTTCCGAAGCAATTCGTTACTTCAGGCAAAAACGCAAGGTCGCGGCACGTACCTCCGCTGCCGCTGGTGCTAAGCAGAAAGGGGAGGAAAAGTGAGCGCGACCACGCAAACTCAAAATGCAGATCCACAGATCCGGCTGAAAGTGGCATGGCGTGACCCTATTGCTGCTACCGCGATGACCTTACTTACCGTTTTGCTAATCACCATCACCTCGGGTGCCTCGCATCTGACTTGGGCGGGTGCGACTAGTTGGTTCGAGATCCCTGAAACGGTACTTCCTGGGCGCCCCACAGTGATTATCATGGCAGTGATCGCTGCAGCCTTGACCGCTTGGATTTGGAAGCTGGCACTGAGCCATAAACACATTTCCGGTTGGCTACTGCTAGGCGTGGGCATAGCGTTCGTCCTGGCGTTCCTAGTGTCGACAGTCGCGGGACGGGAAAGCTCTCACCTGCCGATGGTTTCACTACTAACCGGAGCACTAGCTTTCGCCACCCCCTTAGTATTCGGATCGCTCTCTGGTGTGGTTTGCGAACGCTCCGGTGTAATCAATATCGCCATCGAAGGCCAGCTTCTCTTTGGTGCTTTCATGGGAGCGGTGGTTGCCTCGTTGGCCGGTAACGCTTACGTCGGCTTGATCGGTGCTTCCATCGCCGGGGTAATGGTGGCAGCGCTGTTGGCCCTATTCACCGTGAACTTCCGCACCGACCACATCATCGTCGGGGTGGTGCTTAACATGCTGGTGCTGGGATTAACCTCCTTCTTATACTCCACAGTATTGAAGTTCCGCGCAGAAAGCCTTAACTCGGTCAACGCCCTGGCACCCATTCCGATTCCGATCTTGAAAGATATCCCAGTTATTGGGCCGCTCCTGTTCAACCAATCGCTGCTGGTGTACCTGATGTTCATCGCGGTGATCGCGTTGCAGTTCATGGTGTTTAACTCCCGTTGGGGTCTGCGCATGCGGGCATGTGGTGAACACCCCAAGGCCGCTGACACAGTTGGTATCAAGGTAAACCTCACCCGCTGGCGCAATGTCCTGTTGGGTGGAGCCTTGGCTGGCTTGGGGGGAGCCTTCTTCAGCATCGGCCAAGGTCTGGCATTCTCTAAGGACATGGCGGCCGGTAACGGCTTTATCGCCCTCGCCGCCATGATCTTGGGACGCTGGAATCCCAAGGGCGCCTTCGCTGCCGCCCTGCTGTTCGGCTTCGCCACCAAACTGGGGCAAATTATGCAGGCCACCGGGTCTTCCATTCCCTCCGAATTCCTGCTCATGACCCCCTACATCATCACCATTTTGGCGGTGGCTGGCTTCGTGGGAGCGGTGCGCGCACCCGCTGCTGAAGGCAAGCCCTACCCGTGATGGATGCCTAACTAGGCGTGAATCCTTCCCTCACCCCACGTTCGGCCGTGGGGTGAGGGGACACCCCAAGGACCTGAATATGACAAGTTATCCGTGGGAGCAGTTACGCGCACAGGCACAAGAGGCCATGCGGTGCGCCTATGCTCCCTATTCCAACTATCCGGTGGGGGCGGCCGCCCTCGTTGACGATGGGCGTGTGGTCACCGGCTGTAACGTAGAAAACGCCGGCTACGGCATCACCCTGTGTGCTGAGTGTGGCCTGGTGTCAGAACTTATCCGCGGCGGGGGAGGCCGCTTAGTGGCGTTCGTGTGTGTAAACGGCAACGGGGATCTGATCGTTCCGTGTGGACGCTGCCGCCAACTGCTGTACGAACACGGTGGACCCAACCTAGTGGTCCTCATGCCGCGCGGTGAGATGACTATGGCGCAAGTGTTGCCGGACGCCTTCGGCCCGCAGGATTTAGGCGAAATGAAAGACAAAAATAACAATGACTGAAGCCTTTGATGTAGTAGATGTAATTCGTTGCAAGCGTGACGGTGGGGAGTTAACGCCAGAACAAATTGCTTGGGTAATCGATGCCTATACCCGCGGTGCGGTGGGCGATGAACAAATGGCGGCCCTGGCGATGGCCATCTTCTTGCGCGGCATGAACCGCACGGAGATTTCGCAGTGGACCCAAGCCATGATTGACTCCGGGGAAACCATGGATTTCGCCTCCTTGCCCCGACCCACGGCGGATAAGCACTCCACCGGGGGAGTGGGGGATAAGATCACCCTGCCTCTGGCCCCGCTGGTGGCGGCTTTCGACGTGGCGGTGCCGCAACTGTCGGGACGCGGCCTGGGACACACCGGCGGCACCCTGGACAAGATGGAGTCCATTAAAGGTTGGGAAGCCAACGTCTCAAACGAGCAGATCATGCAGATGCTCGGTACCGGACCAGGCGCGGTGATCTGTGCTGCTGGGGCGGGACTGGCGCCGGCCGATAAGAAACTCTACGCACTGCGTGACATTACCTCCACGGTGGACTGTGTGCCGCTGATTTCTTCCTCCATCATGTCGAAGAAGATTGCCGAGGGTACTTCCGCTTTGGTGCTGGATGTGAAAGTTGGGTCCGGGGCGTTCATGAAGAATCTGGAAAAGGCTCGTGAACTGGCCTCCACCATGGTGGACCTGGGCACCGACCACGGGGTGAAAACCGTCGCGCTGCTGACTGACATGTCAACCCCGCTGGGTCTGACGGTGGGTAACGCCCTGGAAGTGCGTGAATCGGTGGAAGTGCTTGCTGGTGGCGGACCGGCCGACGTGGTGGAACTTACGGTTGCCCTGGCGCAAGAGATGCTGGCCGCAGTGGGGCGCGATGGCGAGGACGTGGCTGCCGCCCTTAAAGATGGGCGCGCCATGGACCGCTGGCGACAGATGGTACAAGCCCAAGGCGGTGACCCGGATGCCCCGCTACCGGTAGCAGAACATACTCACCAGGTGGTTGCCGAGTCCGATGGCTACTTGCAGCGTCTCGATGCCCTCGGCGTGGGGGTGGCATCCTGGCGGCTGGGGGCCGGGCGAGCCCGCAAGGAAGACCCGGTGCAAGCGGTGGCAGGTATCGAGCTACATAAGAAACCCGGTGACTCGGTCAAGCGTGGGGAGCCGTTGATGACCTTGCGCACCGCCACCCCGGAGCGATTCGACCGTGCCCTGGAGTCCCTGGAGGGCGCGTTTGAGATTGGGGCTAGTGTGCCGCAGTTACCTGAATCAGTGGTGCTCGACCGCATTAGCTGACCCGTGCAGCCCCAAGGATCACCAACTACCTGTGGAATGGCGGTGGCGTGGCTGATTGCTAGCCGCCACCGCCCCCACTTGGGTTGGTATCCCGGTGCTGACCCGGCAGTTGCCAGCCGGGTACAAACCCGAATGCACCGGCGCGCCGCCCGCCTGGGAATGCCGTGGCCGCGCGCGCTGGGCACCAGCCCGTGGGCATTGGCGCGCCTGCTGAGCGCCGCCACCGGCACTCCCTACCGCATCCACCGGTGGAACCGGGAAACCTTTGACCTGGTGCGCCGCGCAGTACAAGCGGGCAGGGAAGTGGCCCTGTACACCGGGGGCGGCACCGTAAAAGGCGCCAAGTGGGACCACCTACCACGGCACGTGGTGGCAGTGCTGCCCGCCCCGTCCTCGCAAATGGAAGTGGCCGAGCCCAGCAGCGGGAAGACCTATCCGATGAGTTGGCAGCAGCTGTGGGAGGCGTCCGTGGCGGGACGAGCGTACCCGGCGTTTGGGAACTGGGGACGCGTAATATTGGCAGTAGTTCCGAATCTAGAAGCAAGTGAAAATCTGAAGGAAGAAAAATGAAACGTGAAGAAGTAGCGCAAATCATCGACCACACCCTCTTAAAGCCTGAGTCCACCGGCGAGGACGTCAAAGCCTTGGTGGACGAAGCCGCCCAGTTGGGCACTTTCTCGGTGTGCGTAAGCCCCAACCAGCTACCGATCGAAGCCCCAGATTCGGTGAAGGTCGCTACCGTGTGTGGTTTCCCCTCCGGGGCCCACCACAGCGCGGTGAAAGCCGCCGAAGCGCGCCTGAGCGTGGAACAGGGTGCCGATGAAGTAGACATGGTGGTGAACCTCAAACTCGTCAAAGAAGGCAACTTCGAGGCGGTGGAAGCCGACATCCGGGCGGTGCGCGACGCCATCCCCGGGGCTTTGCTGAAAGTCATCATTGAGTCCGCGGCGCTGACCGATGAAGAGATCGTGGCGTGCTGCAAGGCCAGCGAAGCTGCGGGCGCGGACTTCGTGAAGACCTCCACTGGTTTCCACCCGGCGGGAGGGGCCTCCACGCATGCGGTAGCGCTCATGCGTCAAACCGTGGGGGACCGCCTAGGAGTGAAAGCCTCCGGCGGGATTCGGGACGCGCAGACCGCCCTCGCCATGATCGAGGCCGGTGCGAATCGTCTGGGACTGTCCGCTTCCAAAGCGATTTTGGAAGGCTTGCAGTAACCGTAGGCCATTCCGTTTGGTGTCGGCAGCGCGTGCAGGTAGACAAATAGACGCGCGCGAAGTCCGCCCAGCCGAACGCTGGTGTTTTTGTAACTAGTCCCGGCAGTGACTGTCACAGTCCACTGCCGGGGCGAGCCTGCTAAAGTGTTCTCATCTAATTGCGTTTGCGCCTGCGCGTAGTCTCAGACTGTGTTGTCGTGGATCTGCAGTGGGG
>JAEWEQ010000016.1 GCA_023389315.1 Actinomycetes bacterium | reverse complement strand
AAGATCACCGTGGAAGTTCCCTACGAGGAACTCAAAGGCGACATGGACAAAGCCTACAAAGACATCGCCAACCAGGTGAACGTACCTGGCTTCCGTCGCGGAAAAGTTCCGCCTCGCATCATCGACCAACGTTTCGGCCGCGCCGCCGTAATCGAACAGGTAATCAACGAATCCATGCCGCGCCTATATTCCCAAGCAGTAGCAGAAAACAAGCTCCGTCCCATGGCGCAACCAGAAATCGAAGTGGTGGAAATCCTCAACACCACCGGTGCGCAGGGCGGGCAACTGAAGTTCACCGCGGAAGTAGACCACGTACCCCCCTTCGAGGTGCCCTCCGTAGACGGCGTTGAACTCACCGTTGATCCGATCACCGTTTCGGACGAGGACGTGGACACCGAACTGGAAGAGCTGCAAAAGCGCTTCGCCACCCTCAAGCCGATTAAGCGCAAGGCGAAGAAAGGCGACTTCGCCACCATCGACATGGTGGCCCGCGTGAACGGTGAAGAAGTCGATTCAATGTCCGACGTTTCCTACGAAATCGGCTCCAAGTCCATGCTCGATGGCATGGATAAGGCCCTCACCGGCATGAAAGCTGACGAGGAAACCACCTTCACCACCACCCTCAAGGGCGGCGAACACGAAGGTGAAGAAGCAGAAGTGGCCCTCACCGTGAAGTCCATGAAGGCCCGCGAACTACCCAAGGCCGACGATGACTTCGCCCAGATGGTGTCCGAATTCGACACCATCGACGAATTGCGCGAAGACCTCAAGACCCAGGCAGAAGCCCGCAAGAAGGCTGACCAGGCGCTGCAGGCCCGCGACCGCCTACTCGACCACCTGCTGGAAAACACCAAGATCGAACTGCCACAGTCCATCATCGATGAAGAGGTTAAAGCCGCCGTCGGTGAGGACGCCAAGAAGGCAGAAAAGACCAAGGCTGAGAAGGACGCGCGTCGCCGCATCAGTGAACACTTGATGCTGGAAGAACTGGCGCAGGCCCGCGAAATCGAACTCACCCAGCAAGAGGTGTTCGAGTTCATGATGCAGACCGCCCAGATGTACGGCATCGACCCCTCGCAGATGTTCTCCGACCAGAACCAGATCCAAGCCATGGTGGCGGAACTGACCCGCACCAAGGCCCTGGCCCTGACCCTGGGTGATGTGAGCGTCAAAGACTCCGAGGGCAACGAAGTTGACCTGTCTGAGTTCACCCGCGACCCGGCGAAGGAAGCTGCTGAGGAAACCGGCGACGAAGACGACGACGAATTCCCAGAGTTCTTCGACGCCTCCGAAGCCGACGAGGACGAAGACGAAGCCGGCGAGGAAAACGCCGACTGAGACAAGTAGTTCTTAACTGCTGCAAACTTTCGGGGCGAGTGCCGTTGGCATTCGCCCCCGCAGCAATTCCGGGCCGCTAGCGCCCCGCTGGACCTTCGCCAGTGCCGCGGCTACTACCCGGGTAGGCCACGCCCCGCTAGCCACCGCGGCGCCAATCCGGTAATGCGCCATCAGCGAACACCGGCGAGCTAGTGAGCTAACCGCCGTTATCAGCGCTTAGAATGGACATAGATTTTTTCCGATGAGAAGTAGGTGAACGGAAACCATGACGCAGATGATGACCCCGGCGCGCGCTGAAGGCGATGCACCCAAGGGCCCCTCCGCCCTCGACGATGTTTTCAACCGACTACTGAAAGAACGCATCATCTGGCTGGGTGAAGAGGTACGCGAAGACAACGCCAACCGCATCTGCGCGCAGATGCTGCTGCTCGCCGCTGAAGACCCTGAATCCGACATCTACCTGTACATCAACAGCCCCGGCGGTTCCGTCACCGCGGGTATGGCGATCTACGACACCATGCAGTTCATCAAACCCGACGTGGTGACCGTGGCCATGGGTATCGCTGCCTCCATGGGACAGCTGCTACTCACCGCCGGCACTGCCGGTAAACGCTACGCCACCCCGCACGCGCGCATCCTCATGCACCAACCCTCCGGTGGGGTAGGTGGCACGGCCGCCGACATCCGCATCAACGCGGACCTGATTTTGCAGATGAAGCACGAACTGGCGCAGATCAACGCCGAACGCACCGGTAAATCGGTGGAGCAGATTAACGCCGACTCTGACCGCGACCACTGGTACACCGCGCAAGAAGCACTGGAATACGGGTTCTTTGACCACATCGTCACCAGCGCCGAAGCCGTGTCGGGACACCAGGACTGAAAGGAACACCAAACATGCTGAACGCTTCTATGGGAGCCGGTCAGATGCCCACCGCCCGCTACATCTTGCCGCAGTTCGAAGAACGCACCGCCTACGGCTTCAAACGCCAAGACCCCTACGGCAAGCTCTTCGAAGACCGCATCGTGTTCCTGGGTACCCAGGTCGATGACGCCTCCGCCGACGACGTGATGGCACAGCTGCTGGTGTTGGAGTCCCAAGACCCGGACTCCCTCATCACCATGTACATCAACAGCCCCGGTGGTTCCTTCACCGCGATGACCGCCATCTACGACACCATGCAGTACATTAAGCCCGAAATCCAGACCGTGTGCCTGGGGCAAGCGGCTTCCGCTGCCGCCGTGATCCTCGCCGGCGGCACCCCGGGGCGGCGCCTGGCACTGCCGAACGCGCGGGTGCTGATCCACCAGCCCGCCATGGAAGGCATGCGCGGGCAGGCCTCTGATATTGAAATCATCGCCGAAGAAATCGACCGCATGCGTCACTGGCTGGAAGACACCCTGGCGGCCCACTCCGGGCGCACCGCGGAGCAGATCCGCCGCGACATTGACCGCGACAAGATCCTCACCGCTCAAGCCGCGAAAGAATACGGCCTGGTGGATCAGGTGCTGGTTTCTCGCAAAGCCAGCCTCCAGGTTTAACGGTCAGCCCCCGATACAGGCCTGAAGTGAGCCGCGGCGCGTCCCCCGAGTGTGACCAACACTTTGGGGCGCGCCGTCTCGCTGCTAAGCGGCTTATCCCATAGAGTGGAAGAGTCGCCTAGCGTTCACGCTCCAGCCGCAACGGCCCGGGCAGTGGGACGCTGGATGAAACCTCAACAACAGGGACGGTAACGCATCGTGACGAACTTTTCGGACTCCGCAGATCTGCTCAAGTGCTCGTTCTGTGGTAAGACCCAAAAGCAGGTCGTCAAACTCATCGGCGGCCCCGGGGTCTACATCTGTAACGAGTGCGTAGAACTATGCCGTGACCTGATCGAAGAAGACCTGCAAGCCAGTCGCGGCGCGGTAATTACCGAGCTGCCTCGCCCCCAGGAAATCTACGAGTTCCTAAACTCCTACGTGATCGGGCAAGACGAAGCTAAACGTGCCCTCGCGGTAGCGGTCTACAACCACTACAAGCGCCTCAACGCCGCCCAAGCCAGTGGGGAGCCGTTGGATATGGAAATGACCAAATCCAACATCCTTCTGCTCGGCCCCACCGGCACCGGCAAAACCCACCTGGCTCGCTCCCTGGCCCGCCTACTGGAAGTTCCCTTCGCGATCGTCGACGCCACCGCCCTCACCGAAGCTGGATACGTGGGCGAGGACGTGGAGAACATCCTACTCAAACTCATCCAAGCTGCCGACGGAGACATTGAACGCGCCCAACGCGGCATCATCTATATTGACGAGATCGACAAGATCGGCCGGAAAGCAGAAAACGCCTCCATCACCCGGGATGTTTCCGGCGAGGGCGTGCAGCAAGCCCTGTTGAAGATCATCGAAGGTACGGTGGCTTCTGTCCCGCCGCAGGGCGGGCGCAAGCACCCCCATCAGCAGTATTTGGAGATCGACACCTCCGGTATTCTTTTCATTGCCGCCGGTGCCTTCGCGGGGATCGATGAGATCGTCAAGTCCCGCCTGGGACAACGCACCCTTGGGTTTGGTTCCGATCTGAAGTCGGCTTCCGAATACGGGGACCTCTTCACCCAGGTCACGCCCGAAGACCTCCACAAGTTCGGCATGATTCCCGAATTCATTGGGCGGCTGCCGGTCATCACCTCCGTACACGAATTGTCCGAGGACGACCTGGTGCGGGTCCTTACCGAGCCGAAGAATTCCTTGGTGCGCCAATACCAGCACCTGTTCTACCTCGACGACGTGGAACTGGTTTTCACCCGCGAAGCCTTACTGGCGATTGCACACGCCGCGATTGAACGCAAAACCGGGGCGCGCGCACTGTTGTCGATCCTGGAAAAGACCCTCGCTGAAGCGATGTTCGAAGTGCCCTCCCACCCGGAGATCACCAAAGTCACCGTCACTTCCGACGTGGTGACCGAGGGCGCGCAGCCAGAGTATGAGACGGGAAAGTATCAGCGCGGCCCCCAGTCGGCATAATGAAGGCAGGTGGCTGACTTCGCCGCCACAGCTTACATCCGATAAGGAGCCAACACCATGTCCACGCCGCGGGAAGTTCCGGCTGAGTTAGCGCAAGCCCGAGTCACCATCGACAATATTGATGCCGCGCTCGTGCACCTGTTGGCCGAACGCTTCCGCTGCACCCAGAACGTGGGCCACATTAAAGCTAAGTTCGGGCTTCCGCCGGCCGACCCGAAGCGCGAAGAACAACAGGTCGCGCGCTTGCGTGCCCTGGCGGAAGAGTCCGGTTTGGATCCGACCTTCGCGGAGAAGTTCCTTTACTTCATCGTCACGGAAGTGATCCGCCACCACGAAGTGATCAAGCGCGAATATAACGAGGACGGCGCGGCGCAGTCCTAAGGGACGTTGCGGGCGAGCTTACTTATCTTCCTCCGGCAGGGGACCGCCGTAAATGTCGTCAATCTCGGCAGCAAAGTTCTTGAGCACCGCCGGACGTTTCACCTTCAACGAGGGCGTAAGCATCCCGTTAGCTTCAGTAAAGTCCGTGGTCAGCACCGTGATCTTACGGATTGACTCGGCCCGCGAAACCGCCTGGTTGGCGCGTTCCACCGCACGATTCAAAGCGGCCCGCACCTGCGGGTGAGTGGCTGCCTCTGCCGTTCCCATAGCCGGTAGCTGGTGGTTTTCCAACCAACCCGGCAGCATTTCCGCATCCAAGGTAATCAGTGCCGCGATGAAGGGACGCTTGTCACCCACAACCACGACCTGAGAGATCAGCGGGTGGCCGCGCAGACGGTCCTCCAAAGTCGAGGGAGAGACGTTTTTGCCGCCAGCGGTGACAATCAGTTCCTTCTCTCGCCCGGTGATTCGCAAATAGCCGTCACGATCCAACGACCCCAAATCACCAGTGCGGAACCAGTCACCATCAAACGCGGCAGCGGTGTCTTCGGGGCGGTTATGATAGCGCTTGAAAACCGACGGGCCTTGCACCAAAATCTCACCGGAGTCGCAGATGCGAACCCCCACGGTGGAGATCGGTGGTCCCACGGTACCAATCTTCGAAAGCTGGGGGGTGTTGAATGCCAGTGGGGCAGTGGTTTCGGTCAGCCCGTACCCTTCTAAAATGGTCACGCCCACGCCGCGGAAGAAATGCCCCAGGCGCTCACCCAACGGGCTACCACCGGAAATCACGTACTTGCAGTTCCCACCCAGCAGCGCACGGAAACGACGGAATACCAACATGTCAGCCAACTGCCGCTGGCGTTTGAGCGCCGCGGTGGGACCGTCCTCGGTATCCAATGCCCGAGAATAAGCAATCGCGGTTTTTGCCGCCCAGCGGAACGTCTTCAGGGCCATGCCACTGCCGGCACTTTGATCGGCACTGTTGTAGATCTTCTCCAGTACGCGCGGAACCGCCAACAAATAAGTGGGGCGGAAGGTTTCTAGGTCGGACAGTAGGTTCTTCGTGTCGGGAGTGTGTGCCAGCACGCCCTTACCCAGCAACTGGAACACTTCCAAGAAACGCGCGTAAACGTGGGCGAGGGGCAAGAACAGCAGCAGCCGGGAGTTAGCCACCGCCGCAATCTCGGGCATCCAAGCATGTCCGTTACGCGCCAAGATCACAAAGTTGCCGTGCGTCAGTTCCACGCCCTTGGGTGTGCCGGTGGTTCCGGAAGTGTAGATGATGGAGGCCAAGTCTTCCAGCGAACCTTCATCGATGCGTTGGTCAACTTCTTCCTGTTGAACTTCCTGTCCGGCCTCCACCAGGCGCATCAGGGCGGAATTGTCCAAAGACAACACGCGCGGGCCGGTGCCCGAATGGTCGCGCGCGGCCTGTACCAACTGCGCCATCACCATAGTTTCAGTGATGACCAGATGAATATCGGCATCGGCCAAGATGTGGGAGATCTGCTCCACTGAGGAAGTCTCGTAGATGGGCACCACCACCAGGCCGGCACTCCAACCAGCTAAATCCAGTAGCGTCCACTCGAAGCGAGAGTGGGACATGATGGCGATAGCGTCGCCCTTCTTAAGCCCCATGGCGATTAGCCCTCGAGCCACCGCGTACACCTCATCGAGGAAATCACGGCCACTGATCTGGCGCCAAGTGGAACCCATCTGGGCTTTGCGGGCCACCACCGGGGCCTTCGGGTTTTCGTGTACGCGTTCGCGGAAACAGTAAGGCACTGTCATGTGATCCTCGGTGCGCGCGAGCACCGGGCCGTGCCACTCCAATACGGGGGAGTCAGGCACTACGGCGTTGGAATCCGATTCGGAAAATTCCGCGGCCTCACTAGTGGCATCGGTAGTCATTGTCAGTTCCCTTAAAGTTCGTCAAACGTTAACGTGCTTAGCGGCGCTTGGGCGGCGCTTCACCTAGCTCGAAGTCTGCCATCACCACGTCCTCGCCCGCATGCGGACGCACAGTGAACTCACCATCCACGTGCGTGGCGACGGTCAGATCCTCTCGGCAGGCTTCCACCAGGGGCACCATCGCTGCCGGCACCTCCAAGGTGGCGTGCAAGTACGGGGTGCGCGGAGAGACCTTAGCTTCGGACTTCGCCCGGCGCAGCCGGATGAGGGCCTGCGAAGCGGCATCCAGCACCTGCGGGTTGCCTCCCACTTCCGCCAGTTCCAAAGTGGTTGGCCAAGCAGCCAGGTGCACCGAGTTCGGGCGGTACCAAGACCACACTTCCTCAGTCGCAAACGGCAGGAACGGGGCGAACAGGCGCACCACGTTATCGACCACAATCGCGAGGGCGGCCCGCGCCGACAATGCTTGCGCCGCGGTCCAGCGTCCCTCCCGGTTGTAAGCGCGTTCCTTAACCAGCTCCAGGTAGTCGTCGCAGAAAGTCCAGAAGAAGGACTCGGTCACTTCCAAGGCGCGGGTGTAGTCGAACTTGTCGAACGCCGCCGTGGCACCTTCAATCACCTCCGACAGGCGTGCCAGCACCGCGCGGTCCAGGTCTTCGGTAACTACCAGCGGGTTGAGTTCCAAATCCGCACCCTGGCCCATGGTAAGGGCAAACTTGGAGGCATTGAGTAGCTTAATGGCTAGGCGCCGCCCAATCTTCATCTGGCTCTCATCGAAAGCCGTGTCCGCACCCAGGCGCGCCGAAGTAGACCAGTAACGCACCGCGTCCGAACCGTGTTTTTCCAGCAGGTCAATGGGAGTTACCACATTGCCCTTCGACTTCGACATCTTCTTGCGGTCCGGATCCATGATCCACCCCGAGATCAGGGCGTGGCGCCACGGTAGTTGGCCGAACTCCAAGTGGGAGCGCACCACGGTGGAGAACAACCAGGTGCGGATAATGTCGTGGCCCTGGGGGCGGATGTCCATGGGGAAGACCCGTTCAAACAGGTCCTCATCGCGTAGCCACCCGCCCGCAATCTGCGGGCTTAGCGAGGACGTCGCCCAAGTGTCCATAATGTCCACTTCCGGGGCGAATCCGCCGGGCTGGTTGCGTTGCTCTTCGGTGAAGCCATCGGGGGTGTCCACCGTCGGGTCGATCGGTAGGTCAGTTTCCGCCGGAGTGATGATGGCGTCGTAATCGATCTGACCGTCCTCGTCGATGCGGTACCACAACGGCAAGGGCACTCCGAAGAAACGCTGACGTGAAATCAGCCAGTCAGAAGAAAGCCCGCCCACCCAGTTTTGGTAGCGCACCGCCATGAAAGACGGGTGGAAAGACA
>JAEWEQ010000073.1 GCA_023389315.1 Actinomycetes bacterium | reverse complement strand
GATGGGGCAGGCGTGGGACGATGAGTTGGAAGCCTTCCGCTATGCCGGCGAGGGCGTTCCCGTGCGTTGGCTGCACCGCGTGGGCTAAAGCCAGGGGCGCCTCGTCTATTGGCGAGGCGCTTTTCGCTGCCAGCCCTGTGGCCTGCCCTCGTGCACCTACCGGCGCCGTCCACCAGCCGCGCGTGCCGCTGCCAGCCCTCGCCCGCCCTCGTCCGCATCCCGCCGACCGATCCGCACCCGTAGCTGCCAGCCCTGGCCCGCCCTCGTGCACCCACCGATGCCGCCCGCCAGCCGCACTAGTCGCTGCGGGCCCGAGTTCTCCTTCTACGCTCCTCCCCGCTATGCTTACTACGAAGAAAGGCAGGCAAACCATGGGGCAATCCTTAGCCGACCTGCTCGGCCCAGCGCTGACAGCAGCCGAAGCTGCCCAGGGCGAGCCGACGCAACCGGAGGAACACCCCGCCACCGCTGAAACCGACCCGCTTTGGAACGCACTGCGACACGCCCTCGGCGAAGCGACCGGCGCGGAGCCCGAAACCATCAGCGAAGACTGGAAACTGGTGGAAGACGGGGACTTACATCCCATCGCCCGCTACGGCGTGGTGGCGAAGATAGAAAGCGAATTTAAGCTCGCAACCCGCGACAAAGACGTAGATTCCGCGCAAACCGCCGGCCAACTGCGCGAATGCTTCACCCGCACATAAATGTGCTCTATAGTGCAATAAAAATTAACTATCGCTCCCCGCTTTGCGGAACCTAACCGCCCTCGTAGGCTTATATTTGGGCCTTGAAACATTTTGTGGGTCTGTCAAAGCAAAAGTACTGAGAATAGAGGGACCACTATGACAACCCCCGCCGCGGCTTCCAAGACCGCAGCGACACTAGGCGTAACCGGCAAGACTTTCACCATGAACATCCTCAACGGCCTTGCCATCGGCACCGTTGTTTCCCTCATCCCCGGTGCCCTACTCGGCGAACTCCTCAAAGCCATTATCCCCGCCGTCCCCAGCCTGCAAGCGCTCTACAACGTGACGCTGCTTTGCAACTCCATCATGGGAGCCGTGGTAGGCGTCATCATTGGTATCTTCTTCGGCTTCACCCCCATCCAAACCGCGTCCCTAGGGCTGGCGGTGATGATCGGCGGGGGAGCGTTCCAAGGCCTGGGCCCCGAAGGTAAAGGCCTGGTCCTGGCCGGTACCGGTGACATTATCAACATGGGGCTGGTGGCGACGCTTGGCGCGTTCCTCATCCTCGCCCTTGGCAACAAGTTCAAGGCCTACACCATTTTGGTGATCCCCCTAATCTCCGTGGCCATCGCCGGTGGCGTTGGGATCCTCACCCTGCCGTACGTGAAGATGATTACCAAAGCTGTGGGTGCGGGCGTCGCCCAACTAACCGGACTACAGCCACTCCTAATGGCCATCCTGCTGGCCATGGTGTTCGCCGCCCTCATCGTTTCCCCCATCACCACGGTGGGTATCGCCCTGGCCATCTCCCTAGCGGGCATCGGCTCGGGCGCCGCGAACCTGGGGATCACCGCCTGCGGTTTCGGTTTCGCCATCGCCGGGTGGAAAGTTAACTCCCACGGCACCTCCCTGGCGCACTTCATCGGCTCTCCGAAGATCTCCATGGGCAACGTCCTGGCCAAGCCCAAGATCCTCCTGCCCGTCCTGTGTTCCGCCGCGGTGAGCGGCGCGGTGGGAGCATTGCTGAACATCCAAGGAACCCCCATGTCAGCTGGGTTCGGTATCTCCGGCCTGATCGGCCCGTTGAACCACCTGAACTTGGTCGAGGGCGGATGGTCAGCTACCAACCTTTTGCTGACCTTGGTGGCGTTCATCGTGGTGCCGGTGGCAGCGGGGTTCTTCTTCACCTGGCTTTTCCAGAACGTCCTGAAGATCGTTAAACCCGAAGACTACTTCGTAAACGTCCAGTAGCTGGAGGAAAACATGAAACGTTTGATCGCTTTTAGCGTCCGCCCCGACGAGTCCGAATTCGTGCGCCGCTACGCGCAGGCCCACGACGACATGGAGATCGTCACCTACGCGCAGGCCCTCACCACTGACAACGCTCACCTGGTGGAAGGCTTCGACGGGGTTTCCATCCTCGGTGCCCCAGCTCGCCGCGACGTCCTCGAAGCCCTCCAGGAGCGCGGCATCAAGTACGTGGCTTCCCGCTCCATCGGCTATGACAATATCGACATTGCAGCCGCCAAAGACCTGGGTATCTCAGTGTCGAACGTGGAGTACTCTCCCGGGTCGGTCGCCGAATACGCTTTGATGCTTATCCTCATGACATTGCGTAAAGCCAAACTGATTGTGCGCCGCGCTGACATCCAAGACTTCTCCCTGTTGGGAAGCCACGGGCGCGAGCTTCGCAACCTCACCGTCGGCATCATCGGGACCGGGCGGATCGGTCTGCGCCTAGCGCAATACCTGTCCGGATTTGGCTGCCGCGTGGTGGGTTTCGACCCGTACCCGAAGGAACACGCCAACGGCCTACTGGAGTACGTGAGCTTCGACCAGCTGCTGCAAGAAGCCGACGTCATCAGCTTGCACACCTTCTCCACCCCGGAGAACTACCACATGCTGGATGAAGCGGCGTTCGAAGCGATGAAGCAGGACGTGGTGGTGGTCAACTGCTCCCGCGGTGAACTGATCGACTCCCAAGCCCTGATCGCGGCGCTAGAAAACGGCAAAGTGGGGGGAGCCGCCCTCGACGTAGTGGAAGGTGACGAACCCATCTTCCACCGCGACTGGCGCACCCAACCGGTAGTGAACCAGCACCTGCAGGTGCTGCGTTCCTTCCCCAACGTAACCGTCACCCCGCACATCGCGTTCTACACCTTGGACGTCGTAAACGAAATGGTGACCTGTGCGCTAGATTCGATGCGCGAGTTCTGGGAAACCGGAACCAGTTCGCATTTGGTAACTAAATAGACTTGCCGCGGCCTACAGTGATGAGGGAAGAGGCATCACTGCAGACTCTCGCCATAGCTTGGCTGTACGGGCGAGCGAAGGCGGCAACGGGCCATGTGGCGTATGCTGGGTGCTCTAATGCACACGGATGGGAGTACGCCACATGGCCCAACTTTCTATAGGTGAACGCATCACACTGCGCCAGCTGCGCTATTTCATTGCGGTAGCTGACGCCCGCAGTTTCTCCGGAGCCTCGCGCTCCCTTTTTGTATCTCAACCCACGTTGACAGTGGCGATGCAAAAACTCGCCCACGACTTAGACACCACACTGCTGCTGCCCACCGAACAAGGCTACGAGCTGACCGAAACCGGCCGGGTTCTTTACGACGAGGGCGTTCGCATCCTCACCGCGGTGGCGCAGTTGGAAGACACCATCCGCAACCATGCGCGCGGCCAGCAGCAAAGCCTGAAAGTGGGCTTGACGCACCTGTTCACCATGGAGTTCATGCCGCAGATTTTGGAGTTCATAAACACCCACCCCAAAACTGAGGTGACTTTCGTCCAGGGTGGGTCGCGGGACCTGCAGGGACGAGTGGCGAAAGAAGACCTGGATTTCGCGGTGGTTTCCTTCCCCCAGTTCTACCCGTCGCTGGCGATGGAAGAGCTACGCACCACGGTGCGTGCCTACGAGGTGTGCGCGGTGATGCGCCCCGACCACCCGCTCGCGCAGCGAGATTCCATCCAATGGGCAGACTTAGCGCACTGCAAGATCTCCACCCTGGGGGAGGGGTACGTGCTGTTCCACGTCCTCCATGAGGCGGCGCAGCGAGAAGGATTCATCCCCGACATCGTTTTCACCAATGATTCCGAGGTCGTGTTGCAAAGTTCGGTGGAACAACTCGGGTCGGTGACCATCCTGCCACGCGCTTTCGGCAAGCAAGCAGCGCAAGATGGTTTGGCTTGGGTGCCTTTGACGGGCCGCCAGTCGAGTTTCCCCATCGCCATTGCCACGCGCCGCGGGGAGCCGATGAACCGCGAGATGGTTGACTTCGTCAACTGTATTCAGCATAACTAAGCCCCCGCGAACCGGCAGTCGGCAATGGTTGGACCCTTGTCCTAATTTCAAAGTAAATCCGCCACTCCCCACCAGGCCACCCAGCGCTCCCCGGCCCGGCCCCACCCGTCCTCGGCCATAAACGACTAGGCTGGAAGTAACTGGCAGGGAAGGCGGTGAGCAAATGAGTATCCAAGGTGGAATCTGGACCCCGCCCAACAGTGCGCAAAACACCGTCAGTCCCCACGCGCACACCCGCCGGCGGCGCGTCACCCACACCCAGCTGTCCGCCGTCGCTTCCGTCACCGGCCTGCTGATGGCACTGTTCGTCCTCGTGCATGCCATGGGGAACTTGAAAATCTTCCAATCCGCTGCTCACTTCGACGCCTACGCTCACTGGCTGCGCCACGCTTTCGAACCGGTCCTGCCCGCCGGGGCACTCCTGTGGGGGATGCGCCTGGCCATGGGGGCGTGCCTGCTGGCGCACCTGTGGGCCACCCTCACCCTCTGGTGGAGGGGCCGGCGCGACACTAAAGTGCACGGTAAACACTGGCGGCGCTGGCGCCCCGCCCAACTCATGCTCCCCTCCGGGCTGGTCATCGCCGTGTTCCTGGGCGTGCACCTAGTGGACCTAACCATAATGGCCAGCGGATCACCCGCGGGAAACCTCACCCGTAGTCTCGGTCAACCGGTCATGTTCACCCTGTACGCCTTAACCCTGGTGGCGCTCGCGCTCCACATCGCCCACGGCGTGAGGGCCGCCGTCAGCGCCCTGGGAGGTACGTACGCCAGTGCCCAGCAGTGGTCCGAACACGTGGGCCGCTTACTGTCGCTAACTATCTTGGTCATTGACTTAGCGGCGATCGTGGGGAGCCAACTATGAACATCACCCAAGGGCCCGAGCTTAACCCCCGCATCCCGGCAGCCACTGACCCGGCGCAACGGTGGAGCGACCACGTGCAGCAACTCAAACTGGTGTCTGCCGCTAACCGCCCGCGCTTCACGGTGGTGGTAGTGGGGGCCGGCCTAGCGGGGGCCGGAGCCGCCGCATCGTTAGCGGAACTCGGTTACAAAGTGGTGTGTTTGACCTACCACGACAGTGCCCGCCGCGCCCACTCTGTGGCCGCCCAAGGTGGCATCAACGCTGCCCGCGGCAAACGCGTCGACGGGGACGGCCTGGCGCGCTTCGTCACCGACACCATTAAAGGAGGGGACTTCCGGGCCCGCGAAGCAGAAGCGTGGCGGCTAGCGGAAGAATCCTCCCGCGTGATCGACCACCTGGACGCCCTCGGCGTGCCCTTCGCCCGCGAATACGGTGGTAGCCTGGCGAACCGGTCCTTCGGTGGGGTGCAAGTCTCACGCACCTTCTACTCGCGCGGACAAACCGGCCAACAACTGCAAATCGCCGCCCACCAGGCCCTGCTGCGGCAAGTGAAAGCCGGACGGGTGGACCTATTCACCCGCCACGAGGTACTCGACTTCGTGGTCTGCGGTGGTCGCGTGCGCGCCCTGGTGGCCCGCCACCTGGTGAGCGGGAACCTGCGGGTATTCCCGGCCGACGCGATCGTCCTCGCCACCGGAGGATACGGCAACGTCTACCATCATTCGACGCTGGCGAAAATGTCCAACGCCACCGCGATTTGGCGCGCCCACCGGCGCGGCGCCGCCCTGGCATACCCATCGTTCATCCAGTTCCACCCCACGGCTCTGCCAATGCAATACCCGTGGCAGTCGAAAACCACCCTCATGTCGGAATCCCTACGCAACGACGGGCGCATTTGGGTGCCGAAGAAAGCCGGTGACACGCGCCCAGCCAACGACATTCCCGAGGACGAGCGCGACTACTACCTGGAACGCAAGTACCCGGCGTTTGGTAACCTCACGCCCCGGGACGTGGCTTCCCGGGCGGCGCGCGAGCAAATCGAAAACGGCCACGGCGTGGGGCCCGCCGCGAACGCCGTGAACCTGGATTTTTCCCGCGCCATGGAAACCGTGGGGGAGAAAACCCTCAATGAACGCTACGGTAACTTGTTCGAAATGTACCGCTCCGCCACCGGTGAAGACCCGCGCCGCACCCCCATGCGGATCGCCCCGGGAGCCCATTTCACCATGGGCGGCCTGTGGGTGGACTACAACCTGATGAGCACCATCCAGGGGCTGTTCGTCGCCGGAGAAGCCTCGTTCGCCTACCACGGGGCGAACCGGTTGGGGGCGAACTCACTGCTGTCGGCCTGCGTTGACGGGTTCTTCGTGATCCCCCGCGTGGTCCCCAACTATTTGGCGCAGCACCTGGGTGAGCCCCGCATGGATGCGGACGATCCGGTAGTAACAAAAGTGGTCAGCGCAGTGACACAGCGGGTGGTGAGTTTGCAAACCGCCGGCGGAGACACTCCCGCCACCGAGTTCCACGCACAGCTGGGGCAAATCATGTACCAGCATTGCGGGGTTTCCCGCACCCGGCGTGGGTTGGAAGAAGGCTGGCACAAGGTGGACCGGCTACGCGCCGCCTACCGCCGACAGGTGCGGGTGACGGGAGCGGTGAACCAAACCAACCCGGACCTGGAGGTCGCGCTGCGGGTGGAGGACTACCTGCAGTTGGCGCAAACCATGTGTTTGGATGCGTGGGAACGGGAAGAATCCTGCGGAGCGCATTTCCGCCAGGAATACTCCCACGAGGGCGAAGCGGTGCGTCGCGACGAAACCTACCAACACGTGTCCGCCTGGCTCACCCGCGGATGGGAGTCACCTGAGGGCCCGCAGTTCCAGCTGCGGCGCGAACCGCTGCGCTTCGAAACCGTGGCCGTGCAGCAAAGGAGTTACCGGTGAAGCTGAAACTGCGGATTTGGCGGCAATCCACTGCGGACAGCCCGGGTGCTTTCCACCACTATCAGGTGGTCGACGCGGACCCGCGCATGTCGTGGCTGGAACTGTTAGACCATTTGAACGCTTCATTGCTGGCGGAAGGCAAAGCCCCAGTGGCGTTCGACTCCGACTGCCGCGAAGGTATCTGCGGGGCGTGTGGCCTGGTGGTGAACGGGCGCCCCCACGGGTTGGATGACAACCTACCGGCCTGCCACCAGCGGGTAGGGGAGCACCCTGACGGTACGGTGTTCACCATTGAGCCGCTGCGGGCCCGCCAGTTCCCGGTGGTGTGTGACCTGGTGGTGGATCGCACCGCCCTCGACTATGTGCTGGCAGCTGGCGCTTGGATCAGTGTTGATACGGGTACCGCTGGGGACGCAGACGCTAGCGGCACCACCCATGACCAGGCGGAAGCGGCCTTGGACTGGGCGGCGTGCATCGGGTGTGGGGCGTGCGTGGCGGCGTGTCCAAATAACGCGGCGCACCTGTTCGTGGGGGCGAAACTAGCGCACTTGGCGGGCCTGCCGGTGGCGGCGCGCGAGAGAAGAGAACGGGCCCGCGCCATGGGGCAAGTGGTGAGCGATATCTTCGGGGCCTGTTCCCTATACGGGGACTGCGCGTTAGTGTGTCCCGCCGGCATTGACTTAACGGCAGTGTCGTGGCTGAATCGCGAAACCCTGCCACGCCCGTAACCTGCCCGGTAAGATGGCGCTGCAAGCTTTTAAAGAAAGGCTAGTTGAATGCAAACTCGCACTGAAGAAGACCTATTAGGCACCCGGGAGGTCCCCGCCGACGTGTACTGGGGGATCCACACCCTGCGCGCCATGGAGAACTTCAATATCTCCGGGAACCGCATCGACCAGTTCCCCTCCTTCGTCCGCGGCATGGTGAAAGTGAAGAAAGCCAGTGCGCGAGCCAACCGCCGACTGCGGGTCCTACCCGAAGACATTGCCCTAGCCATTGAAGCTGCCTGCGACCGTATCCTCGACGAGGGCGTGTGCATGGACCAGTTCCCCACCGACGTGTTCCAAGGCGGTGCCGGCACGTCGGTGAATATGAACACCAACGAAGTGATCGCCAACCTGGCGTTGGAACTTAGTGGTTTCCAAAAAGGTGACTACCACCTGATCCACCCCAACGACCACGTCAATAAATCCCAATCCACCAACGACGCTTACCCCACCGGGTTCCGCCTGGCGGTCTATGAAGAGATCGGTATCTTAAAAGAACACGTCCAAGAACTCATCGACGCTTTCGACGCCAAAGGTAAAGAGTTCGCGCACGTGCTGAAGATGGGGCGCACCCAGCTGCAAGACGCCGTCCCCATGACCCTGGGGCAGGAGTTCTCCGGCTTCGCAGTGAACCTGGCGGAAGAAATCCGCATGCTCGACACGGTGGCTGCCAACCTGCTTGAAGTTAACTTGGGGGCCACCGCCATTGGCACCAGGTTGAACACGCCCCAGGGATACTCGCAGGTGGCTTGCACGGAACTTGCCGACGTAACCGGGCTGCCGATTAAACCGGCCGAGAACCTAGTGGAAGCTACTTCGGACACCGGCGTGCACGTCCTCGTGCATGCGGCGCTGAAGCGTTTCGCAGTGAAACTATCGAAGATCTGTAACGACTTACGACTGTTGTCTTCCGGGCCGCGCGCCGGCCTGGGGGAGATTTCGCTGCCGGCCCGCCAAGCCGGATCCTCCATCATGCCGGCGAAAGTAAACCCGGTGATCCCAGAAGTGGTGAACCAGGTTTGCTTCAAAGTAATGGGCAACGACGTGTGCGTCACCATGGCATCCGAAGCTGGGCAGTTACAGTTGAACGTGATGGAACCGGTGATCGCGCAAGCCCTGTTTGAATCGATGGCTCTGTTGGAGAACGCGGTCACCACGTTGGCACGCAACTGCGTAGTCGGGATCGTTGCCAACGATGAAGTGTGCCGCCAACAGGTGTTGGGTTCGATCGGGATTGTCACCTACTTTTGTGACATTATTGGCCACGACGCGGGGGACCGGATCGGGCAGGAAGCCGCGGACACCGGTGGGAACGTGGCGGACCTAATTGTGGAACATGGGTTGATGACGCGCCCGCAAGTAGAGTCGCTACTGTCGGTAGACAACCTAGTTAGCCCAGTGTATGCCGGCCGTTTCTGGGCTGAAGGCGAAAAAGGCCTGCCCAGCCCCGGCCAGAAGTAGCAGTCACCTTTGCCGGTGCGGCCCCGCTGGCGGCTGTACACCTTACATTTCGGGCCCAGTTCTTAGCGAACTGGGCCCGAAACTTACGCTCAGTGCCTAGGCTTTGGCACCCTTGGTGGAGCCGGAAGAGCCAGCGTTAGCGTTGAACAGGTCGTACTTTTCAATCGCTTCGCGGATCTTCGCCCGGTCGAACTTACCGGCATCAGCCAGTGCCTGCAGGGTGCGCACCACCATTGACTCAGCGTCAATCTTGTAGTGGCGTCGCGCCGCGGGGCGGGTGTCGGAGAAACCGAACCCGTCCGCACCCAGGGTGTAGTACTCGCCCGGCACCCAGCGGCGGATCTGGTCTTGCACCAGGTGGTCGAAGTCCGAAGTTGCCACCGTCGGACCATCCAGTTCGGACAGGATCTGCGTGAGGTAGGCTTCCTTGGGTTCTTCATCCGGGTGCAGGAAGTTGTGCTCGTCGGCGGCCAGGCCGTCGCGGCGCAGCTCAGACCAGGAGGTCACCGAGTACACGGCGGCGGACACACCCCAGTCTTCGGCCAGCAGGCGGCGGGCTTCACGCGCCCACGGCACACCCACGCCGGAGGCCAGAAGCTTCACGGTGGGGCCATCGCCCTCGGGAGTGTCCACCATGTAGATACCGCGGATGATGCCCTCAACGTCCACGCCTTCGGGTTCTGCCGGCTGCTTGATCGGTTCGTTGTACACGGTCAGGTAGTACATGACGTCACGGTCACGGCCGGAAGCGTTCTCCCCATACATGCGTTCAATACCGTCACGCACAATGTGGCGGATCTCGTAAGCGTAGGCCGGGTCGTAAATAACCATGGCGGTGTTGGTACCAGCCATCAGCGGGGAATGCCCGTCCATGTGCTGCAAACCTTCACCCGCCAAGGTGGTGCGCCCCGCGGTAGCGCCGATCACGAAGCCACGTGCCAACTGGTCGCCAGCAGCCCAGAACTGGTCGGCGGTGCGTTGGAACCCGAACATGGAGTAGAAAATGTAGAACGGGATCATCGGCAGGTTGTGGGTGGCGTAGGAAGTGCCAACCACTTGCATGGCGGCAGCAGACCCGGCCTCGTTAATACCCGTGTGCATGATCTGCCCCTCTTGGGATTCCTTGTAGGACAGCATCATGTCGGCATCCACCGCGGTGTAGTTCTGACCGTGAGTGTTGAAGATCTTCGCGGTGGGGAACACCGCGTCCAAGCCGAAGGTGCGGGCCTCGTCAGGAATGATCGGCACAATGTGCTTACCGATGCTCTTATCCTTCATGAGGTCCTTGAATAGGCGCACCAGTGCCATGGTGGTGGCGACTTCCTGGTGGCCGGATCCCTTAGCGAGAGCCTCGAACGGTTTGTCCGCGGGCGCCGGGAGGGCGGGGTCTTCGCGGTGACGCGAGGGGAGGAACCCACCGAGCTTCTGGCGCCGCTCCAGCATGTACTTGAGAGCGGGGTCGTCTGCTTCCGGCTTGTAGTAGGGCGGCAAGTAGGGGTCAGCTTCGAGCTGTTCATCGGTGATGGGGATGCGCAACTGGTCGCGCAGGCCCTTAAGATCATCGAGGTTCAGCTGCTTCATCTGGTGGGTGGCGTTGCGGCCCGCGAAGTTACGGCCCAGCAGGTAGCCCTTAATGGTGTGCGCCAAGATGACAGTGGGTTGGCCAGTGTGTTCCATGGCGGCCTTGTAGGCGGCGTAGACCTTGTGGTAGTCGTGGCCACCGCGACGCAGCGCCCAGATTTCCTCATCGGTCCAGTTCTCCACCATGGCTTTTGTGCGCGGGTCGCGTCCGAAGAAGTGTTCACGCACGTACGCACCGTCGTTGGCTTTGAAAGTTTGGTAGTCGCCGTCAAGGGTCTCGTTCATGATGTTCACGAGGGCGTTGTCCTTGTCGGCCTGCAGCAAGCGGTCCCAGCCACGGCCCCACACCACCTTGATGACGTTCCAACCGGCACCGCGGAAGAAGGATTCCAGTTCCTGGATGATCTTGCCATTGCCACGCACCGGGCCGTCGAGGCGCTGCAAGTTACAGTTCACCACGAAAGTGAGGTTGTCCAGGCCCTGCTGGGCAGCGTGCTGGAGCATGCCACGCGATTCGGGTTCATCCATTTCACCGTCACCGAGGAACGCCCAGGTGTGCTGCTGGGAGGTGTCTTTCAGGCCCCGCATGTGGATGTACTTGTCGAACCAGGCTTGGAAGATGGCTTCGGCCGGCCCCAGGCCCATCGACACGGTGGGGTATTCCCAGAAGTCGGGGAGCTGCCGCGGGTGGGGGTAGGAAGGCAGGCCGTGTTCGGAGGAAACCTGCTGGCGGAACCCGTCCATGTCGTCCTCGCTGAGACGACCTTCCAGGAAGGCACGGGCATAAACACCGGGGGAGGCGTGGCCTTGGAAGAAGATATGGTCGCCGCCACCGGGGTGATCTTTGCCGCGGAAGAAGTGGTTGAAACCGACCTCGTAAAGGGTGGACACGGAGGCGTAGGAGGAAATGTGGCCGCCGACTTTCACGCCGGGACGCTGGGCGCGGGTGACCTGCACGGCCGCGTTCCAGCGGATCCAACGGCGGTATTGGCGTTCAATGGCTTCGTCGCCAGGGAAGTAAGGTTCTTGGTCAACGGGAATGGTGTTGATGTAAGGGGTGGTCAGTTCGAGCGGAATGTGGACGTCCTTGCGGCGCGCTTCCGACAGCATGTGCAAGAGGATGTAGCGTGCGCGGGGGCGTCCTTTTTCTTCAATGAGTCCGTCGAGCGATTCCAGCCACTCGTTAGTTTCTTGGGGATCGTTGTCGGGTACTTGGCTCAAGACTCCGTTAATGACGGGGCGTTTGCTCTTTTCAGCCACGAATCCTCTTTTCTCTCAGGCGGCCACGGTGGGGTGCGGTAGCATCTCGGTGGTGGCCGCACGGCATCGTGCGTACTCTTCTATCATCGTCTTTTGCGGACGATTTTGCACCCCTGATGGGGACAGAAGTCCCGTCCCTGTTATGAAGTCCACACGGGTTTTCAGTAGATAGGTACGTTTGTGGTTTTCTGGGTAAACTATTTGTGTGACTTCACAGACAGATTCCCGAAAGGTGACTGGCGACCTCGGTTTCACTAACGGCCAGATTGTGCAGGAGTTCTACTGGGACGAGGACGTCGACGAAAGCTTACGTGCAGCGATCGAATCGGCAACCGGTGAAGCCATCGTCGATGGTGAGGATCGTGGCGCAGTTGACGGCGTCATTGTTTGGTGGCGCGCAGATGACGCCGATGAAGAAGATTTAGCCGATGTCCTAATCGACGTGACTTCTAACTTGGATAACGGGGGCTTAGTGTGGGTCCTCACCCCCAAGTCTGGGTCCGCGAACCACGTGTCACCAAGGGATATCCAGGACGCAGCGCAGGTAGCTGGTCTGCATGCCACTTCAGCCACCACGGTGGG
>JAEWEQ010000022.1 GCA_023389315.1 Actinomycetes bacterium | reverse complement strand
AGCGCGGGCGGGTTTGGCAGCCCCACCCCACGCGGCCGCCAGTTTTGTCCGCCCCAACCGTTATGCTGGGAACAGTCTCGCCCCGCGTTGGCAGCTAGGCGAGCGGCGCGCATAGCCGGAAGTGGAAAAGGAGCTAGCGGTGAACTGGTGCGACTTACCCCTGGTGGGATTCGATACGGAAACCACGGGAGTGGATGCGAAACAGTCGCGCCTGGTTACCGCCGCCATTATTGTGCGCGAGGACGGTCGCGACAGCGCTCGCACCTGGCTGGCTGACCCGGGGGTGGAGATCCCCGCCGCGGCGGCCGCCGTCCACGGGGTGACCACCGAATATGCGCGCACCCACGGCGCAGATGCCACCCAGGTGCTGGAAGAAGTCGCCGAGCTACTGACAGAGCACTTGGTGGCCGGTCACCCGGTGGTGGCTTTCAACGCCAAATACGACTTGGAGTTGATGGAAGCTGAACTGGCGCGCCACGGCCTACCCACCCTCACCGAACGAGTGGGGCAGATTTTGCCGATCGTGGACCCGCTGGTGCTCGACCGGGCACTAGACCGGTGGCGTAAAGGTAAGCGCACACTGTCAATAGTGGCGGAAAACTACGGGGTGCAGGTAGACGGGCAGGCTCACAACGCCGATGTGGATGTGCTGCTGGCGCTGGGCGTGGCGCAAGCAATCGCCCGCAAGTTCCCCCAGGTGGGGCAGCTGTCGGCAGTGGATGTACACGCTTTCCAAGTGCAGGCTTTCACCGCTTGGGCGCAAGATTTCATCTCTTTCCGGCGCCGCTCACTGCCCAGCTTCGATACCTCCACGGTGTGGCCCGCCGACCTGGACTGAGGGCACTCGCGCGCCAGGCCAGGGACGCGCAGAACTGGCACCGCCCGGGCCGACACCGAACCGGCCGCACCCGCCCTCGGAAACCACATAGCTGACGCCCCGCGAGCGGTTGCTCCTCGCGGGGCGTCAGCCTTTTAATTACCAGGCAAGGTGGACACGTTTGCTGGCAACAGTTTTAGGTGGCTCGCGCTTACCCAGCCGGTTAGATCCCCGATCCGTGGGCCCCAAAGAAGCTATCCCAGGGCACATCCACCGGTTGGTCCAGGCCCACCACTTCGTACAGGTGGCGTAGCAGCGGGAACTGTTCGGGCGCTACCTTGCCGGCTTCGGTCAAGGTGACCAGGGCTTTGCCGATCACCGCGATGGCGGCGGCCCCTTCCAAGGTCACCCCCGGCATTTGGGCGCGAGCCTGGGAGAAAGTCATACCCGCTCCTACCAGGCGACCGCATTTCACGTTGCGCCCACCCATGGAGGTCACGAAACAGTCACCCACGCCCGGCAGCCCCAACGCGGTGGCGCGGTCGCACCCGAAGTAGTCCATCCACTGGGTCATCTCGATGGCGGCTTGCCCAAACAGCGCCGCCCCGTAGTTGAAGTTCACGTATTTCTCACGCGCATCCGGCCCCAGGGCGTCGAGCACCCCGTCCATGAATCCGGCGCCGAAGGCGTAGCAGTTCTTAGTGGCCGCGCATACTTCCACACCGGTGAAGTCGGTGGAGGTCCAAACGTGGTAGAAGTCGGTGGCGAACATTTCCTTCCAGGTGTCCAACGCCGCCTGGTCTTTACCGGTGAACACCACGCAGGTGTGGCGGCGGATCGCCACCTCCCCCGCGATGGAGGGCCCGGCAATAGCGGAGATGGTGATCTGGTTGCGCAGTTCCTCGGGTAGTTCACTGGCGAGGACGTCAGGCAGGATCTTGAGGTTACCTTCCTCGTCCGCTTCCATGCCTTTAGCCAGGGTGATCAGGTGGGTGCCGGGCTTAAGTAGTTTCGCCAGTTGTTGGCCGGCCCAGTGCACGCCGAAGGAGTTCACCCCGCTCATCACGAACTCGGCGTCGGCGAAGGCTTCTTCGGCTTCTTCCAGCTGGTAGGCGGTGGTGCCTTCGGGCAGTTTCAGGTCCAGGCGGGGATGCACCCCGGTTTCTTTGATGGAGTCAATGATTTCGCGGTCCAGGTGGGTGCCCACCAGTTTCACCTGGTGTCCGTTGTCAGCCAGCGGGGTGGCGAGCGCACTGGCCATGATGCCGGCGCCTAGAACTACTACGGTTGCCATGATCGAGGATCCTCCTAAGTGAGTATTTTTTTCGACGCTACCGCATATTGGTGGCCGCCGACAGACCAGCGCTCACGCCGGTCATCGGTGGCGGCGGTGCGGGGCGATCCTGATTCGCATCAGGCACCTCGTCCTACCCACAAAAATACATCATTGTTGCGAAAAATAACACCGTTTTGCAGATTTCATGTTATATTTACCGGAGAAGTTATCGCGAGGACGTTGCCTGGCGTCCCCAAATCAGTACCAAATACCTCAAATTTCGGTACTCTTGGAATGCGGTAACTGGCTCCACTGGCCAAGAACACGCTCCCGCGCGAGGACGCGCACCGTCCTCGCCGATCCGGAGCCGCAGACACCCAAGGAAGGGCAAGCAAATGGGTCTACGCATCGTCGTTGCCGCCGATATCGCCGGATACGACTACAAAGAAATCCTCAAAAAGGACCTGCAAGCCGATGAGCGCGTCAGTGAAGTCATTGATGCCGGTGTCGGCGCGGGTGAAGACATCGACTACCCGCACGTAGCGGTAGCCGCCGCCCGCATGATCGCTGACGGCAAAGCCGACCGCGGACTGTTCGTGTGCGGCACCGGCATGGGCGTGGCGATGGCAGCCAACAAGGTGCCGGGCATCCGCGCCTCCGTCGCCCACGACTCCTTCTCGGTCGAGCGCCTGGTACTTTCCAACAATGCGCAAGTGCTGACCTTCGGCCAGCGCGTGATCGGTATTGAACTGGCCCGCCGCCTTGCTAAAGAATGGCTCGGCTACGAGTTCGACCCCACTTCCCATTCCGCCCCCAAGGTCGCTGCCCTGGAGTCCTACGACACCGGCAAGACCGACGCGGAAGCTGAAGAAACCGGCGGCTGCTGCAGCTAGACGCCGGGTTTCCCACGCACCCCGGGGTGAGCCCGCCTCACCCCACCTACCCAACCGGTCGGCGGACCAACCGCCGACCATCCAACCCCCAAACCCCTGATAGCGAACGCGCTATCCCCTATCCAAAGGTGGATTAATGACTGCTATTGAGAGTTGGACTCTTTTTGGAGACTTCAACCTGCTGTGGCTGATCGTGGCCGCAGCCGGTGGTTTCTTCGCTGCCGCCATCGGCGCTAACCTGTCCTTCGGTTTCACCGGTATCGCCATTCTCATCGGACTGGGCGTAGCCGCTGCCACCGGCAACACCGGTGTGATTGACTACATCGCTTTCGGCCCCATCTTCGGCCCCCACGTAGCCTTCGCCGGCGCCGTCGCCGCAGTTGCCTACGCCGCTAAAACCGGAGCCCTGCAGGACACCGGTAAAGGTAAGGATCTGAACACTGCGCTCGCCGGACTGGGCCGCTCCGACGTCCTACTGGTGGGCTCGGCCTTCGGTATGGGCGGCTACGTAGTTAAAGAACTCATCGCCCTCATCCCCTGGTTCGGTGGCCACACCGACGCGGTGGCCCTCACGGTCATGCTCTCCGCCTTCGTGGTGCGGCTGATGTTCGGTAACGCCGGTATCTTCAACTGGATCTCCAACCTCACTGCCGAGCACTGCTGGGTACCGTGGCAGCAAGAACCCAAGCAGTACTTCACCGTCGGTGCGCTGTCGGGCCTGTTCGGCGCTGCCGTGGCCGTCATCTTCGCCCTGGTGGTCCCACAGCTGGCGGGCGTGGCACACATCCTGCCCTTCGCCTTCTCCGCGGTTTGTATCATCATCATCTCCCTGGGTGTTACCGTCCCGGTCACCCACCACATGACGATCATCGCTGGCTTGGCGGCCGTCACCTTCTTGCCGATCGTGGGTAACAACGCGCTGCTCGCCATCGTCATCGGCACCGCCTTCGGTGTGTTCTCCGCCTGGCTGGCTGAGCAAGCCAACCGCCTGCTGCACTCGCGCGGCGACACCCACATTGATCCCCCGGCCACCGCCATCTGGATCACCACTGTCATCGTCCTCACCATCGGCTCCCTCGCGGGCTAACGAACAAAAGGTGGCCGGGCCGCTCCTGGCCCGGCCACCACTACCCCCAGGCGCGAGGACGTGGGCGCCAACTTCCAGCACCGTCCTCGCCACTGCGCGCATCCACGAGGACCTGGATCGCCAACGACGTGGGACGCGCCCACGCCCCACCCGCCCTCGTGAATCTACCCGGTCGCCGCCGCGACCAACCCCACTACTCCTCGCCACTGGAGAGCACCATGAGCCAGCCTGACCACCTCAGCTTCCCCACCGAGTTCTACGACGCCTACATCTTCGACATGGACGGCACTATCTACTTGGGCGACGAACTCCTACCCGGTGTTAAACGCCTGATTGAAGAACTACGCCGCCACGACCTGCCGGTTCGGTACCTGTCTAACAACCCCACTAAAGACCCGCAGCTTTACGTGGAAAAGCTCGCCAAACTGGGGCTGCCGACCGACATTTCAGAAATTGCCAACACCGTGGTCACCATGACCAACTGGCTGGTGGAGCACCACCCCGACGCAGTGGTATTCCCCATCGCTGAACAGCCCTTGATTGATGCCTTCGCCAAGGCCGGGATCCGTATGAGCGATGACCCCACCGAGATTGACATCGTGGTGGCCTCCTACGACCGCACCTTCACCTACGAAAAACTACAGATCGCCTTCGACGCTATCTGGTTCCACAAACGCGCCAAACTGGTAGCCACCAACCCGGACCGCTACTGCCCCTTCCCCGGTGGGCGGGGTGAGCCGGACTGTGCGGCCATTATTGCCGCCATCGAAGCCTGCACGCAGACGCAGTGCGAAATGGTGATCGGCAAACCTAACCCCGCCATGTTGGAAGCCGCCATCGCCGGACTGGACGTGGACCCCACTCGCTGCATCATGGTCGGTGACCGCCTGGGGACCGACATCCAAATGGCGGTGCGCACCGGAATGTTCTCCGCCATGCCCCTAACTGGGGATTCCACCTTGGAAGAAGCCCTGGCGTTGGAAGAGCGCGACCGGCCAACCTTCATTCTTGACCGCCTCGACCGGCTCATTCCCGCAGCCCAGTGGGAAGAGTTGGGGTGGACTGACACCGACTCCTAGACCCGGTGGGCGCCGCGCGCGCCCACCGCAAACCAATACCGGTAGCGACGCCGTTACCGCCCTTACCCATCTGACGTTTGGTCAGCGACGACGCTGAAAGGACATAAAAATGGTTTCACCCGGATACGAAGGCCCCTACTTGCTGGGTATCGACTTTGGCACCGAGTCGTGCCGCGCTGCTATTTTCGACCTGCGCGGCCAGCCCATCGGGTTCGCCGCCACCCCGTATAAGACCACCCACCCGCGCCCCGGCCAGGCCGAACAGTCCCCCACCGACTGGTGGGAAGCTCTGAAAGCCTCCGTCTACCGGGTGCTGGATCAAACCGGGATTCCTGCGCGCCACGTCGCCGGTATTTCCTACGACGCCACTACCATGACGGTGGTGGCCATGGACGAGGACGGTGAGGCACTGCGCCCCGCCATCATGTGGATGGACGTGCGTGCCACCGATCAAGCCGCCCGCGCCACCACCATTGACCACTGGGCTCGCCTGTACAACGGTGGCGGCACCATGGGCGCCACCGCCGAATGGTTCCCCTTCAAGGCCGCCTGGTTGAAAGAACACGAACCGGAAGTCTATAAGGCCGCCCACCGCATCGTGGATGCCCCCGACTGGCTCACCTTCAAACTCACCGGAGAGTGGACCTTCAACCAAAACACCGCCGCCATCCGCGCCTACCACAACAATGACCACGGGGGTTGGCCGGTGGAGTTCTACGAACACATTGGCTGCGGTGACGTGTTTGAAAAGCTGCCGGAAAAGGTGGTGCCGCTGGGACAACCGGTGGGTGGACTAGCTGCCCACGTCGCCCACGAACTCGGCCTCACCCCCGGCATCCCGGTCGCCCAAGGTGGTGGCGATGCCTGGCACGGGCAAATCGGGTTGGGCGTGGTCCAACCCGGCTCCATCGCCATCATCACCGGCTCCTCCCAGGTGATCACCGGCCAGTCTGATAAAGCCATCCACGGCGCCGGATTCTTCGGGTCCTACACCGACGCGGTGGTGCCGGGCCAATACACCGTGGAAGGTGGCATCGTATCCTCCGGGTCGGTCCTGAAGTGGTTCCGCGACGGGTTCCGCCGCGACATCATCTCCGCCACCGACCGCCTGGGTCTGAACGCCTACGAAGCGTTGGACCGCGCCTGCGCCCACATCCCGCCTGGCTCAGACGGGCTGATCGTGAACGAGTACTTCCAAGGCAACCGCACCCCATACACCGACTCCAAGGCACGTGGCATGATCTGGGGCCTGTCTTTGGCGCACACCCCCGAACACCTCTACCACGCGATTTTGGAATCGGTCGCCTACGACACCGCCCACACCCTGTCGGTGATGCAAGACCGCGGTTTTGCGCCCGAGAAACTGGTCGCCTGCGGCGGTGCCACCAAGTCGAAGATGTGGATGCAAATGCACGCTGACGTCACCGGCTTGCCCATCACCCTGACCGAAGTGGGTGACGCGGTGGTCCTGGGCTCGTGTATGCTCGCCGCGGTGGGCGCTGGCCTGTACCCGTCCCTGGATGACGCGGCCCGTAACATGGTGCATGAAGCGGACGTGATCGAGCCGAACATGGAGGTGCACGAAGAATACAAGTTCTACCTCCAGCAGTACATGGATGCGTACCCGCAGATGCAAGAACTAACCCACAAAACCGTCGATCACCTGGATTAAAGAGGTAAAACCATGTCAAGTGTTTTAATCGAAACCGCCCTGAAAACCGCTGACGAAACCCGCCAGATCGCCTTCGGTGAAAACGTCCTTTCCCAGACCGGGAAGATCTTCGCCGAAACCTTCCCCGGTAAGAAAGCCATCGTGGTGGCCGACGGCAACACCTGGGACGCTTGCGGCGAGGACGTGGTCGCCTCCTTACAGGAAGCGGGCGTGGAATTCGCCGCCGAGCCCTACATTTTCCCCGGCACCCCCACCCTGTACGCCGGCTACGAAAACGTGGAGATCCTACGCGAGCACATCCGTCCCCTGGGGGATGAAACCGTGGTTTGTTCCATCGCCGCCGGTACCTTGAACGACCTGGCGAAGTTGGCTTCGGGGGAACTGGGGCGCGAATACATGAACGTGTGTACCGCCGCGTCCGTAGATGGCTACGCTTCCTTCGGTGCTTCCATCGCCAAGGACGGGTTCAAAATCACCCGCAACTGCCCCGCCCCCGCTGCCCTGGTGGCGGACGTGGGTGTAATGGCGGCCGCCCCGCAGCGCCTGACCGCCACCGGCTACGGTGACTTGATTGAAAAGATCCCCGCCGGAGCGGACTGGATCCTGGCTGATGAACTGGGTATCGAACCGATCGACGACTACGTGTGGTCCCTGGTACAGGGCCCCCTGCGCAACACTTTGGCTGACCCTGAAGCGGTAGCCGAAGGTGACCTGGGGGCGGTGGGTCTGCTGGCGGAAGGCAACATTATGAGCGGCCTGGCGATGCAGGCTGCCCAGTCCTCTCGCCCCGCTTCCGGCGCCGGCCACCAGTTCTCCCACACTTGGGAAATGGAAGGCCACGGCCTGGATTGGGAGCCTCCCCTCTCGCACGGTTTCAAGGTCGGCGTCGGCACGGTGGCTTCCTGCGCCATCTGGGAAGAAGCCTTGAAGTTGGACCTGTCCAACCTGGACATTGACGCCATCGTGGCGGCCACGCCCTCGGCGGAAGAAGTCGAAGCGTTCGTGCGCGGCATGCAAACCGAACGCATCGTAGAAGACGCCGTGAAGCACACCTTGAATAAGCACCTGGAAGGCGACGAACTGCGGATGCGCTTGCAGAAAATCCAGCAGGCGTGGCCGCGTATCTCCCAGCGCGCGAAAGAGCAGCTGGTCAGTGCGCAAGAGGCGATGGATATGCTGCGCAAAGCCGGGGCGCCGTACCATCCGGAAATGATTGAGATCGATTGGGATCGCTTCCGCGAAACCCACTTCAAGGCGCAGCAGATCCGCTCGCGCTACACCGTCCTCGACCTGCTGGTCGATGTGAATATGCTGGAAGAAGTCGTTGACAAGCTCTTCGCCGAGGACGGTTTCTGGGGCCAGCACCACCACCCACTCAGCTAGCAAGCCGCGGCGGCGCGGCCCCACCCCCGGGGCGGCGCCGCCTAATTTGATGCCGCCTGCATAGATACGGAGACAAACATGAGCAAAGACGCTCAATACATCGTTGGTTTAGACCTGGGCACGCTGTCAGGGCGGGCCGTGATTATCCGCGCCAGTGACGGCGAAGAACTCGGCTCCGCGGTGATGGACTACCCCCACGGGGTGATGGACCACGTCCTCAGTGCCGGGGATGGACGCAAACTCCCACCGGATTTCGCCCTGGAAGTGCCGGCGGACTATTTCGAAGTCATCTCCGCCATCATCCCCCAGGCGCTGGAAACTGCCGGGGTGGATGGCAAGGACGTGGTCGCCCTCGGCATTGACGTTACCTCCGCGTCGGTACTGTTCACTGACGCCGACGGGGTGCCGCTGTGTGAGAAGGAACAGTTCAAGGACAACCCGCACGCCTACATCAAACTGTGGAAGCACCACGGTGCGGAAGAACAGGCCGAACGGATCGTGGCTTTAGCACGGGAGCGGGACGAAGCGTGGTTGGCGCGCTACGGCGGGGAACTTTCCTCCGAGATGCTGCTCCCCAAGGCGCTGGAGACGCTGGAGAAAGCCCCCGAGGTGTACCACGAAGCCGCGCACATTGTGAACGCTTTGGACTGGCTCACCTGGATGCTGACCGGCAACCTCACCTACGCGGCCGGGGATTCGGGTTATAAGCGCATGTACCAAGATGGGGCCTACCCGTCGAAGGAGTTCCTGGGCGCGTTGAACCCCGAGTTCGCGGACGTGTTCGAAACCAAGATGCCCGCCCCGGTACTGCCCCTGGGTGAGAAGGTCGGTACTTTGAATGAACGCGGCCAGCAGCTCACCGGTTTGGGCCCGCAAGTGGTGGTGGCCTCGGGCAACATTGACGCCCACGTCACCGCTCCCGCCGTGCAGGCGGTGGAGGCCGGCCAGCTGACCGCGATCCTGGGCACTTCCGCGTGCTACGTGGTGTCCGGCCCGGAGTTCAAGCAAGTGCCCGGCGTGTTCGGCATCGTCGACGGTGGCATCGTCGATGGCCTGTGGGGTTTCGAGGGCGGTCAAACCGCGGTTGGTGACATTTACGCCTGGTTCGTCAACAACTGCGTGCCGCCGGCCTACCACGCGGAAGCCAAGGAACGCGACATCAGTATCCACCAATTACTCACCGAGAAGGCCGCCTCTCAGGAGGTTGGCGAGCACGGTCTGATCGGGTTGGATTGGCACAACGGGAACCGCTCCATTTTGGTGGACGCGAACCTGTCGGGCCTGCTCATTGGGCAGTCCCTGGCGACCAAGCCGGAGGACCAGTACCGCGCCATCATGGAGTCCACCGCGTTCGGGGCGCGCGTGATCATTGAGAACTTCCACGATCACGGGGTGGAGATTACCGAGTTCGTGGCGGCCGGTGGGCTTACCAAGAACCCGTTCTTGATGCAGTTGATTTCCGACATCACTCGCCTGCCGGTTTCCACCGCGGTCTCCACCCAGGCACCGGCGTTGGGCTCGGCCATTTTCGCCGCTTGCGCCGCCGGCTTGTACGACTCGGTAGTGGAGGCGGCTAATGCCATGGGTAAGCGGGTGAAGGACGCTTACACGCCCAATGAGGAACGTGCCCGCCAATATGACGAGTTGTACGCCCACTACAAGTACCTGCACGACTTGTTCGGGCGGGAGAACAACGTCATGCATGACCTTAAACGCATTCGCCGTGAAGCCAAGGCACGGGCCCATAAGGAGGCGTAGGAGCAGTCGTGGAACAGCTGAAGTTAGCGGATCTGAGCGAGGCGCAGCGCGAAGCGGTGGCGCGCACGCGGGAAGAGGTGGCGCGCCTACACGCCGAGTTGCCGCGCTGGGAACTGGTGGTGTGGACCGCGGGTAACGTCTCCGCCCGGGTGCCGGGCACGGAGTTATTCGTGATTAAACCCTCGGGGGTTTCTTACGATGAGCTCAGCGCCGACACCATGGTGGTTTGTACCCTGGACGGAGTGAAGATCGAGGACGGTACTGCCGATAGTTTGTCACCGTCCTCGGACACCGCTGCCCACGCCTACGTCTACCGGCATATGCCGCACGTGGGGGGCGTGGTGCACACGCACTCGACTTACGCCACTGCCTGGGCGGCGCGCGGGGAGGAAATCCCCTGCGTGCTGACCATGATGGCTGATGAGTTCGGTGGTGCCATCCCGGTGGGGCCGTTCGCGATCATCGGGGATGACTCGATTGGGCGGGGCATCGTGGATACGCTGCGTGAGTCCCGCTCCCCCGCGGTGCTGATGCAAAACCACGGTCCGTTCACTATCGGTAAGGATGCGCGCTCCGCGGTCAAAGCCGCGGTGATGGTGGAGGAAGTGGCCCGCACGGTGCACATCGCGCGCCAGTTGGGCGAGCCGCTGGCGATACCGCAAGCGGCCATTGATTCCCTGTATGACCGGTATCAGAACGTCTACGGGCAGCACTGAAACAGCCTGTTAGCGAAGTTGGGGGGCGGGATTTATTCCCGCCCCC
>JAEWEQ010000080.1 GCA_023389315.1 Actinomycetes bacterium | reverse complement strand
CCAATCCGGTGGAGCGCTCCGCCGCGGCCCGCTACTTGGGTCTGGAGTTGGAACGGCTTGCCTGAGAGCAGCTAAGCTCTAGAATGGTCTCTTGACCGGGATGGCTCGGCTTATACAACACCTACGGGGAAGAGCCGAGACTGCATCTTAGTTTGCAGGTTTCAACATCCCGGTCTTTTTCTTGTCCCTCGCTTGTTGCACGCACGGGTGCTAGTTGCTTGGTGACTGGGACTTTTCCGCGGAATATCAAGGCATAAAAAAGTACCCCGAGTGGGATTCGAACCCACAACAAGCCGGGTTTGAGCCGACCGCCTCTGCCAGTTGGGCTATCGGGGCGAAACATCACACCGATGAAGTTCATCGAACGCGCTGTCACCATCTAGGATAGGGGATAAGTAGTCAATGAACAAAACAAGGAATGTGAAATGAGTGAACAAAGCTCACGCGGCCGCCGGGTGCTGGTCGCCGAAGATGAAGCATTAATCCGCTTAGACATTGTCGAAACCCTAAAAGGCGCTAACTTTGAGATCCTTGCCGAAGTCGACAACGGTGAAGCAGCAGTAGAAAAAGCGCTGGAGCTGGAACCTGACCTGTGTGTCATGGACGTAAAGATGCCGAAGATGGATGGTATCACCGCCGCGGAAAAGATCTTGAAAGAGCTCTCCTGCGCCATTGTCATGCTGACCGCCTTCTCCCAGCCTGAACTGGTGGAACGTGCCCGCGAAGCCGGGGCCATGGCTTACGTGGTTAAGCCTTTCACCCCTGCGGACCTACTTCCCGCAGTGGAGATCGCAATCTCGCGCCAGGCTGAGATGATGGCGATGGAAGATGAAATCGCTGACCTGACCGAACGGTTCGAAACCCGCAAGCATGTGGACCGCGCCAAGGGCCTGCTGATGGAACGCATGGGAATGTCTGAACCGGACGCCTTTCGGTGGATCCAAAAGACCTCTATGGATCGGCGCCTATCGATGCGCGAGGTCGCGGATGCAGTAATCGACCAGGTATCTGACGACTAAGGCGCAGTGCGCAGCAGTTAGCGACTAACCAACTGGTTAGCGACGAGGGCGGTGGAAATAACCACACCGCCCTCGTTGTATATGCGCACCTCATGCACGGTGCGGGTGCGGCCGCAATGCACTGACGTGGCGACTGCTTCCACCCACTGCCCGCTGCCGGGGCGCACGTGGTTAATGGTCAGCTCCGTACCCACCGGGATGCGGGTGATACCGTCGCGGGTAGATAGCTCCATGGCGTGTTGGTAGGCGGCCAATGAAGCCGCGGTTTCGGCTAGCGCGGCGCTTGCCCCGCCGTGCAAGATGCCTTGAATCTGGGTGCGGCCCTCTACTGGCATGCGGACGCGAGTTTCCTCTCGCGTGCACAACTGCACCGTCATGTCCAACAAAGTCATCAAAGTGTCATCGGCGAAACGTTCCATAACTCATATTCTGACACCAAAGCCCCACTGATGGGCCCTCTACAGTCCCTGGAAAAGGACCTGGACAGTTCACGTCCTAGCGCACTGACTCTCATCGAGCTGGTGGGATAGGCTGAGACAATGAGCAACCAACGCATTCTTATCATCGATGGCCACTCCATGGCATTTCGCGCGTTTTTCGCCCTGCCGGTAGAGAATTTCTCCACCAGCACCGGGCAGTCCACCAACGCCATTTACGGTTTCATGACCATGCTGGTGAAGTTAGTGAACACTCACAAACCCACCCACGTAGTGGTTGCTTTTGACACTTCACGCCACTCTTTCCGCAGCGAAATTTACCCGGATTACAAGGGTGGGCGGGATGCCACACCGGAAGAATTCAAAGGCCAGGTGCCCCTAATTAAGCAGGTGCTAGACACCCTCGGGGTGGCCCGCTTAGAAAAAGACGGGGTGGAGGCTGACGACCTGCTAGCCACCATCGCCCACCAGGCGGAAGCTGCCGGTATGGAAGTACTGGTAGCCTCCGGTGACCGTGACACGTTCCAGCTGATCACCGAACACACTCGCGTTATCTACCCGGGTCGATCCACCTCCGATCTGCGCCTGATGGATACGGACGCGGTGATGGATAAGTATCGGGTGGCGCCCGCCCAGTACCCTGAGTTGGCAGCCCTAGTGGGGGAAAGTGCCGATAATTTGCCCGGCGTTCCGCTAGTCGGAGATAAGACCGCGGCGCAGTGGTTGGAAAAATACGGTGACTTGGAGGGATTGCTAGCCCACGCTCATGAAATCACCGGTAAGCGCGGGGAGAACCTGCGCGCACATATCGAGGACGTACGCCGCAACCGGCAACTGAACGCCCTCCTCAAAGATGTTGAACTGCCGCTCAGCCTTGACCAGATGCGACGACAAGGCGCGAATCGCGGCGCTTTAGAAGAACTGTTCGACACCTTGGAGTTCTCCAGCTTGCGCAGCCGCGTCCTGACCGCCTTTTCCGGCCAGGACAGTGTCAAGATCGAGTCCACGGGCAAGTCAGATGCCGCCAACACCACCAACCACAGCCGGGGTGTATCACTTGCCCCCAGCACCAGCATTAACCGTACTGGGCGCATTAACGCTGCACCAGACTTCACCGCCGATCCGTACTACCCTGAACCCGAACTGGAGGTCACCACTGACCTGCAGCAGTGGTTAAAGGCAATCAAGAAGAACACTCCAGTGGCAGTCCACCCTGACGCCATAGGTAGCGATATCACCCAACTGGTACTGGGCACCAGGCAAACCGCGTTGGTAGTAGATCCGGCGCAGTTAAGCACCGCCCAAGACCATGCACTCGGGAATTTCCTCACCACTCATTGCGAACTCATTTGCCACAACGCTAAAGCCTTCTACCACTTGGCGAACGCGCGTGGCTGGCAAGTACATGAAGTTGCTTTCGATACCGAACTGGCCGGTTACATTCTGCGGCCTGAAACCCGCGACCTGTCCTTGGCAACGCTAGCCAATCGCTACTTGGGTGAGGAGGTGGACGATACTTCTTCCGAGGGGCAGGGTTCGCTGCTAGATGACCACTGCGCCCTGGTGCATTTGGTTCGCATACAACTTGCGTTAGCCGCCAAACTGCGCCAAGAACTTAAACAGCAAGCCGGGTGGGAACTGCTTACGCGCGTGGAAATCCCGGTTCAGACCGAACTGTTCGAGATGGAACATACCGGTATCGCGATGGACACTCAACGCCTAGAAACCATGTCGAAGCAACTGCGGGAACTGGCTGCCAAAGCCCAAGCCGGCGCCTTTGCGACCATCGGGCGGGAAGTGAACCTAGCCAGCCCACAACAACTGCAGTCGGTACTGTTTGACCAGCTCAACATGCCAAAGACCCGCAAAACTAAACGCGGCTACACCACTAACGCCGAAGCTCTGGCCCAACTGTTGGCCCAAACCGATCACCCGTTCTTGCGTTTCCTACTTGAGCACCGCGACAAGACGAAATTGGCACAAATCGTTGACGGTTTGGCGGAAGCTACCGCTGCGGATGGTCGCATTCACACCACCTTCCAGCAGACGGTGACCGCCACGGGGCGCTTGTCTTCGACCCAGCCGAACCTGCAGAACATTCCCGCGCGCACGCCCGAAGGGGTGCAGATTCGCCATGCCTTCATACCCGGGGAAGGGTTTGAATCCCTCATGACGGCGGACTATTCGCAGATCGAAATGCGCATCATGGCGCACATGTCAGCCGATAAGGAACTCATTGCCGCGCTCAACAGTGGGGAGGATCTACATCGCACCATGGCGGCCATGGTGTTCCACGTGCCGGTGGAGGAAGTTACCGGAGCGCAGCGCTCTCGCATTAAGGCAACTTCCTACGGTCTGGCGTACGGGCTGTCCGCCTACGGGCTGTCACAGCAGCTGCGTATCTCGGTTCCGCAGGCTAGCGAACTGCGGGAACAATACTTCGAGCGCTTCGGTGGGATCGGTCGATTCCTGGGACAGTTGGTGGAACAAGCCCGCGAGCGTGGCTACACCGAAACCCTGCTGGGAAGGCGCCGTTACCTGCCGGACTTGGAAGCCAATAACCGTCAGCGCCGCGAAATGGCTGAGCGAGCTGCCTTGAACGCGCCCATCCAAGGATCGGCGGCAGACATTATTAAGATCGCCATGGTAGAGGTGGCGGGTAGTCTGCGCCAGGCCGGTTTAGCTTCTCGAGTGTTGCTGCAAGTGCACGATGAATTGGTGCTGGAAATCGCTGCCGGGGAAGAGAACCAGGTGCGGGAGTTGGTGCGGGAAAAGATGTCGGCTGCCGCGAACCTGGACGTGCCGTTGGACGTGTCCGTGGGGGTGGGAGCTTCCTGGATGGAAGCCGCCCACTGAGGATCGTTTTAGCGGCGTGAACTTCCTCGTGATGGGCAGGTGACCCGAGGCGTTGAAAAAGTGTCCACATTCACGATTCGGTAAGGACGAGGGCGCTGAACAACTGGTACCATAGGAAACTGTGTGTGTTGTCACCGCACGGTGGCAACATGCGCGGTATCTGTCCGATTACTAGTACATCCATTTCGGGGAAAACTCTTTATGACCACCTCTACCCCCAAGCAGCCGGAGCAGGTTGCCATCAACGACATTGGATCCAAAGAGGATCTGCTCGCCGCTATTGACGAGACCATCAAGTTCTTTAAAGAAGGCGACATCGTCGAAGGTTCCGTAGTCAAAGTCGATCGTGACGAGGTTCTGCTCGACATCGGTTACAAAACCGAAGGCGTTATCCTTTCACGCGAACTTTCCATCAAGCACGACATTGACCCAGAAGATGTCGTCAACGTGGGAGACACCATCGAAGCCCTAGTCCTACAGATGGAGGACAAAGAGGGCCGTTTGCTGCTTTCCAAGAAGCGCGCCCAGTACGAACGTGCCTGGGGCACCATTGAGAAGGTCAAGGAAGAAGACGGTGTCGTCACCGGTACCGTCATTGAGGTTGTCAAGGGCGGCCTGATCCTCGACATCGGCCTGCGCGGCTTCCTGCCCGCCTCCCTAGTGGAAATGCGTCGCGTGCGTGACTTGCAGCCCTACATTGGTCGCGAACTCGAAGCGAAGATCATTGAGCTGGACAAAAACCGCAACAACGTGGTTCTGTCTCGCCGTTCCTGGCTGGAACAAACCCAATCCGAAGTGCGCACGAACTTCCTACATACCCTGCAGAAGGGGCAGGTGCGTTCCGGTGTGGTTTCCTCTATCGTCAACTTCGGTGCCTTCGTGGACCTGGGTGGCGTAGACGGCCTGGTGCACGTTTCCGAACTGTCGTGGAAGCACATTGATCATCCCTCCGAAGTAGTTGAAGTTGGCGACGAAGTCACCGTTGAGGTCTTGGACGTGGATATGAGCCGCGAGCGTGTCTCCCTCTCGCTTAAGGCCACTCAGGAAGATCCGTGGCAGACCTTCGCGCGTACCCACGCGATCGGCCAGGTCGTTCCGGGTAAGGTCACCAAGCTGGTACCGTTCGGCGCGTTCGTGCGCGTAGAGGATGGTATCGAAGGCCTGGTACACATTTCCGAGCTGGCTCAGCGCCACATCGAAGCCCCCGAGCAGGTGGTTAAGGTCAATGACGAAGTATTCGTCAAGATCATCGACATTGACCTGGAGCGTCGTCGCATCTCGTTGTCCTTGAAGCAGGCTAACGAGGGCGTAGACCCGCAGTCTGAAGACTTCGATCCGTCGCTGTACGGGATGGCAGCCGAATACGACGAAAATGGTAACTACAAGTATCCCGAAGGCTTCGATCCAGAAACTCAGGAGTGGATGGAAGGCTACGAAGAACAACGTGACGCTTGGGAAGCCCAATACGCCGATGCCCATGCTCGTTGGGAAGCCCACAAGGCTCAGGTGGCTCGCGCCCAAGAAGAGGACGCCGCAGCGGAACCCACCATCGAGGAAACCGCCTCGTACTCCACTCCAGTGGAGTCCAATGGCACCTTGGCTTCCGATGAGGCCCTGGCTGCTCTGCGCGAGAAGCTAACCAACAACTAACTCCGCTTAGTTGAAAGTGGGGCTGGTGGCGATGAGCGACCAGCCCCATCATCGTCTTATAACAACCGCAGCTAGCAGCATTGAGGAAGTGGTGCCCGTACAAACGCCACGCCCACTCGAGGTAGAACTGTGCGTAGCAACTCTAGCAGGCGTGCAGGTTGCCGCCCAGATTGGCGCCGATCGCGTCGAATTGTGCCAAGAGCTGCAATGCGGAGGGCTAACTCCCACCCCGGAGCTAGTTATGCAGGCGTGGGAATTTAGCCAGCAGCACGGATTAGCGCTGCGCATCCTGGTACGACAGCTACCCGACACCTTCGTACACACACCTGCCCAGTGCGCGCAGTTGCTGGAGCAGATAGGGCAGCTTCGTGAACTTGTCGGTGATGATGACCGAGTAGGGTTCGTTACCGGTGCCTTGACCGATAAGCGCGAAGTGGACCCGGTATTTTTGCGTGAATGCCGGGCGGTAGCTCCCGCCGCTGCGATGGTATTCCACCGCGCCATCGACAATACCAGGAACTACCTTCGCAGCCTAGAACAGGTACGGGATGCAGGCTTTAACGCCGTCCTCACCACCGGCCAGGGCCCGCGCGCAAACGTCACCGGACTGCGACTGGCATGTACGGTACTAGGACCGTCTACGGCGGTCATTGGTTCCGGCGGGCTGCGGGAGGACAACATCGCGCACGTAGTTGCCGGGGCGGGACTACAGCAAGTGCACTTTCGCGCACCTGACGCTGAACCAGATGTCACAGACGGCGCACTCGCGCAAGCCATCATTAACCAAGTGCGGCCAGCGCAGCGCTGTCAAAACCATACTGACTTCGTAGAATGAGCCTATGACGATGCGCTTGCAGCCACCGGCACTGGGAGAAGTGAAAATCTGTGGTCTAAAGCCAGCGGCATTGGCTGCCCGGGCCCAGAAAGGCCGGGGCCTCATCCTCGGAGTAGCCGGTGGAATAGGGGCAGGAAAGAGCACCGTAACCGCGGTACTGGCAAAAACGGGGGCGCTGGTGGTAGATGCGGATAAAATCGGGCACCAGCTACTGGAATCTGACGGGGCAGTCCAACGCGAAATCGCCCAGCGTTTCGGCCCGTCAGTATTTGTGGACGGCCACATCAGCCGCCCCGCCCTAGCCGCCACAGTCTTTAGCCAGCCCCAGGCATTAGCGGATCTAAACGCCATCACCCATCCGCGGATTCGACACTGCGCCCTCGCTGCCCTCGAGAAAGTACCAGCCGGGCAACTGGCGGTCTACGACGCCGCCATACTGGTAGAAGCCAGGATGCACGACCTAGTCGACGCCCTCGCGGTGGTCACCGCTCCCACTCAGCGCCGCATAGAACTGCTAGGCAAACATCGAGGTATGAATCCGGAACAAGCCCAAGCGCGCATCGACAACCAAATGCCTGATGCTGAGCGTGCGGCCTACGCGCAAGTAGTTATCTACAACTACGCATCCAAAGCCGCACTCGAAAGCGCAGTGGAGCAGTGGGCTAGTCAGCTCCTAGCGGCCCTGGCAGTAGCCGGCGACGAGGAAGCCTCCACCGCCGCTTCCGTCCTCGAGCCGAGCGGCCAGCAGGAAACTGACCAAAGTAGGTAGAGCGCACTTTGTCATTTTGCGCAAACCCGATCCCGTTTCTTTGCAGATTGTGCACCGCAGCAAACTGCCCTTACCGGCGCAAACTACTTGGCGTTAGTCTCAGTAAAACCAAGCGCACTTCAAAGAGGAAGGATAGAAATGGAACACATCGTGGTGGTGAGCGCTGGATCCGCGGGCTGTGTCGTAGCGCGCCGACTGGTCGACGCCGATAAGAAAGTAACTTTGCTAGAAGCGGGCTATGAAGATCTAAATCCCGCGATCCATCAGATGCACCGCATGGGGTAACTGTGGCACTCAGCGCAAGACTGGGACTACCACACGGTGGCACAAGAAAACGCCGCTGGACGCCGCCTCCACCTGCCACGCGGGCGCGTCCTCGGTGGTTCCCACGCTCTCAACGCCGTGATCTGGGTACGAGGAACTCACGCTGATTATGACGGCTGGGAAGCACAAGGCGCAAACGGCTGGGGCTGGAAAGCAGTGGAACCCTACTTCGTGCGGGCTGAGAATTACCGCGGACCACTGGTCGCAGGTGGGGACGAAAGAGGCACCCACGGCCCCCTAGACGTCACCGCCGATTACCAATTGGACCCCATCCAAGCCTCCATCGTGGAGGCCGCGAACAAAGCTGGCATAAACACCAACCCCGATTACAACAGCGGAGAAATTGAAGGCATCTCTAAGATGCAGGTGAATATGCGCAGCGGTCGGCGTTTCAATACCTGGATGGCTTACTGTGAGCCGATCCTAGAAAACCACAACTTTACGGTGATAACCGGAGCGCATGCCAGCCGGGTGCTACTGCGCGAGGGCTGTGCCGAAGGCGTGGAATACCTGCGCCAAAGCGAACTGCATCAAGTCATGGCCGACCGGGTAGTGCTATGTGGCGGCTCCCTAGATAGTCCAAGACTACTGATGCGCTCTAGGATTGGGCCGCGCCCACACCTAGAAGAAATGGGAATCGAAGTTAAAGTAGATCTACCCGGGGTGGGGGAGAACCTCCACGATCACTACCTAGTACCGGTTATCGCCGAAGCCACCAAGCGACAAATCGACGCGCCGCGAGATGGCGTGTCAGTGGCGCAAACCCACCTGTTCGCGTCCTCACCGGCGGCGGATGAAAACCCTGATACACAACCGATCAACTTCTCGGTACCGATGTACCAAACCGGCATGACCGGCCCGGCGAATGCCTTCACCCTGCAAGCCGGACTAGTAGCCACCAAGTCCCGCGGCAGACTGCGCCTATCGGGCCCCAATCTAACCGATCCGCCACTGATTGACTTAGCCGCGCTAGCAGACAAACGTGACGAGGACGCACTACTGTACTCTCTGCGCCAATGCCGTGACATCGTGTGCCAACCGGCCCTTCGCGAAGCATGGGGAGCGGTGGAAATCTACCCGGGCCCGCAAGTGGAAACCGAAGAACAAGAACGTGACTACATTCGCTCCGCGGTGGTTACCTACCACCACCAAGTTGGGACCTGCCGCATGGGAACCGACGCCGGCGCAGTGGTGGACCCAACTTTGAAAGTCCACCAAGTCAGCGCACTATTTGTGATCGACGCTTCCGTGATGCCCACCGTCCCCAGTGGCAACACTAACGCTCCCGCCATCATGATCGGCGAACGGGGCGCAGAGTTCGTCCTCGCAGATCTGCAGCCAAGCACCACCTAAGCTGCCCGAGGGGGGAGTGCGACGGCGCTGCCCCCTAACGCCCGTCCTCGATCACTGCAATCGAGGGCGGGTAGTACTACGCCAAACTGCAGTAGTGGGGATATCTAGCTCGAGGCGGCCTTTCTTGCCCTTATGTTGGATGGCGTCGATCAGACCATCGACCGCCCGGACCGTGAGTTCGCGTACCGGCCAGTGGGCGGCGGTGACGGTGGACGCTCGCGCAGCTTCGGTAGTTTGATCCCCATACCCAATGATCTGGACGTCCTCGGGGACGCGCAGGCCGTGGGCATTGCAGGCATACAGGGCGCCGGCAGTGAGAAGGTCGTCAGCACACCAGATGATGCGCGGGGCGTCGTGGCGTTGCAGGTATTGGCCAATGGCGTCTCTAGCGTCAAGGGAAGACCAAGAATCCAAATGCAACTCTTCCCAACCGGCATGGAAATGCTGGGAAGCTGGCTCCAGACGATTGGTATCTGAAACCGGCCCCCAGACACTCAATACCGGTGTGTCCGAAGGCAGGTCTAGGCCTGCGACGAGCTGTTTAATGCCGGGGTGTTCACGGATAGTTATATGGCCGCATCCGGAGTGATAACGCGGAGTATCTAATAGCGACATCCACATCACCGGTATGTCGTTTTCAGTGATCGTCTCACCTAGGTCCTTCAACTGCGAAGTAGTCTCACACACCACTCCTCCCAGAGCGATTTGCGACAATAGCGATTCCACCAAAGTCACGGGATTATCGTCATCAGCGGTGATGGGGATAATGAAGAACCCCTGTCGGCGGGCTTCTTGCATGGCGGTGATGATCTGCAAATCAACTACCGGGACGTAGGGGTCAGCCGGCAGAGCCCCCAAGAGGAAAGCAATGGTCGGGGTGGTTTGGTTGCGTAGAATGCGACCCGCTGCGGAGGGGAAATAGCGCAGTTCGCGAGCCGCCTCGCGCACCCGCATCTGGGTTTGTTCTGAAATCCTCACGCGGTCAAAATTGCCGTTGAGAACCACCGAAACCGTGGCGGGGGAGACGCCCGCTAACTTAGCGACGTCCGCCCTAGTAACACGCGCCATGGTACCTCCTTGTCAGAATCTGAGGTTATCACGAACTGCCTATACCACGGGAGCTAACTCGTGATATCTTAGAGAAATCGTGGAATTCTGTGGGGCCGATCTTGAGTCTCACGCACAGACAAACGACCGGTGGTCAATGATGCATTTAGGTACAGATGAGCAGGGAAAGCCGATCTCAAGTTGGGGACGCACCCTCCGGCCAACGGCCCACTTCCAGACTGACGCCAAAACCCTAGATCTCAGTGGTGAATGGGACTTCCGTTACCACCCCGCAGTCCCCACCGACACCCCCCACCCGGACTTCATCGACCCCGCCTACCAGCTCACCGACCAATGGCGGAAAATGCCCGTTCCCGCGCACTGGTGCCTAGCTCCGCAACCGCCCTCCTCGCCGGCCTACACCAACGTCAATTACCCTTTCCCGCTCGACCCCCCGCGCGTCCCTGACGACAACCCCACCGGCGACTACCGACGCACCGTTAACCTCGCGGAACTGCCCCGCACCGGACGTGTCATACTTCGACTACACGGCATCGAATCGTGCGCCACCATCTGGCTTGACGGGCACTTGGTAGGCGGCTTCAGCGGCTCACGACTACCGCAGGATTACGACATCACCGAGCTCGTAGCCGAACGCAAAACCTACGTCCTCGCCCTGCGGGTGAGCCAGTTTAGCGCCGGCTCCTACCTCGAAGACCAAGACCAGTGGTGGCTGCCTGGAATCTTCCGAGAAATCGAAATCTTACACCGGCCCGACCCCGGTATTGAAAACCTCACCGTACAAACCGACTGGGATTGTTACACCGGGACGGGCCGGGCACAGGTCACTATCCAAACTCAGCCCCACACCGACGTCACCATCGGGTGGGACTTAACCACCGCCACCCAAACCCAGCGCAGCGACGCTGACGGGCGCATTGAAGTCACCCTTGAACAGTCTCCAGCCCAAGCATGGACACCGGAACATCCCCACCTGTTTACCATCACGGCAAAAACTGACACCGAAACCGCTTGGGTGCGCAGCGGTTTCCGACGAATTGAGATTGTGGACGGACAACTGCGGGCCAACGGCGCCCGCCTCATACTGCGCGGAGTGAATCGACACGAAATCAACTCCGAACGCGGACGCGTTTACGACGAAACTTGGGTACGTCAAGATCTGATGTTGATGAAACAACACAACGTCAATGCCATCCGCACTTCCCACTACCCACCCCATCCGCGCTTACTGGATCTGTGCGATGAAATCGGGCTGTGGGTGATGGACGAATGCGACATCGAAACTCACGGCTTCGAATACGCCGGCTGGAAAGGCAACCCCGCTTCCGACCCGGACTGGCGCGCCTGCATACTCGACCGCGTGCAACGCATGGTAGCGCGTGACATTTCCCACCCGGCCATCATGTCCTGGTCGTTGGGAAATGAATCCGGCACCGGAGAAAACCTCGCCGCCGCTGCCGCCCTAGTGAAAACTCTCGATCCCTCCCGCCCGATCCATTACGAGGGCGACTACGAGGGTGACTACCAGCAGTTCCATTCGCGCATGTACCCGGCACTGGAAGAGATAGACGCCTTCTTCTCCGCGTCCGGACCGGTGGCAACCGCCCAGCATGCCTGTGGGCGGCTAACCCCCGCCCAATGTGACCATGTACGGACCTTGCCGTATGTGATGATTGAGTGCCTACACGCTATGGGAACCGGGCCCGGAGGTATCGATCCGGTGTGGGAACGGGTGTGGGACCACCCCACTCACGCCGGCGGCTATGTGTGGGAATGGCGCGACCACGCCCTCGTCCTGCCCAACGGAGAGCTCGGCTATGGCGGCGACTTCGGGGAGCGACTGCACGACGGTAACTTCGTTTGCGACGGTCTAGTGGACGCCGATTCCACGCCCTCCGCCGGGCTGCAAGCGTGGGCGAACGTGGTGGCGCCGGTGCGTGCCCGCCTGCAGGACGGTCAAGTGGTGGTCAGCAACCGCGATGCAGTGGACGGCTACGAGAACTTACGCCTAGTGCTAGCAACCTGGGAGCGCTCCTACGAACTAGCTACCTTCGACCTCGCCGCCGGGCAAACCCGTTCTTTCCCACTGCCACCGTTGTCTGGACCGGCACGCATCGTCTATGTGCAGCAGGCGCAAACCACGCCCACCAACTACCGCGGTGCGCTCGACGCCACCACGCAGGAGCCACTACCGGCGGTCGGACAGTGCCTATCGGGGTGGCGACTGATGTCGGTAACGGAACTAAACGCGCCGGTGCCTGCAGACATCTGGCTACCCGCCAGCGAAGAACAGATCCGTGCAGAAGTACCGTTTGTGCGCACCCAAGAAGGTCACTCTATTTACCAGCCCCAGATTAGCTGTTGGCGAGCTCCCACCGATAACGACGACGGACACGGGTATTTGGACTACTGGCAGGCCCGCCCGGAAGAAACGATGGGAGCCGGACATGGCCAGCGCGGCCCGTCCTCCGCGGACCGTTGGCGCAGCGCCGGCCTGCACCTGACCATGACTACCACTTTAGAAACGACCCCCCACTCCTGGCGAGCACGCACCGCCTCACCCCTGGCGGACTTCTATCTCGATAGCTCGGTGCGCTGGCGGCAGGGGAGCGACCGCGTGGAAATCGCGCTGGAGGCCAACCCCGAAGGACAATGGCCGGCAGTAGTACCGCGTATCGGTTTCATGTGGTCTCTGCCCGCTGATTTGCAGCGGGTCACCTGGTGGGGGCGGGGCCCGAGTGAATCGTACTCCGATATGCGCTGCGGTACTTGGTCGGGCTGTTTTACGGCCGCCGCCGATCATCAGTGGGGACATACACTGGTGCCGCAAGAATCTGCTTCTCACCTAGATACGCGGGCGCTGCAGCTCGAGTGGCAAGATTCAGCTTGGCTGATTGAGATCGAGGGCGCTCACAGCGTCTCGGTGTGCCCCTACACCCCCCACGAACTAACTGCGGCGGCGCACCGTTGGGAGCTTGCAAAGTCGCGATCGTGGTGGCTGATCGTGGACGGTGTCCATCATGGGCTCGGTTCGCGCTCCTGTGGGCCCGACGTTCGTCCAGAGTTCCAAGCTAAGCCGGTAGGCGTGGCAATGAGCCTGCGTATCGCTCGCCTGCGCTAATAATCCGCTTAGCACTAGCACAGACCTACCCGTATTAACCGCCGTCCGCGCTCGCTTGGCTACCTGCAGTCGGCTGCCGCGTTTGCTGGCCGCGGCGGCGGGCAGACACCGGTTAGGATGTCAGGGCGGTTGATAACTGAAGAAAACTACAGGTGGGTCGGGAGGGGATAGAAACCCCGCCCGACCCACTTCACCGGCAGGTGCCTAAGCCAGTTCTAAGGCCAGTCCCACCGCATAGTGGCACTGGTCCAGATCCTGCAACTTGATGACGGTTTGGCCGTCAGCGGATGCTAGCTGCGCACTTCCATGGGCCAATGGACGCACCGACTTTACGGCAGGTGGAATCGTCACGCTGGTGTCCGAAAGTGAACCAGCTTCGCTGGGCATACCAAAGAGGTAAATCTTTTGCGAGTCATCACCAGCTTGGGTACTAAACCACTCCCAACCATCCTTGCCCGTTACCTGCTGCGCCCCGCTCCAGACTCGGGTGCCGTAAATGCCTTCAGCGTTGGCTTCAAGGAACTGTCCGAGTTCAGCCAATCCCCGGGAAATGTGAGGCGACAATTGGCCAGTGGCGTCGGGGCCGATACCGATGAGATAGTTACCGCCGCGCGAAACGATCGCCAACAGATTATGGATGATCTCTGTCATCGGCTTAATGGGTTCATCACGCTGCAAGGAACACCAAGTCTTCGTCATGGTGATACATGATTCCCACGGGTATTCAGGGGTGTGATCGGGTAACGCTTGCTCGGGGGTACGGTAGTTTTCCTCCGGCCCGTGCACTTCCCGATCGACTACTAGAATGTCGGGTTGGAGTTCGCGGGCACGGCGCGCAATACCGTCAATATCGATGGGCTCTTCTGGGCTGCGTACCCAGCCGGCATCCAGCCACAGGACGTTCATTTTCCCGTAGTTACTCAGGAGTTCTTCGATTTGGTCGTGAGTGAATTCCACGAACCGTTGCCATTTCTTGGGGTGGTCGGCAATGGAGTAGTTGTGGAAGCGATCTGAGATGGGCAAGGAACGATCCCAGTAGTCACTGCGGTGCCAGTCTGCCTTGGAGAAGTACACGCCGGTCTCTAGGCCTTCTGCCCGGAAAGCTTCGGTCACCTCGGCGAAAATGTCGCGGCCTAAACCGGCGGCTTCGCTGGTGCATTTGAAGTTCGAGTAGGCAGTGTCGTACATGGCGAAACCATCGTGGTGCTTGGTTGTGAACACCACGTATTTCATGCCAGCATTAGCGCACGCACGGGCCCATTCGCAGGCGTCGAATTCTTCGCCGCGGAAGTGACGAGCCTGGTCGCAATACCAAGTGTGGTACTGCGCGTCAGTGCCTTCCCAGTCTGCCGGCGGGTCGGTGAAGTCCCCCAGGTGCGAGCGATGCAGCGACCATGATCCGCCCTGGTGGATCGCAGAGTAGATTCCCCAGTGAATGATGACACCGACTTTGAGGTCGCGCCAATGTTCCAAAGCCGCAGCAGTGCGCGGGTCTTCGGGCCAGCTATAACCGGGATCGGGGGCCGGGGTGAGGGCGCCGGCCGCTTCGAGATTGTCCGGGGTGAAATCATCAGCCAAGATGCGCAGTTCCTTTCTAGAACTTCAATCCGCCTTCTTCAATGCCACGGAAGAAGTACTTCTGGGCAAAGAAGAACAGGATAATAATCGGCAGCATGGCTACAATCGCGCCGGCAATCACCTCTTGATAGGTGACGCCTTGGATGGAAGACGATAGTGCCGCTAACTGCAGTGTCAAAGTCTTCTTCTCAACCGATTGCAAAACCAGCAACGGCCAGAGGAAGTCAGACCACGCGTAGATGAAGGACGTCAGACCCACGATGGTAATGGCGCCTTTTACTTGCGGTAGGAAGATGGAGAAGAAGCGACGCACTTCGCCAGCACCATCGATGAAAGCAGCGTCCTCTAGTTCATCTGGGATCCCCAAGAAAGCGGCCCGCATTAGGAGGAGGTGGAAGGGGCCGAGCATACCGGGCAGAGCGACGCCGAAGAGAGAATCATTGAGGTCGAGGGCGAAGACGATCTCGTACAGGGAGGACATGATGGCTTCGAAAGGGAAGATCATGGCAGACAGAACGATCAGGTAGACCACATTGCGCCCAGTCCAGCCGCGACGAGAGAGCATGTAACCACCGATCGAAGCCAAGATGATGTGAGAGACCACCACCATGGCGCAAATCGCCAAGGAGTTAACGATGCCTTGGAGCACGGGAATCTGATCGTTTTCGAACAGTGTGTAAAACGCCTGGAGGGACCACTTTTGGGGGAATAGAGTCGCGCCTTGGCCAACTGCCGGTTCACCGGGGGCTTTGAAAGCCACAAAGAGCGGTAGCACTAGCGGGCCAAGCAGAATGATGGCGACCAGTACGAGCATCAGGTAACGCGCCATTAGCTGCCAGCCGCGCAGTTTACGCGAGGGCATATTGCGCGATTGTTTCGCGAGCCGGCGCCGACGCAGGTAGCCGGTGAGACCACCGAGGGCAGCGGGGTTGCCTGCCGTGGCAGAAACTTGGTTGGTGCTCATTGATTCTCCGCCTTCTTCTGCAAGTACTGTGACGCCAAGATGAAACCAAGCGTGAACAGGAATAGGAATACCGAAGCCGCATCCGCCTGGCCGACGTGTCCAAAGGTGACGTCGGTGAACTGACCGCGGATATACATGGTGATGGTTTCAGTTGGGGAGTTAGCACCTCCGAGCAAGTAGACTTCGGTGAAAATCTTCAAGGACCCGATGGTGCACAGCACGCCAACGAGGTACATCATGATTTTCACGCCGGGGACGGTAACCGTCCAAAACCGCCTAAAGGCGTTGGCTCCGTCGAGTTCGGCGGCTTCATAAAGGGATCGATCTACGTTCGCGAGGGTGGCCAAGTACAAGATCATGTAGTAGGGAAGCCCTTGCCAGAGAGTAATGATCATGGCGCAGAAAAGGATTGCCCACTTGTTGGAAAGGAACGGCACAGCCTCGCTAATTAACCCTAGATTCAATAGCAAGCGGTTAATCGGACCGCCAGATTCAAGCAAGTAACGCCATGCAATAGTGATGACGACCAAAGAAGTGATGGCCGGCATGTAGTAGATGGCACGGAAGAAGCCGATACCGGGAATGTGATCCTTAACGAGCAGTGCCAGCAGGAGCGGCAAGAACACCATTAACGGCACCACGATGAGGGCGTAGAGGACGTTGTTGCGCACCGCTTCCCAGAATTCCACGCGCGAGAAGATCTCGATGTAGTTAGCCAGACCGGTGAACTCGCCGATAGGAGCCAGCACGCCGGTGTCGGTGAAAGACGTGATAAACGTCTTTAGGAAAGGCAGGATATAGAACGAAATAACTACAACGACGGGCGGGATAACCCAGAGCCACGGCACCCACCAGGGGCGGAACCGAGCCGCACCGTTGAGGTGCTCGGTGATCTTTTTGTGGTTTCTACGACGTTGATTCGAGCGTAACCGCGACGCCGGAGTGGTAGCTCTAGCTGACATGCGCAGGACCTTTCGGAGACAATCACAAGTGGCCGGGCCGGCGTTGCCGCCGAGCCCGGCCACTTATGTCATTTACTTGGAGTTGAGTTTAGCGAGGAGCTGGTTCATTTCTTGCTGAGCCTTCTCCAACGCGGCCTTAGGCTCAACTTCGCCGCGAATCGCTGCGTTCACGTTATCAACCAGCGACTTCTGTACGTTGCCAGTGACGAAGAAGGTAGCCGGGTAAGCGACTGCTTCCTTCGCGTCCTTCGCAGCTACTTCGTAGGTGGCCTTGAAGGTCGGATCGGAGGCTACAGCCTCCGGCGGGTTGGCGAGAAGCTGATCGAGGGCTTCGGTGGCGGGCGGGAAGATTACCGCACCACCATCACGGGTCCACGCCAGTTCCTGCTCAACCGAGGTGACGTAGTCAGCGAACTTCAGCGCGAGGGCTTCATTCTTAGTCTTGGAAGACACCGCGATGAACTGACCGTTGAATACCGGCTTAGCGTCGGCTTCGCGCTGGTACTGGGAAACTCCGGTGTTGGCGTAGATCTGCTCGTTGTTCTTCTTGATGTTGCGGATGAAACCGGGGTTGGGGGTACCGAAGGCTAGGTGTCCGTTGAGGTATTCCTTGCCCGGGTCGGGTTCACCGGTGAGGGAGTCTTTGGAGATGGCACCTTCCTTGTAGAGGCTGGCCATTTCAGTGACCCACTTCAGGGCGTTGGGGTCACCGGCAAAGGTAAACTCGCTTTGGTCATCGTTCATGACCTTCACGCCCATGCCGATCCACTGGTTAATGAGAGTCCAGTTGGCGTTTCCGTAGACGGCGTAGTCACCCTTGCCGGCAGCGGCGATCTTGTGGCCGGCAGCAAACAGCTCGTCCATCGTCTTGGGCGGGTTGTTTACATCCAGGCCGTTACGTTCAAACACGCTCTTGTTGTAAGTGGTGACGAAGGGAGAGAAATACCACGGTAGCGCGGTGTGTGCGCCGCCCTCGCCCATGCCCACGGACTCCCAGATGGAGGGGATGAAGCGTTTGCCAGCGTCGGGTAGTTTCTCGTCCAAGTTCATTAGGTTCTTGGTCTTGGTCAGCGCCAGAATGGTGGACGAGGGAACGTTGATGACGTCAGCCATGGTGCCGGAAGTGGCTTGCTGGGTCATCTTCTGATCAAATTCTGGGCCACCTGATTCGTCAACCCACTTGATCTTGGTGCCCGGGTTAGCCTTCTCAAAGTCGGCTATTTGCTTGTCGAAGAACGGTTTGAAGTCCTTCTGCAAGCCCTGCGTCATGAAGGTGATCTCACCCTCCACGTTGCTCAAATCAGCAGGGGTAGATGATTCAGCCGGTTTCGTGCTTTCACTGTTAGAGCAGGCGGCAAGTCCGGTGGCGCCGACAGCCAGGACAGCCGCGGCTCCAATCATTCGCTTTAGCAGTGTCATATAGACCTCCATTGGTCGCGGAATTCTAGGGGCAGTAACCTGCCTCACAATCTAGGGTAACACGAGTTAGTACCGTTGTGAAGTAGCTTCGTGTAACGTCTTTTGCGACTTTTGTGCCCCCTGGTGAGCGATGTTTTGGGGCGGAATACCGCCACTTTCGCTACCACGGGGTGGCGGTCGATAGGGCAATGACCGCAAAGCGATTTGATAACAATATGAAAACAGACTCCTCGGCTGGGGGCGATCGAGTGGGGTGAGGTCGGGTAAGTGCACGTCGCTCAATTGGGATTTGCAACTCAGTAGAAGGCGAATCCTTGCAGTGACGGTAAGTGCACACAGGCGTGGGTATGGCAGCTTGTAGAATTTGACCGTACTTAAACCGTGCTGATGGAGGATGGATTTGCGTAAGCGCGTGGTCATGGCAGACGTGGCGCGGCTAGCTGGCGTGTCGTCGCAGACGGTTTCGCGTGCACTTTCTGGCAAGGGTCCGGTCAAAGAAGAGACCATGGAACGGATCCAAAAGGCCATCGAGGAGTTGAACTATCGACCCGACAGGGCTGCCCAAGTACTAGCTTCGGGCCAATCGCAATCCACTGGAGTGTTACTGCTGGGACGGCTGTCTTATGGGCGGGCACTGGCTTTTGCAGCGCTAGAGCGGTGCGAACGTCGTAGCGGTCGCTTCCTCACGGTCGCCTCAGCTGATCCTGACAACCGGTCCGAAATACAAGAGAGTCTTAACTACCTGCACGATTGTAAGGTTCGTGCCCTCGTCGTTATCGGGCAGCGGCCACAGCCGCTGGACCTACTTGCGTCAAACTCCGCAGTGCCGACAGTGGTCACGGTTAGTGAATTGCCGGCACACCTAGAGGTCGGTCATGTCTGTATTGACCAGCGCGCGGGGATGGAAGCGGTTTTGCGTCATCTTTCCCAGCTCCAAGTTAAGCAGGCCATTCACCTGTCGCCGCGCGGGCTCGACAGTGACGCACATCTGCGTCGGCGATACCTACAAGAACTAGCCCCAGCGTATGGAATCAACGTGGAAGTAGTGGACACGCAAGATTGGTCGAGCGTGGACGGGTATGAAGCCGCTTTAGGGATAGGCCTCAGATTCGACGCCCTGATTTCCGCCAATGACAATCTGGCGCTGGGGGCAGCGGCCGCCCTCGCTCATAAGTTTCAGCTCGTCCCCGGACGAGACTATGCCCTCACTGGTTTCGACGACATTGAAACAGCTGCCTATGCCTGCCCGCCCCTGACAACGGTACGCCAAGACTTCACCCTCGTTGCTCAGGCAGTAGTGCAGGCAATCGACACATATTTGGAGTCTCACACCTGGCGGCGCCAAGCGATCGTGCCCCAACTGGTGGTGCGCGAATCCACCGCGCGGTACCGCGGCGAGCAGGCTTGAGAGAAGGAGTGGCGCCCCTAGGGGGCTGGTAAGACGATCACTGCCGTAGCCCGCTCGAAGAGCGCGCAGTAGTGGGGAACGTGTCGGAGCTGGGTCGTAGATCAGAACCGTTATGTCGCCCCTTTGTGGGCGCTGCACAAATCCTAGACAGGGCAAAGTGTTAGCGCTAACATGAATCTGTGACCAGCTCCTAACCAACACTGGCATCGAGGCCGAAGGGGGAACAATGACACTTCATCCAGTAATTGCTATCCGTCCGCTGATCGACGCACGCCGCCACGGCGTACGTGAATCGCTTGAAGACCAAACCATGAAGATGGCGCACGCTGCCGCCCACCTCATTTCTTCTAGCCTGCGTTATCCCGATGGGGAAGCCGTCCAATGCGTAGTCTCCGACCACACTATTGGCCGCGCCGGAGAAGCCGAAGCCGCCCGCCAACAATTTGCCGCCTACGACGTCTGCGCCGAGCTTTCGGTTACTCCCTGCTGGGACTATGTGACGGAAGTGCTCGACTTTGACCCCACCATCGAACACGCTCTGTGGGGCCTCAACGGCACCGAACGACCCGGTGCCGTGACTTTGGCCGCCGCCATGTCGGCCTACGGTCAGTTTGGAGTCCCTGCTTTCGCCATCTACGGCGAACACGTCCAAGACGCTGATGAAGAAGAAATCCCCGCCGAAGTTGAAGAAAAGATCCTGCGCTTTGCTCGGGCCAGCATCGCCGCCGGCTTGATGCGCCACACCAACTATCTGCAAATCGGATCCCAATGTATGGGAATCGCCGGATCCATGATTGACCGTCAGTTCTTCCGTGACTACCTCGGTATGGGCGTGGAGTCAGTAGATATGATCGAAATCGACCGTCGCATCAGCGAAGGCATTTTCGATCCCGAAGAATACGCCCACGCCCGCGAATGGGTACGCACGAAGCTGAAGGAAGGCGATGACATCGCCAATACCGCCGAACACTACCTCAGTGACGAAGAGCGCGAAGCACAGTGGGATTACGTCACAAAAATGGTCCTCGTCGGACGCGACCTGATGATCGGAAACCCAAAGTTAAAGGAACTGGGATTCGCGGAAGAAGCAGCCGGACACCATGCCATAGTGGCGGGCTTCCAAGGCCAACGGCAATGGACCGACTACAAACCCAACGGTGATCTGCTAGAAACCCTCCTAAACACCAGCTTTGACTGGGAGGGCAAGCGCCAACCGCTCACCTTCGCAACCGAAAACGACGCCCTCAACGGGGTATCCATGCTGTTTAACTACCTGCTTACCAACCGCGCGCAGATGTTCTCTGATGTGCGTACCTACTGGTCAGCCGCAGCCGTTGAGCGCGTCACCGGACTCGAACTGAGCGGACACGCCGTGGACGGGTTCCTCGACCTGCGAAACTCCGGGGCTACGACGCTGGACGCCGCAGGGGCAATGCGCGACGAGGACGGCAACCCGGTGATGAAACCTTGGTGGGAAGTCACTGACGAAGATATCGAAGCGACGCTAGCAGCCAGCTCCTTCCACCCCGCCAACAAAGGATACTTCCGCGGTGGGGGATACTCCACCCACTTCGTCACCGCCGGCAATATGCCGCTGACCATGATCCGCCTCAACCTGGTGGCCCGTTCACAGCCGACCCTGCAGATCGCCGAAGGCTGGTCAGTTAGCCTACCCGACGAAGCCCGCTCCATAATTGAGAACCGTACCGACCCGACTTGGCCGACCACCTTCTTTGCTCCCCGCCTCACCGGGGAAGGAGCCTTTGCCTCCACCTACGCAGTGATGGATAACTGGGGTGCCAACCACGGTGCCATCGGATACGGACATTTTGGTGCCGACCTCATCACCCTCGCCGCCATGTTGCGCATTCCCGTGATGATGCACAACGTGGAACCCAGCGCGATCTTCCGTCCGCGGAACTGGTCACTGTTCGGCACCCAAGACCTAGAGGGCGCTGACTACCGTGCTTGCGCGGCCTATGGACCGCGTTTCGCCTAGCCATGGAGGTACTAGCGATCGACATGGGCTCTTCCTCCCTGCGTGCCGTACTCGGCACCTGGGAGGATGGGAACCTGCAACAGCGGGAAATCTTTCGACGCGAACACGAAGTGCAGGTAGATAGCGAGGGCGCCTACTGGGATGTGGAAGCCCTGCGCTCCGGCGCACTAGAGGCTTGTCGAGCTCTGGGGCACGCCCCCGACGCGGTGACGGTCGACGGTTGGGGAGTTGATTACGTCCTCGTTGATGACGCCGGTAACCCGGTGGCACCCGCTTGGGCTTATCGGGACCGGCGGGGCGAACAGGGACGGAAACTGATTCAACTCCCCGAGCGCGAACAGTTTCAGCTAAGTGGGGTAGCGGTACAGGACATCAACAGCTTGTATCGATTGGTGCAGCAAAGCGACCTGTTAGGCACTGTAATGTTTGTGCAGGACTGGGTTGCCAAACAAATTGCGCAAGCCGACCTCGAAGGCTGGGCACCACCGGTGAAGGTGTCGCCATGGGCTTCCCGGGCCGTGGCTTCCACTTCCGGACTGCTGACCGCCGATCATCGACAGTGGTGCCAAACCCTGCTGCAGGTTGCCGGCCAGCCAACGATGCCCCCGGTACGGGACGAGCGCACGGTGATTGCACAACGTGGCAAAACATCGCTAGTGCGCGGGGGATCACACGACACAGCCTGCGCCGTCTATGCCTTAGACCTACAGGCCGGTGATGTATTTGTCTCCTGTGGTTCGTGGGCAGTAGTCGGCATGGTCACCGAAAACGCTCTCCTGTCCGAGGCTGCCTACCGGGCGGGGATTACCAACGAAGCTACTTGCGACAACCGCAATCGGGCCCAACTCAACCTACCGGGAATGTGGATATCCCAAGAATGCCGGCGCTGGTGGAAAGACCAGGGACTCGATGTGAGCTACTCCCTCCTCGACCAGCTAACGGCAGCGGCCCCGCGAAGTGAGCACCTCATCGATCCCACACTTGCACACTTGGCTGAGCCAGGTGAAATGCCGCTAAAGCTTCACGAACTTACCGGCATTGACCCGCTCGACCGGGGCGCGATGTTGCGGCTGGTGACGGACTCAGTAGCACGCCGCATTATCACCGCGATCGACACGTTGCGAGAGGTAACGCAGATGCGAGGACGGGTGATCCTTCTGGGTGGTGGCACTAAAGACTCGCAGCTGGTGGCATCACTACAAGCTGGGCTAGCTGAGCCGCTGATAGTGGGACCAAGCGAAGCGTCCGCCCTCGGAGCAATCCTCGCGAGCCTGCATACCATCGGGGTGACGAGCGGCGAAACCCGCCATTGGGCCCACGGCGCCGCACTGCTTAGAACCGCAAACGAATAAAAGCGAATAGGAAAGAAGCATGGAATTCTTAGCAGAACGAGAAGAAATCTGCCAGATCGGTATGAAAGTCTGGCAGACCGGTATGGTAGCCGCCAACGATGGAAATATTTCCATGCGACTGCCTGATAACACCGTCCTGTGCACACCCACCGGGACCTCCAAAGGTGCGCTCAAACCGGAGTCGATCTGCCGCGTCGCCCTTGACGGTACTGTATTGGAAGAACAATCCCCCTGGAAAGTATCCTCCGAAGTTAAGGTGCATCTGCGCCTGTACCGCGCCGCCTCCCACGTCAATGCGGTAGTACACGCTCACCCGCCCTACGGAACCACGTTCGCCATCGCCGGACGGCCACTAATTTCGAAAATGATGCCGGAAAATATCATCGCTATGCCAGAGATTCCGGTAGCTCCTTACGCGACACCGTCGACGGAAGAACTGGCCGAAAACATTGAGCCGTTCGTTCACACTCATACGGCGTGTTTAATGGAGATGCACGGCGCCCTGGCGTGGGGGCCGTCCCTGCTGCTGGCTTATCAGGCGATGGAGCGACTCGAATACACCGCCAAATTGACCTACTTAACCGAGAGCATGGGCGTGAAACGGGATCTGCCGGAAGCAGAAGTAGAGAAACTCATTTCTATGCGACCGCAATATGGATGCTAGGAGGTAGCAGTGCTTAGACACATCTCACCGCTACTGAGCCCCGACGCGGTTCACACCCTGATGTCTATGGGACACGGAGAAGAAATCGTCATCGCCGACGCGAATTTTCCGGCCCTAACGCTCGGACCGAAGATAATCCGCGCAGACGGACTGGCCATCCCACCGCTGTTAGACGCAATTCTCGAGTTAATGCCACTCGATAGTTACGCACCGTGGAAAGTGGCCCTGATGCAGACGTTACCAGGAGACAGCGCGCCCCCGGTATGGGAGACTTACAAGAAAATTATCACCGCCCACGAAGGTGACTATTGCGTGAAGCACTTTGAGCGTTTCGACTTCTACGAGCAGGCCGCGAAAGCTTGCGCGGTGATCCTCACTGGAGAGACCGCACTGTATGGGAATCTCATCTTGAAGAAAGGGGTGCTCTAACGCCCTAGTTGCCACGCTCAGCGTCACCGCAGTGCTACGCGTATAGGTATTGGCCCTAGCTGGGCCGACGACGACAAGTTTCGAGCCCTCCCCGCACGGGGAGGGCCCGAAAGCTCAACTAACTAGCAACAGCCGGTTTGTACGTTGGATTCAGCGAAATCATCGCGTGCACGCCAGAATTCGCGCTCCGACATGGGCTCGTGATCGGGATGTTCTCGCCGATGCCGCTCCACATACCGCTCATAGGCCGACTCACCGGTAAAGTCGCGCCAGAGGGCGCGCGCTTGCCGCAAGTACCGGCGCCATTTGGAGCCGACCTCAGTGGTTGGATCGTAAGGATGGGAACCGGACGCGCCGGGATGGAGGATACCAGTAAGTATCTCCGTCCCGGTACGGCCGGCTTGGGTTGGACGCTTACTCATGGGATCGCTTAAACCCTGGGATCAGATTGGGATCGCCGACCTGGGCGTACTCCGCCACCAGTTTCTTGTCCAGCTTGGAGGCGAATAGCGTTACTGGCGCATAGAAATTCGACTCCTGGTAGGGTTCTTCGGAAGTGGTGGTGTCGCCACTACGAAGCGTCTTGGCCACCCGCAATGCACCCATCACGATGACGAAGGCTACCGCCAGTACGAAGACGATGGAGAGAGTGCCTTGGATGAAGGTATTGCGAATAATGGCATTTTGTACTTCAGTCTTTGCCGGATCGGTCACGCCCATCAGCAGTAGCGATCCCCAAGTTGCTATCACGAGGGCGGTGGAGATCCACGCGCCCACCCGCCAGGACGGGTCGCGGAACTTGGGAATCGCATTACCGAGGGCGTCAGAAACCTGGAAACGCGCCACACAGGTCACTGCGTCTACCGCGGAGAGGATGAACAGCGCTTCGAACATGATGGCGAAGTGATACCAAAAGCCCATCATTGCTTGCTCACCACCCACGCGGTGCAGAATGTGGGCGATACCCACCGCCAGGGTGGGGGCACCACCGGTACGGGAAGTAACCGAAGGTTCACCCACGTCCTTAGCGAGTTGGGTAAAGGCCTCTCCGCCCTCGATTTAGGCCCGGCTCATCCACCACAGGGCTTGCCACGGAGCGAGGGTCACCGTTTGCGGAACCGCGCTCCTGCCCTCGCCTTCTGCAAGCGCACTGGGCATACCTAGGTGGGAGTAGTTGTCGAGGATTAGTTCACCGGCTGGCAGCGTTATTTGGCGCGTGGCAGAACCGAAGTTACCGATCGCTGTGAGGGCGGTGGATTGCCAGTGGCGTTCGATCCACCATAACGCTTCGTCATCGTCTAGACGCAGTTCAAAGTCAGCTTCGACGAGGATCGGCAGCTCTCTGCGCAAGCGGATCAGTCGCTGATAGAAGGACCGAATAGAACGCGGGTCGCGCTGCTGGGCGGCGGCGTTAATGTGTTGATAATTCGGATTCACCCCCAACCAAGGAGTACCGGTAGTGAAACCGGCGTTGGTCGCGTCGCACCACTGCATGGGCGTCCGAGCATTATCTCGCGAAGAATAGCGTAACCCTGGCATCAGGTCGGCTACCCGTATCCGATCCGTTTGGCTGCGGACAGTGGCGTAGTTGATGGACTCAATGTCTTCGAACTCGCTCACGTCACGGAAAGGATAATTCGTCATACCCAGTTCTTGGCCCTGGTAAATGAAGGGCGTTCCCTGGTGCGCGTGCAGCATAGCTGCAAGCGCGGTGGCTGATGGTGCCCAGTAAGTACGGTCATCACCGAAGCGAGAAACCGATCGCGGTTGGTCGTGATTTTCTAAGTAGAGAGAATTCCATCCCCGCTGGTGCAGTCCTTGATTCCAGCGAGCTAGCGAATGCTTCAAATCGGGTAGGTGCAGCGGTTTGGGATCGAACTTATTGCCGTGATTGTGGTCAAGCCCAACGTGTTCAAACTGGAAGACCATGTCCAGTTCACGTCGGAGCGGATCAGTGGTGGCGCGTGCATCGGCGATGGTTGCGCCAGGGGTTTCACCCACCGTGAAGAATACTCGGCCCGGGAAGGCATCAAATACTTCCCGTCGCATCTGCTGGAGGTAGTCATGGAAATGTGGACCGAACGGTTTCATTGGTTCAGTCTCTAAGTCCTCCGGCTTGGAAATTAAGTTAATGACGTCCATGCGGAAGCCATCGACACCACGGTCGATCCACCGCCGCATCATGGCAAAGATGTCTTCTCGTAGCTGGGGGTTTTCCCAGTTCAAATCGGGTTGGCCGTTAGCAAAAAGGTGGAGGTAATACTCTTGGGAGGGAGCGTGCCAGGTCCAGGCCGGGCCGGAGAAGAATGATTGCCAGTCATTGGGTTCATCGCCACGCGCTACCAGCTCACCGGTGGGGGCGGCAGCGTTAGGGGAAGTAGCGGGTTGGGGCTGGTTAGAGACCGGCATAGTGCGAGCCTGCCGCCAGATGTAGTAGTCGCGGTAGCGTCCACCGGCGAGGGCGTCTTGGAACCACGGGTGCTGATCGGAGGTGTGATTGACTACTAAGTCCATCACTACTCGGATGCCACGGTCGTGAAACTCGGCGACCATCTGGTCGAATTCGGCGTCGGTACCGAAGCGCGGATCGATGTGATCGTAGTCGGCAATGTCGTAACCGTTATCTTGCTGTGGCGATACGTACATGGGGGAGAACCACACCACCTCTACCCCCAGGTCAGCGAGATAGTCTATCTTGGAGCGGATGCCAGCGATGTCGCCAAAACCGTCGCCGTTAGCGTCGCAGAAGCTGCGTGGATAGATCTGGTAGCAAACCGATGTTTTCCACCAGGGCTGTGCGGTGCCTAATGCCGACATGGGAGTTCCTTTCCCCAACGTTAACCAAACGCGAGCGTAGTTTTTGGCGGGGTGGGCCAGTGGCTTACACCCACCCACCCCGCGGAGGGTTACTTTTGTGATCCGCGCATCACGCCCGAGATAATCCACTTCTGGGCAAAAATGTACACGATCAGCATGGGAGCTATCGCCATTAGATAAGAAGCGAAAGCCACCGGGTAGTTGGTGTTGAACTGCCCTTGGAAGACGTATTGTGCCAACGGCAAGGTCTGGGAGTTCGGGTCCGAGAGGATCACCAGCGGAAGCATGAAGTCATTCCATGCCCACAGACAAGTGAGGATCCCCACGGTGGCGTTCATGGGGGCCAGCAGTGGAAAAATGATCTTCCAGAACACGCCCCAGCGCGAGGCCCCGTCAATGGAAGCTGATTCCTCTAGCTCCACCGGCACGGACTTCAGATAGGAGGTATATAGGAGGATGTTGAACGATAACCCGAAGACGGTATAGAGGATGATCAGGCCGACCTCGTTATCCAATCCCAGCAAAGCGGTTTCTTTGACCACCGGCAGCATGACGATGGGGAAAGGCACGAACATGGCGGCGATGAAGTAGTAGTAGAGCCACTTCACCCACCGGTACTGATCCATGTTGCGGGCTATGGCGTAAGAAACCATGGAGTTCGTCACCAAGGTTAGTACTACTGCGCCGACGGTAATGAAGGAGGTCGTCAGCAGACGTGCCGGGTAGTTGGTTAGGGCCCAAGCCTGCGAGAAGTTGGACCACGACCAAGATCGCGGCAGAGCGAAACCGGATTCGGCTAGCTCCGCCGGTGTCTTCAAAGCGGTCACAACAGTGAAGTAAAGGGGGAGCAAGATGGTCAAAGACAGTACCACCGCGAGGGCGGTGAGCCACCAGTTCGGGCGATCTGCGGGGAATCTGTGCACCCAGCCACGAGCCCGTTTCGGTGCCTGCAGTGCGTCGGTTTTGACCGTAGTTGCCGTGCTCATTTCAGATCCTCTCTCTTCTCTGCAGGAAGCGTAGCTGCACGAACGACACCACCAGCACCAGGATGAAGTAAACCACGCCGTTGGCGGTCTGGTAGGCGTACTCGCCACCGCGGAAACCGTTACGGAAAATGGAGAAGGCGATCGACTGGGTAGAGGTTCCCGGACCACCGTTCGTCAACGCCACCACTTGGTCGAAGACCCCTAAGAAGCCTTTGAAAGAGAGCACCATGTTGATGGTGAAGTAGCCAAGAATTAG
>JAEWEQ010000068.1 GCA_023389315.1 Actinomycetes bacterium | reverse complement strand
TTCATGGTTGTCGCTTCCATTTTCTTGTGCACCGCAGCCGCGGTGGCGGCAACTAGTTTAGAACTAGCGTAAACGTTGGGTAGCGGCGGGTAAAACTTACCACCGACTTGCTCTCAGACAAGCGGCCTGCGGTTACCTGAATTCGCTCCGTCTTTTCAATCCGCTATTGTCTAATCATGAATATTTCCCCCCTGGAGTTCGCACTCACCGGTTTCACAGCGCTGGTGTGCGCAGTTTTTGCATTCGCCGCCCTGGTCGATGTGAAGCTGTTGACTTCTGCGGGTGGGGAACACAAGTTCGCCGCCTGGCGACAGCTGGGCGTGCCAGATATTTTGGCGCGACCCGCGACCCGCGACACTGGTTTTCCATATTCTGTGGCATTTGCTCTTGGCCATTTCCTTGGCTTTAACTACCGGAGTTTTCCATTCCTTGATGGGGACAGCTGCGGCCCTTACTTGTTGGTTTTACTTTTTGGTGGTGGTGCGAGCCTGGCGTGAGCAGCGTTCTTGCGGTTGTTTCCACGAGGACGATCCGGCAGCGAAGCGGGATCTCGCCCGGGCGGTGGCACTGGCGTTGGCAGCTACCTTCATAGCGTGGTGCAGTTGGCAGGGGCATTTCGCCTGGTCGGCTTTGTGGGGTCAACCGGCTGCGGCAGTGGGCGTCATGGTGGCGGTGGTATTCGCATTGGTGGTGGGGGTTTCTCTCGCTCCCGCGCGTACAGCGGCCAACCTGCCTGGGGCCCGGGGTGAGCTCGAAGGCGTAGGTGCGGCGGGGGGCACGGACGCCGTGGACGAAGATGACTATCAGCGCAGCCCCATTCCTCACGTTTTCGTCTTGCGCGGCGAAGAAGAAGTCTCTTTGCTGCACCTGGCTAACCAGGCAGCCGCGTTGGTGTTTTACCTGTCTGGGTCTTGCTCCTCTTGTGTGGAGATTCGCCAGCTACTACCGCAGTTCCAAAAACGCTTACCGGAGCTGCGCTTTTGCGTGCTCTCCTCCGAGGAATCTGAGGCGATGGATCTTCCCTCCGGGGTGGAGCAGTTCTTTGACCGCAACCGGGTGGTGTGGTGGCTGCTTGGGATGATGACGCCCTCCGCCATGTTAATCTCGCCTGATGGCATGATTTCGGGAGGTCCCGTGCGCGGAGTTAAGGCCGTTCAGGACTTCATCGATGACGTGGAAGCGGAGTTACTCCAGGTGCGAGCCGCCTACGGGACTGCAGAAACTGAGAGCTCGCCAGGAAAGTGAGCACCGCCGGTAGGAAATTAATGCGTCTTATTTTCCGGTGGTCAGGCGATCTGATTTTTTGGCGCGGTATATTATGCCTATTGACAACCACGATCCCAGTTTTGTGAAGGTAACCTAAATGGGTTTGACTGAATTTGTTCGGCTGACTACGCGCCACGCCGTGCTGATCGTGGTTTGTACTCTGGTTTCGATACTCGCCGGTACCGCGCTTTATTTCTCCGCCCCCCGCATTTATGAAGGTGAAGCCGCCGGGCAAATTGTTAGTCGCCCCCTGTCAGATGAACAAGCCGATAACTCGGTTAATCAGGCATATGATGACATGCTTGAGGCGCATGCCAGGGCAGCGTCATTTGCTGCCTTGATGCGCACTGGGCAAGTTTATGACCGGGCTTCGCAGATAACTGGAGGTCGCCTTACCGCTGTCCAGATAAGAGATAACACCCGTCTCGACTTGCCTAAGGACTCAACCACCATTTGGGTTCGTACCAGAGCCAATGATCCGCAGTTAGCTTCAGAAGCTGCAGTGGCAGTAGTGGAGGCAACTTCGCGCGAGGTTTTTGCCCTGGAAGGTCAAGATACTCCTTATTTCTTGCTCCCAATTGGTAGTGCCTATCATCCGCAAGCCCCGGTTTCCCCAATTTACGTGCTGTATTTCTTGCCGGCTTTGGCGTTGGGTTTAGTGGCTGGCTACTTCCTGGCGCTAGCTCGCGATGCGTACGGTCGCAAGATCCGCGGCGAAGCGGACTTAGCGGAACTTCCCGGCGCTATCAGTTTGGGTTCGGTTCCTATTCCAGCGACCGAGGACGAAGACAACGACGCGGGTTTCCTGAACTTCGTCGATGCCCAGGACTTGGTGTCGCAGCAGTCGATTCGTAAGATCCGCACCAACTTGGAGTATTCCCAGGTGGACTACACGCTGGGGTCACTAACCATCACTTCTTCCTTTAAGGGGGAGGGCAAATCGACGTTTGCTATTAACCTTGCTTTGGCATTCGCCCGCGCGGGTCAGGCGGTGGTGTTGGTGGATGCGGACCTGCGTCGGCCCTCCCTGGCAGGCAAACTCGGTGTAGACACTGCGCTGGGTTTGGCGCAGGTTTTAGCTGGTGAAGTCTTAGCCGCCGATGCGTTGGCGCAAACGGGGGTCGCGCAGCTAAAGGTGCTTGCAGCGGGAGCGATCTGCGGCAATCCCTCCCAGATGCTGGGATCCCAGCGTATGGAGGAGCTAGTTGATCAGTTATCGCGCGAGTATTTCGTGATCTGCGACGCGCCTGCGGTCTTGGCAGTTACCGATCCGGTGGTGTTGTCTCGTGTCACCGATGGGGTGGTCGTGGTGGCACGCGCTGGGCGCACTGGGCTACCGCAATTGCGGCGCACGCTGGAGTTCTTACAGAAAGTACAGGCCCGCGTGGTGGGTTGTGTGGTTACTGCCACGAAGCGTTAACGCGGGCGCAGATTATTTCAATCATCACAAACTTCATGGTAGATTCAATACTCGCGAGCCGTGGCGCTCCACGGCACTCCTCGATCGGCGTCCATTAGGTCGATCGGCGTCCATTAGGCGCGCTGGCAGAGCGCTGGATACCTCAATACTGAAAGCAAGTGTGCACATGCGTCCGATCTACAACGCTCAACCTCACCCGCACTTAGGCGCCGGCGGGCTTGCCCTAATGCACTCTGACGCCCAGTCCTCAGACGCCACTGCGCTGCCCGGTCCAGGGAAAGGGCCGTGGAATGCGACTGAGATTAATCTCGGTGGCGCCTGCCCCACGGTGTTAGTTGGGTCTGACGGGATCGTGCAAATCCTGTCCACCCAGCTCCTGGGGGAGGACGTCGTCGGTTTGCGCCCCACCGTCATCTTGCTGGACGCAGCTGGAAGGGAGCTATCCAAGCTGGCGCTCACCAAGGGGTCTTTACTCGGGGGCGTTTATGCGTATCTTGATAACCGCGACCGCATGGTGGTGGTTGATGGTTCGGGAACGTTGCTGCGTATCGCCCATGACGGTTCGGGTAAAGCCTGGGTTGATTCCCGCATTGACCTAACTGACTGGATTCCCGCCGGCAGTGCTGACGGTGTAGTTGGTCTGGTGCCCGATTGGGATGGCCGAATCTGGGTGGCCACCGTATCCGCTGGCGTAGCGGTGGTCGATATGGAACGCGGCTCCGTGCGTGCTACCGTTCTGGGATCTGGGGAGCGGGTCGATAACTCTATTTCCGCCGCGCCCGAGGGTGTGTGCGTAGTCACTTCCCACGCCGCTTACCTCCTCCGCGCCTCCAACTCGGCAGCTCCCACGGTGGTTTGGCGCACCCCGTATGATCGCGGGAGCTTCCGCAAACCCGGTCGCCTGAGCTGGGGATCGGGCGCTACCCCCACTTTCTTTGGCCCTTCCGGTTCTGACTACCTGATGCTGTCTGACAATGGAGACGAGCATGAGAGCGTCCTGGTGCTAAATGCCAGTACCGGCGCGATTATCGGAAAACAGCCTTTATTTAAGGCTGGGGCTTCCGCAGCGGAGGATTCGATGATTGGGGTTGGTAACACTTTGGTGGCTGCCAATACCTATGGTTACCCGTATCCGAAAGAACCGGCGGGCGCGCCACCTGCACAACCTTCTTCAGCGATGATGGGGCCGGGCGTCGAGCGTTGGGATGTGACCGGGGCCGGCTTAGTTAAGGTGTGGTCACGCGAGGATGTATATTCTTCCGCCGTACCGCGCTACAGCAGCGCTGACGGCCTGATTTATACCTGCGAGAGACCACCGTGGCCGTTATCGAATGGACCTGTAATTTACGCCATGGCCATCGATATTGAGACCGGCGAAACCGTCTATCGACAAAAACTTCCGGGTCTTATCACGGTCTTCGGAGTGGATACCCTGCAAATGGTTGGGACTATCGACCGCAACGGTACCTGGTGGCAGGGCACCATTGGTGGCGTCTACCGAATCGCAAAGGCTTAGTAGGTGATCGCATTGAAGTCTTCACGTCGTCAAGTACTAAAAGCGGGCCTATGGGCCGCACCCGCGGTGACCGTCGTTGCAGTGGCACCGGCCTTCGCGATTTCTCAACCTGACACCTGTCCGCCGTTAGATCCGGCACCGTCGCGTTGGCAAGAACCTTCGGCTTCCCTGCAGTGGGTTCCGACTAAGAAAACTATCCCCGCGGGCCAGCGCACCTTCCCCGGGCAGTTGATAATCGTAAACGACGGCAACACTACTTTGCGGGCGGGCACTGAAGTGCAGGTGCGTGCCCGCACGCTGGCGGCCGGAACCCGTTATCCCACTACGCAGCCGTACGCGAAGTTGGCGGCGGCAACCGGCGCCAATGGTGAACCGGCGCTGTTGGCGGGACCGACCTTAGGATACCAGAGCACTTGGGTCCTGAAATGTGATATGCCGCCGGGATCGCAGCTGACCGTGGATTTGGAGTGGCAGGCCCCCGATGGTGGCTATCCTGCGCAGGTGGGACAGTTCGTCGCAGCACTGACTGTTAACCCCAGTGCCAATGAGTTCTTCACCGCAGTGACCAAGGAGCTGACCACCGACATGTGAGGTGTGCCGGCCCGCTCGTGACATAAATATGTGGCACAACTGCGGGTGCGAACCGGTCAGGTCCGCGCCCCTGGGCGGGGCGAGGGGGCGTAGTGAGGGTAGGGCCTTATACTGTCAGAAGAAAAGCGTAAAACGGTAAAGGAACTTTCATGCTCAAGCCTCGCGTAGCTATTCTTTTTGGTGGTCGAAGCGGAGAACACCAGATCTCCTGCGCCACCGCCGCCTCGGTTCTTTCCGCGATTGACCGCGACCGCTACGACGTGGTTCCCATTGGCATTACCGAAACCGGACAATGGGTGCGAGTGCCCGACGACCCGGAGCTTTACCGCATGCGCGATGGGGAAGGCGCGGTCATTGAAGCCGATTCCAACTTCGTGACTTTCTGGGCGGGCACCAACGCACTGGTAGCTTCCAATACCATTACCGACAGCTACGAGGGTGGTGAGCCTCTTGCGGTCGCCGACTTGGGTCGCATCGACGTGGTGTTCCCGCTGCTGCACGGGCCTTTCGGCGAGGACGGTCTGATCCAGGGCTACTTGGAGTCCTGCGACGTGCGCTACGTCGGCTGCGGGGTGGCTTCTTCTGCTGTTTGCATGGATAAGCACCTAACGAAAACGGTGTTGCGTGCCAGCGGTATTGCAGTGGGGCGCTGGACCCAAATCCCCGACCGCCTGTGGCGCCAAGACCGCTCCTTGGCGTTGGAGCAGGCCGCCTCAGTTGCGCCCGTGGTTTACGTCAAACCGAACCGTGCGGGATCATCGCTGGGCGTGAGCCGCGTTGATGACCACGCTGACTTGGAAGCAGCCATTGAGCGCGCGCGCGTGCACGATCCCAACGTGATCGTGGAAGCTGCCGTGACGGGCCGGGAAATCGAGTGCGGCGTCTTGGAGTTCGAGGACGGTCCGCGCGCTTCGGTGTGCGGAGAGATTGCGGTGAGCGGCAACCACGCGTTTTACGACTTCAAACATAAGTACCAGTCCCATGACGCGGTGCAGATCCTTTGCCCCACCCAGCTGCCGGAGGATATCTCGGATCAGATCCGCGCCATCGCGGTGGACGCGTTCGATGCGGTTCGCGGGGAAGGGATTGCCCGGGTGGATTTCTTCTACCAGGAGGAGACTGGGCAGGTGATCTTGTCGGAGATTAACACCATGCCGGGTATGACTCCGTGGTCAATGTATCCGGGGCTGTGGGAAGCCACCGGGGTGGCGTATCCGCAGTTACTCACCCAGCTGATTGACGCGGCGCTGGCTCGTCCGTCCGGCTTGCGGTGAGGATCATAGCTTACACTGCCCTAAGTTCGCATTCTTAACCTAGAGTGGAGATTATGAAGCCTCGCGTTACTCTTGTTACTTCGGCTGACATGCCGAACCTGTACACCGACGAAGCCGGATTGCTGGATTATTTGGCTGAGCGTGACACTGATCCGCGCATTGCTCGCTGGGATGATCCAGATATGGACTGGGCCGAAGCTGGCCTAGTGGTGGTGCGTTCAGTTTCCGATTATGCTTCCCGTCGCGCCGAGTTCCTGGAGTGGACGCGCTCGGTTCCGCGCATCTTGAACCATCCTGACATTTTGGACTGGAACTCCGATAAGCACTACTTGCAGGTATTGGAGCGTTACGGCCTCCCGATCATCCCCACCACCTGGCTGGAACCGGAAGATAAACTTTCCAAGCACCGTGTGCACTCGCGCTTCCCAGCATTGCAAGATTTCGTGGTCAAACCTGCGGTGTCCTCTGGTTTGCGTGATATTGGGCGATACCGTGCCATTGATTCCACCGACCGGCGCCACGCCATCGGGCACGTGATGAGCCTGTTGGATGCGGGGCGTTCGGTGATGCTGCAGCGCTACCGTGAAGAGATCGATGCGCACGGTGAGATCTCCCTAATCTTCTTCAATGGCCTGGTATCGCACGCGGTGGAGAAGAAAGCCATGCTGCACCCGTCCCAAGTTACTGACGCCGACATGCATGAGACCCTCACTATTGCCCGTGACGCCACCGCTGAGGAATGGCGCTGGGGTGAACAGATCCGCTCGGTATTGCACGCCATGGTGAAGGACCGTTTGGGCCGTGATGAACAGTTTTTGTTCAACCGCGTGGACGTGGTTCCCGATGGGAAAGGCTCCTTCATGGTGATGGAGGTTTCCATGGTTGATGCCCAGCTTTACCTGGATGCTTCTGAAGACGCGATGCCTAACTTCGCGGACGC
>JAEWEQ010000088.1 GCA_023389315.1 Actinomycetes bacterium | reverse complement strand
ATTTCAAGGAAAAACGGGCGTGTATCGTGGAGCTAGCGGGAGTCGAACCCGCGACCTCTTCCATGCCATGGAAGCGCGCTACCAACTGCGCCATAGCCCCTTAGGACGTCATTAATACTACCGTGTGGCAGCAACCAATGCAAAATCGGCAGGACCGATGACACTAGTGCTCCACTTCCGGCGAAATTACGCCATTGAGCGGCCCTCGTCCAACGAAGTGACCCCAACATTGTGAGCAAGCAGACGCCACTTAGGTGAACGGGCGGACGTTTCCAGCACCGACCAGTGACAGTTGTTCAGCCCTGCCAACCCCATCCACTGGCTAGGATCTAACCCCAGCAGTACGCACATTCCCTGCGTTATTGCCGAGCCGTGCGAGACTACCACCAGGGTTTGCTCACGCTCGCTGTGGAACTCCACGGCTTGAGCGAACCGCTCCCCCACTACGCGGCGCGACTCGATTCCCGCGTCCTCGCACTCGCCGGTATCTTTCCACTGCTGAAACCAAAGTGGATGCTGCGCAGTCATCTCCTCGCGAGTGGCGCCCTCAAAGGAGCCAAAGCCGCGCTCACGCAGTCTGTCATCCACTACCACCTCAGCCCCGCACCGCTCAGCAATCGCGCGCGCCGTCTCTACTGCCCGCCCCAGGTCGGAAGCCACCAACTTGGTGGGAGAAAAGGCCGCCACTTCGGGCGCCATGAGTTCGGCTTGGGAGCGACCGTCCTCGTTCAAAGGAATATCGACCACCCCTTGAACCTTGCCCTCACGGTTAAAGTCGGTCTGACCGTGGCGGACTAAAATGACCCGCCGTTTGGGCGTTGGACTCACGCCACTCCCTCCAACTGCAGTCGCGGGCAATCGCCCCACAACCGCTCCAACGCATAGTACGAACGCTGCTGGTCATCCATTACATGCACAATCACGCCAGCACAATCCAACAACACCCAAGTGGCCTCGTCGCGCCCCTCCACGCGGGGACGGTGATAGCCAGCTTCCACCAACTGGTCAACGATCTCGTCAGTGATAGCCCGCACCTGGCGGTCGCTATCGGCCGACACCACGAAGAACACATCCGAAAATGGCATCCGCTCACGCACATCAATCGCCACCGGGTTCTCCCCGAGCTTATCGGAAGCAGCCTTCGCCACTACCTCTAGGATCCGCCTGGTTTCTTCAGGAAGGGACACAAATAACCTCAACTTTTATCGCTACTAGGGTCTGACTCCATTGTGCCACGTTCTACCTGCTCCAGCAGGCAGCGCACCCGCTCCATCTGATCATCCAACGCCGCGAACGCCTTCGTGAAATCCGCATCCAACTGCACCTGCGGCAGCGGCAAATACTCGAACTCCAGGGGCTCAAGCGCCTGTGGCTGCCCAATGAACTGAGCGACCCACTCATCGGCCTGCCAGGAGCCACCCACGTCCTCGCCCATCGCGCTCACCTGGTTGCCGGTTCGCGGTAGAGCCCGTATTTGTCGATGTACTGCACTACCCCGTCGGGAACCAAGTACCACACCGGTTGTCCCGCTCCCACGCGGCGGCGGCAATCAGTTGAAGAAATCGCCATCGCCGGGACCTCCACCAACGACACCGCCGAGGGCGGCAGGCCACCAGCAGTGAGCTCGTGACCGGGGCGCGTAACCCCAATGAAATGCGCCATCTCGAACAGCTTATCCGCGTCCTTCCAAGACAGGATCTGCTCCAACGCATCCGCACCGGTGATGAAGAACAAGTCGGCATCCGGGCGCTGGCGGTGAATATCGTTCAAAGTGTCAATGGTGTAGGTGGTGCCACCGCGATCAATATCGACGCGCGAAACCGTGAAACGATTATTCGACGCCGTCGCAATCACCGTCATAAGGTAGCGGTGCTCAGCCGACGTAACCCGCCGTCCCGCCTTGAACGGCTGCATCTGAGTGGGGACGAACACCACCTGGTCTAGGTCGAAAACCTCCATCACTTCCGAAGCAGCCACCAAGTGACCGTGGTGGATCGGATCGAAAGTCCCACCCATGATCCCAACGGAAGGACGCTTCGCCCGCGGTTTACCCTCCACCTTCGGCTCCTCGGAAATACGCGAAATGTCCAAGCGGGACTCGCGCCCGTGCGCACCTAGATGCCCCAACACCATTTATCTAAACGACCTTTCTACTCCCTGCCCGCCCAGCGCATCTACGCGCGAACGTGGCCATCGCCCTCGATAATCCACTTCCAAGTGGTGAGCTGTTCCAAGTCGCTACTATTTGCGGCCGCGTCAGTCATCGGTCGGATCCGTCCAGTAGCCGCGTTCACGGTCCATCCACAGTTCTTCGCGGGCCTGCGCCTTAGCGTCCATCATCTGGTGATAGTGGGCCTTGCGTTCGCGCCGGGTGGCACGAGTAGATGCCTCAAGGCGCTCATCGGTGCCGCGCGCGCCCAGCAGTTCGGCGCCGGTGGAAAGGGTCGGCTCCCAGTCGAAAATGACGCCGGATTCTACCGGGCCGATCACCACCGGGTCACCGGGATTAGCGCCAGCCTTCGCGAGTTCTTCTTCCACTCCGGCACGGGCCAAACGATCCGCGAGGAAGCCCACTGCTTCGTCGTTGGCGAAATCGGTTTGCGCCACCCAACGTTCGGGGCGGGTGCCGCGAACTTCGAACACGTCCTCGCCCTGGTAGCTGACTTTGCGGATCGAAACCGGCTCTTCCACGCGCTTAGTACGCCCCGTTGAGACTTCCACTTGCGCGGGTTCGGGTACAGGCAGACTCTGGCGGTGTTCGTCCACCATCTGCGCCAGGTGGAAACGCAGCGGATCCAACCCGGCGTGGGAAACTGCCGACACTAAGAACACCGGCCATCCCAAAGCCTGCAGTTCCGCTAACTGCATTTGCGCCATGTCGGCACCGTCGGGAATATCAACCTTATTTACGATCACCACGCGGGGGCGTTCCCCCAGCGGCACGTAGCCTTCGATCTCGCCCAGGTCAGAACGGTATTGGGCCAGTTCAGCTTCGATCGCATGCAGGTCCGACAGCGGGTCGCGGTCGTTTTCGAAAGTTGCCGCATCCAGCACGTGGGCGATCACCGCGCAGCGTTCAATGTGGCGCAAGAACTCCAAACCCAGGCCCTTGCCCTGCGCGGCACCGGGAATCAGGCCCGGCACGTCCGCGATGGTGTAGCGCACCTCGCCGGCTTCCACCACACCCAGGTTCGGCACCAAAGTGGTGAACGGGTAATCAGCGATCTTCGGGCGGGCCGAAGAAAGCGCCGCGATCAAGGAGGACTTGCCGGCCGACGGGTAGCCCACCAAGGCCACGTCCGCGACTGACTTGAGTTCCAACACCACATCGCGTTCTTCACCCGGCTCACCCAACAGTGCGAACCCCGGGGCCTTGCGTCGCCGGGAGGCCAGTGCGGCGTTGCCTAAGCCGCCGCGACCGCCCTCGGCAATCACAACCCGGGCGCCCTCACCCGTGAGGTCTGCCAAGACCTCACCGTCGGTGGTTTTCACCACGGTTCCGTCGGGGACCGGCAAGACCACGTCCTGCCCGTTTTTGCCGTCGCCATGCCCGCCCTGCCCGGGGGTGCCGTTCTCTGCCCGCTGGTGGGGGGCGTGGTGGTAGGTGAGCAAGCTGGTGGATTGGGACGAAACTTCAAGAATGACCGAACCGCCGTTGCCGCCGTTACCGCCGTCCGGTCCGCCCAGTGGCTTGAACTTCTCCCGGTGCACGGAGGCGCAGCCGTGCCCGCCTTTACCGGCGCGCACGTGCAAGGTGACGCGGTCAACGAATGAAGCCATGGGGGTTCCCCTTCCCTATTTGCGTTCGGTAAATGCAGCCCGCCGGCCGGGTGACGTGATTGGAGGTGGACGAGGGCGGGACATTCCCCGGGTGGGTTAGCCACCGTCCTCGTGCGATATGGAACGAGGGTGAACGGAAGTTGTCCGTCCACCCTCGGTGTCGCTAGTTATCTGCGCTTAAGCGCTCACAGCCTCAACCACGCTGACAACCTTGCGGTTGCGCTTGGTAGCGAACTCTACGTCACCAGCTACCAGTGCGAAAAGCGTGTCGTCCTTGCCGCGACCCACGTTCTCACCCGGGTGGTACTTGGTGCCACGCTGGCGAACTAGGATCTCGCCGGCCTTCACGAACTGGCCGCCGAAACGCTTGATGCCGAGGCGCTGGGCATTGGAATCGCGCCCGTTCTTAGAAGAACCGAGCCCCTTCTTGCTTGCCATCTCAAAGCTACTTTCTGTCGTTTCTGAAACCGGACCGAGCGGGGTTACTTAATCCCCGTGACCTTGATCTTCGTCAGCGGCTGACGGTGACCCTGGCGCTTACGGTAGCCAGTCTTGTTCTTGTACTTGATGATCGAAATCTTCGGTCCCTTAACGGGTTCCACCACCTCGGCGGTTACCTTGATTTTCCCGAGTTCCGACGCATCGGAGGTGACCTTGTCACCATCGACTACCATCAGGGGCTGGAGTTCGACGGTGTCGCCGGCTTCTCCCGCCAGCTTGTCGACGACGACGACATCGCCGACGGAAACCTTCTCCTGTCGGCCGCCGGCCTTGACGATCGCGTAGACCACGTTGCTGCTCATCTCTTATCGATTACGAATGCTGTCTCAATGGTAAGTGGCCCGAACCTAAGGCTAGGACACCAACCGGATCCTCCCACCGAAGTGGAAGCATCGCCGCATGTTTTAAAACATGCACCGACGTTCTAGGATACGCCACCCGGCCACGGCTTTCAAACCCCGCAGGCCCTCAGCACAGCTGTGTTTATGTGGGATTGAACACCGTGACCGGCGCACCTAGTTGCCTCCCGCAACGCCGCTGCGAAGCAGTGACGTCACTTCTTCTCACCGGCCTCCGTTTGCGGATTTTCCATCACCACGCGGCGAGTTTTATTTGCCGCACGAGGACGGGCCTGCGGAAGTTCAATATCATCGACGCTCAGCGCTGCCGGGCGAGCAATGGTGGGCGTACTCTCCTGCACCGGGGGCAGTTCAATGGTGGCGGGTTTACCCGCACTCATAGTCGCTGCGCGCCGGCCGCTGCGCTTGCGTTTGGTCGGGGCACCGTGGTGCGTGGCGGGCGGTTCCTCCCCCGCTGCATCCTCCTGCGCGTCGGCCTCGCTTTGGGAGCCTTGCACCGAAGACTCGGGCGTGGAGTCCTGCGAATGGGATCCACGCTGGGAGTCGGCCCCACGCTTAGAGTCCTGCACTTGAGAATCGCGCTTCGAATTCTGCGACTCGCCCCTGTGCTTAACTGCGCCGCGCTGCGAGTCCTGCTTGGAAGTCTCCAGCTCATGCTCACCCTTGGCGTTACCAGGGTTGTGTGCGGCCTTATCGTCACGGCTTCGGGAATCAGCTTCCGCCTCACCCTTATGAGCCCCGCCTGTAGTCTTGGGCGCTTTGCCTTCCCCCTTAGCAGCGGATTGCGCTGAGGATTCATGTTCTTGCGAACCAGCGGACTTCGCCTTATTCCCCTTGCCTTTGCCCTCTTGTTTCTTCGTCTTCTTACCAGCGTCAGACTCCGGTGCCACTGCAGCACCGTCCTCGTCATCTTGATGGGAGGAGGCCGCGGCCGCCGCAATCGCACTCAACGCGCTCTTGGTTTGCTCCCGCTGCCGGTCAGACTGGCCCGCATCGACATTGGCGTTGCGTTCGGCTTTGCGAGCGCCCTTGGAACTTTCATTACGGTCCGCACGCCGACCACCCTGCTCACGCTCCACTGGGTCGTCGTGGACAATGAAGCCGCGCCCCTCACAGCACTCACACGGGGTAGAGAAGGCCTCCACCAGGCCCTCACCCACGCGTTTGCGAGTCATCTGCACCAAGCCCAGGGAAGTGATCTCGGTGACCTGATGACGAGTGCGGTCACGCCCCAAACACTCCACCAGGCGGCGCAACACCAGGTCGCGGTTAGCTTCCAGCACCATGTCCACGAAGTCGATCACCACGATGCCACCGATATCGCGCAGACGTAGCTGGCGCACAATCTCTTCGGCGGCCTCCAAGTTGTTCTTAGTGACCGTCTCTTCCAAGGTCCCACCGGAGCCAATGAATTTGCCGGTGTTGACGTCAATCACCGTCATGGCTTCGGTGCGGTCGATGATTAGGGACCCGCCCGAAGGTAGCCAAACCTTGCGGTCCATCCCCTTGGTGAGCTGCTCGTCAATGCGGTGGGCGGCGAATACATCGTCCTTCTTCACCCAATGCTGCAGGCGGTCCACCAGGTCGGGGGAAAGCTCACGCACGTACTCGTCAATGGTCTCCCACGCGCCCTTGCCCTGGACGATCAAAGATGTGAAGTCTTCGTTGAACACGTCGCGTACCACGCGCACCGCCAGTTCCGGCTCTGCGCGCAGCAACGCGGGGGCCTTTTGCCCACCCTTTTGCTTCTTCTCGATCTGCTGCCACTGGGTCTGTAAGCGTTCCACGTCGCCGCGCAGCTGGGCTTCGCTAGCGCCCTCCGCGGCGGTGCGCACGATCACCCCGTAGTCCTTCGGCACGATGGAGCCCAGTAGTTTCTTCAAGCGGTTGCGTTCCTTATCGGGCAGCTTGCGGGAAATCCCCGTCATTTGGCCGCCCGGGACTAAAACCAGGTAACGGCCCGCCAAGGTGATCTGCGCGGTCAGGCGCGCACCCTTATGCCCGATGGGGTCCTTAGTGACCTGCACCAGCACGGTGTCGCCCGACTTCAAGGCTTGTTCGATGCGACGCGGGCGCCCCGCCATGCCGGCGGCGTCCCAGTTCACTTCCCCGGCGTAGAGCACCGCGTTGCGCCCCTTACCCAGGTCCACGAAAGCCGCTTCCATGGACGGCAACACGTTTTGCACCCGCCCCAGGTAGATGTTGCCCACCATGGTCTGCTGGGTGCGGCGAGCCACGTAGTGCTCCACTAGCAGTCCGTCTTCGAGTACCGCGATCTGGTTCAGGCCGTCTTTTTCGCGAACCACCATTTCACGCTTTACCGATTCGCGCCGCGCCAGGAACTCCGACTCGGTTACGGAAGTGCGACGGCGGTTGTCACGTCGGGTTTCACGGCGACGCTGGCGTTTAGCTTCCAAGCGAGTGGAGCCTTTAACGGAGGTCACCTCGTCGGTGATGTCACCGGTTTCTTCCTCCGCTTCGGCGCGCGGGCGACGCCGGCGCCGACGACGGGCGGTTTCCAAAACGGCATCTTCGTCCTCGTCACCATCATCGTCAGTGGCCGAATCCGATTCGGCGACCGGCGCGGTTTCGTCTTCCTCATCGCTTTGGCGACTGCGGGTACGCCGGCGAGCGGGACGAGACTGATCATCATCTCCGCGTTGATTCCTTCGACGAGGACGAGGCGCGTCCTCGTCCTCATCATCAGTCGCTGGCAAGGGCGGGAGCGGGGTGATTTCAGGGGCTTGGAAAATTAGCGCCGCCCCTGCAGCAGGAGGAGCTATCGTCGGGGCGGGGGTCTGTTCCACGCGGGTGTCGTCGTAGGAAAACACCGGGGCGAAAGGCGCGAGCTTGGGCGCTTCAGTATTTTCGACTCCAAACGGGTTGAAGTCGTGGTTTTGGTTGTCGGCCACGTTTTTACATCTCCAATTAGCTGGGAGGTAGGCACGCACCTGTCCACTTCCCATGCCGCCCTAAGGCGGAAGACTCTACTTTCCCTGCACGGTTAGCAACATTGGCACCAACCGTGTTGGGAGCCGGCCACGCCCGCATTAGGCGGCGGGGGCCGGGGAGATTCGAGATGCGTCGAACCTCGCTGGGTTGGAATCACCTATGCCGGGCCGGACCGGAATTTTTACAAGTCCGTTAAGTGCCAAATCAAAGCGACAGGGTTACAACCTCGTCTCATCTTAGCGCCTTGCGAGGGTCTAAGCGCACATCGTCCCGAATTCTGGCGTGGGGCAAAGTTGAAGAAAATACCCCAAATTCCATTATCACAAGGCAAACCTATTGAAAATAGGTGCACGCGCATCGGGAACATTCCCAACCTCTAGGCCTTACGTCCCTACTGCCAGTCGCGAGATAGCAGGCAAAAGGGTGGTTTTTTACGAAACCAGTGTCAGAACGTTTCGCAAATGGGACGAATGTCCCTAGTGTAGAGGTATCCAGTCACCGGTAGGCGGTGACCAAACCCTATCGACTCGAAAGGCGGACACTATGACCGTCCTCCCAGTAGCACTCGACGGAGTGTTTCTGGCGCGGTGGCAGTTCGGTATCACTACCGTCTACCACTTCATTCAGGTACCGCTGACGATCGGTCTTGGCATTATGGTCGCGATGATGCAGACCAAGTGGCACCGATCGGGCAACGAAATCTGGCTGAAAGCAACGCGTTTCTTCGGAAAACTTTTCCTCATCAACTTCGCCCTCGGTGTCGCCACCGGTATCGTGCAGGAGTTCCAGTTCGGTATGAACTGGTCCGAATACTCCCGCTTCGTCGGTGACATCTTCGGCGCTCCCCTAGCATTCGAAGCCCTGCTGGCGTTCTTCCTGGAATCCACCTTCCTCGGTGTGTGGATCTTCGGCTGGGGTCGCATCTCTAAGAAAGCTCACCTCACCGCCATCTGGTTGGCCGCCATCGGCTCTGCCGTTTCCGCCATCTGGATTATGGGTGCTAACTCCTGGATGCAGCACCCGGTTGGCGCTACCTTCAACCCCGCCACCGGCCGCGCCGAACTGGACGGCACTGGCGGCTTCCTGGAAGTAATCACCAACCCGGTATTGTTCCTGGGCTTTTCCCACGTGTTCTTCACCTCCATCTTCACCGCTGGCACCTTCGTAGCCGGCATCGCCCTGTGGTGGGTCACCCGCGCCGCTAACGCCGGCAAGGAAGGCGAACGTGAGGCCCGCGAGATCTGGAAACCGGTTGCCCGCTACGGAGCCATCTTCCTACTGGTCGGCGGCCTAGGCACCGCCGCTACCGGCCACTACCAGGGCGTGGAAATGGTAGAGATTCAGCCCATGAAGATGGCGGTGGCAGAAGGTATCTGTATGGATACTGATGGCGCTGCCTTCACCGTGGCTGGATTCGGCGAATGCCCCCTCGATGACAGTGGCGACATGACCCGTTTCATCACCATCCCGGGCTTGGCTTCCTTCCTGTCGCACAACGACTTCAACGCTTCGGTGCAGGGCGTGCGTGACATCCAAGGACGCATGGTGGAGATGCTCAACGCCAATGAGTCCTTCACCTCCCGTTACGGTGACGCCTCCCAATACGACTTCCGCCCGCCCTCGATGCCGACCTTCTGGTCCTTCCGCGTGATGGTGACGCTGGGCTTCGTATCCATGATCTTGGGTGCCTTGATCCTCATCGGCCTGCGCGGGGACAAACTCATGCGTTCCTCGCTGATTGGTAAGGCCTCGCTGTGGATGATCCCCTTCCCCTTCATCGGAGCTTCTGCGGGCTGGATCTTCACCGAAATTGGTCGCCAGCCATGGGTGGTTTACCCCAACCAGGCAGCTGCTATGAACGGTGACCCAGTCTCTGGAGTCCTGCAGATGACTGAGTTTGCAGCCTCCGGTGCGGTACCTGGCTTCCAAGTCGGTGCCACCATGGTGATTTTCACCCTCTTGTACGGCGGTCTCGGTGTTGTATGGTTCCTGCTGATGCGTCGCTTCGCATTGGAAGGCATGCACTTCCCCGGCCATGACGACGATCATGGCGATGACACGTCCCTGCTCGCATTCGGATACTGAGGAAGGAATCGATAACAATGGATTGGCTCAGTATTCTTTGGTTCATTCTCATCGCCGTCCTGTGGGTCGGCTACCTGATTCTCGAAGGTTTCGACCTGGGTGTGGGCGCACTGCTGCCCTTCGTCGCTAAGAACGACGAAGAACGCACCCAAACTGTGAAAACCATTGGCCCCCACTGGGATGGCAACGAAGTTTGGCTGCTCACCGCCGGTGGCGCCACCTTCGCCGCGTTCCCCGAGTGGTACGCCACCATGTTCTCTGGCATGTACCTGGCGCTGTTCCTGGTGCTGGTGCTCCTCATCCTGCGTATCGCGGCGATCGAGTGGCGCAAGACCGTGGACACCGTGCGCTGGCGCTCCACCTGGGACACCATTCACACGGTCGTTGGCTTCGGCGTACCCATCCTCTTCGGCGTGGCCTTCGCCAACCTGGTGCAGGGCATGAAGATCGAGGTCGTGGACCCGATCACCATGGAACCGGTTGCCGGCCCCATCACTGATGAGGTGCTGGCCCACTCGGTGCACAACATTACCGGCGGGTTCTTCTCCCTGCTCACCGTCTTCACCGTCCTCGGCGGCCTGGTAGTGCTGGCACTGTCCATGTCGCAAGGCGCGCAGTTCCTGTCGCTGAAGACCACCGGCCCGGTACACGACCGTGCCGAGCGCCTGTCCTCCATCCTGTCCCTGGCTGCCGCCGGCCTCACCGCCGTGTGGGCAATCTGGGCCGTTCTGGCATACGCCAACACCGTGTGGGCATGGCTGCCGCTGGTAGTGGCTGCAGTGGCGTTGATTGGTTCGGCCGCCTTCGCCCAAAAGGCGATGAATAACTCGATGCTGTCCTTCATCCTGTCCTCGGTAGGCATTGCCGGTGCGGTGGCGTTCATCTTCACCGCGATGGCACCGAACGTGATGAAGTCCTCCATCGATGACGCTTTCTCCCTGACCATCGCGCACGCCTCCTCCACCCACCCGACCCTGGTGGTTATGACCATCGCTGCGATCATCTTCGTGCCGATCGTGCTGGCCTACACCGCTTGGTCCTACTGGGTGTTCCGCAGCCGCGTCACCCCCGGTGACGTTCCCCAGACCATGGGGTTGCTGCCCAAGCGCATCCGCGAGGGAGCGAACTTCCTGCAAGGTTAAGGCGCCCTAGCTGACGGTGGGTTAGCGATCTGCTAACCGCCGTTAAGCGCAAACCAAGAATGGTGGGTGACCGGTGAAAACTGGTCACCCACCATTTCTATTTCGCTCGTCCCACCCGCTGAAGGAATGTGAGTCCCCTCGCCCATCCCGGTATCATGGACATAGGTCCCAAGCCGGCGAGTTTCCGCCCTTGTAAGGGAAGGCGCCGGAGTCTAAACGCGATGAGGAAGTTGTGAAACCACTCGACCCCCGACTGCTGTCCTATGCGCGCAGCGCCCGCGGCTACATTGCCTTCATCGCAGTAACCGGACTCATCTCCGCACTACTGGTAGTGGCCCAAGCGGTCACCATCGCCCTCGCTATTTCCCCCGTCATCACCCGCGCTGCCCCGCTTTCCGAAATCACCCCCACCCTGGTGGTGTTGGCTCTCATCATCGCGGCCCGCCTGGTGATCATCTACCTCAATAAAGCCTGGGCTCACCGTGCCGCCCAAAAAGCTATCATCGAACTGCGCGGCAAAGTCATTGACCACGCCCACGCCCTCGGACCCAGGTGGCGCTCCACCCACGCGCACGACACCGCCACCCTGCTCACCCGCGGACTAGATGATTTAGGTCCCTACTTCATTTCCTACCTACCGCAACTGGTACTGACCATGACGGTCACGCCGGCGACGATCCTCACCATGTTCTATCTGGACTGGGTCTCAGCGATTTTCGCAGCCGTAACCATCCCCTTGATCCCCATCTTCATGATCTTGGTAGGTAAGCTCACTCAGGAATACAGCGACCAGAAGCTTGCCACCATGGAGCGTTTAGGGTCGCAACTGTTGGATCTGATCGCTGGTCTGCCCACCCTGGCGGCCCTGGGCAGGCAGCAGTCCCCCACTGAGCACGTCCACAAACTCGGCCGCATGCACGCCCACACCACTATGCAGACCCTGCGGGTGGCTTTCCTTTCCGGTGCGGTTTTGGAGTTCCTCGCCACCTTGTCGGTGGCGTTGGTAGCGGTGGAAGTGGGTCTGCGACTGGTGGCCGGACACATCGAACTGATGCCCGCTTTGGCGACCATTATGCTGGCCCCGGAAGTTTACCTGCCGCTGCGGGAAGTGGGGAAGAACTTCCACGCCTCCGCCGACGGGGTGGCCGCCGCCAACGCCGCCTTCGAAGTCCTGGAAGAGCCCCTACCTGAGCGCGGCCAGAAAAACGCTCCCGACCTGGCTCGAGCCAGCATCAGTTTCAAAGACGTCAGCGTTGCCGCCCGCGGAGCGTGGGCGCCACACGAGCTCAGCGCTACCCTCACGCCGGGGAAGGTATGGGCCCTCAGCGGACCATCCGGGACCGGCAAAACCACCACCGTGATGTGCCTATTGGGTCTGCTCACCCCCACTCGCGGCACCATTACCGTGCGCGAGGACGGTCACGACGTCCCCCTGTCGGAAGTGGACTTGGATAGCTGGTTCGAGCAACTCACCTGGGTACCGCAGTCACCCGCCATCACTCCTGGCACCCTTGGGCAGTATCTGCGCGGCGGCCGGGAAGTGACCGATTCCCAGCTTCGAGAGGCTGCCGCCCTCACCGGGCTGGACCGGGTCGTGGCTACCCTCCCGCACGGGTGGGACACTGCGGTGGGGCACGGCGGGGTGGGCCTGTCCGTGGGCCAGCGCCAACGGCTGGCACTGACCCGCGCCCTGCTTTCCCCCGCGCAGTGGATCATCCTGGACGAGCCCACAGCGCACCTGGATGCCGTCAGTGAAAACCAGATCGTACAAATCGTCTCCCAGCTGCGCAACCAAGGCCGCACAGTAGTGGTGATCGCCCACCGCCAAGCTATTTTGGAAGCGGCCGACCAGGTGGTGGAAGTGCGGTTCGCGGGAGCCAGTGAAGCTGAAATGCGCCAATGGCCACAGCTGCATGTGGCGGCCGATACCGCCCTCGCCCTTAGTGCCACGCCGCGACTGCTGGAAGGGGACTTGGGATGAGCGTGTTTGTCACTCGCGCAGAAAAAACTGCCCTCAAGCGCCTCCTGCCGATGCTGGAGCTCAACCGCTGGCACTTCATCGCGGCGATTGCGCTAGGGGTCGCCGGACTGAGCGCCTCCATTGCCCTGGGGGGCACCGCCGCGTGGTTGATTGCCCGCGCTTCCCAACACCCACCGGTGTTGTTCTTGCAGGTCGCCACCGTGGGGGTGCGGTTCTTTGGGATTTCCAAAGCGGTGCTGCGCTACGTACAGCGCTTGGCCTCCCACCGGGTGGCGATGGATGGGATCGCGGCGCTGCGGGAAAATGTTTACCGCAAGTTAGCTACCTTAGACACCACTCACCTGCATCATTTGAAGCGCGGTGAGCTGCTAGCCCGCACGGGCGCGGATGTGGACGCGTTCGGGGACTTGCTGGTGAAGTCGGTGCTGCCAGCCTGGGTGGCCCTGTGTACAGGTGTACTGACCGTCGGTGTGCTGGCGTTCTTCTCCCCCGCGGTGGCCTTGCTGCTGGGAGCGTGCCTACTGCTGTCCGGAGTGGGCGCTCCCCTACTTACCATCCGCTCCGCGCGACTCGCACAGTTGGCCGAGGACGAAGCCCGGGAGGAACTAGCTGCCACCACCGTTTCGCTACTCGACCACGCGGACGAGTTAGCGGTCAGTGGGCAGCGCCCGGCGCTGCGCGAACACCTGGGGAAGGTGGAAGCAAAGCTGGCGAAAGCCAAGGACCGCGCCGCCCACCCGGCCGCATTGGCCGCAGTGGTGGACGCACTCTCCATGGGAATCGCGGTGGGTGGAGCGATCATTATTTCCACCGGGGAACACCAGATCGGTTTAGTATCGGCGGTGATCGTGGCGGTACTGGTTCTCACCCCCCTGTCTAGTTTTGAAGGCACCGCTGAGCTCGCCCCCGCTGCCGTGCAGCTGGTGCGCTCAGCGCGCGCAGCCTTGCGTTTACAAAGCCTGTTAGATGCCCCCGAAGTTACTTCCCACGAGGGCGAAGCCGCCCCCGCGTCTGCGGTGCGCATCCAAGCCCGCGACCTGGCAGCCGGTTGGCCCGGTGGGCCGGTGGTACTACGCGGCATCGATTTCGACATTGAACCCGGCAGGGCAATCGGCATTGTGGGTCCCTCCGGCATTGGTAAATCGACCCTGGCGTACACGCTGGCGGGCCTCATTCCCCCGGTTGGCGGCAGCCTCACCCTGGGCGGCGTGCCCTACCGTGACTACTCGCAGATGCAACTGACGAAAGCTGTTTCCTTCACCCCCGAGGACGCCCACGTGTTCGCCACCTCGGTGATACAAAACCTGCGCTGCGCCCGCGCCGACTTGACGGATGAGGAAGCGAGCGAACTGCTCCAACGCGCCGGGCTGGGCGACTGGGTGGCGCACCTGCCCGATGGGATTGACACCGTCCTGGGCCCCGGAGCCACCTCCGTCTCCGGTGGGGAACGCCGGCGCCTACTATTGGCCCGCGCCCTGGCGGCCCCCGCCCCCATAATGATCATTGACGAACCCAGCGAACACTTGGACCCCGACACCGCTGACCGCCTGATGCGCGACCTGCTGTCCGGGTATCGTGAGCGCGGCGTCATAGTAATCACCCACCGGATCACACCACTGGACGTGGCCGATGAAGTCATCGTCCTGGGTCCGGGCGAGGACGGGGTGACTACCGTGAAACAGCGCGGCACGCACGCGCAGCTACTGGAACTTGATGCTAACTATCGGCAGTCCTATATGCAGGAGGGGCGAGAATGAACGCAACTTCCAACCCGCCAGGTAACGAACAGCTACTGATCCAAGCTGCTTTGGACATGACCAAGCAGCTGGAGATCCGCGAAGTACTACAGCAGTTCGTCGATCAGGCGTGTGCCCTCACCGGTGCCGCCTACGGGGCATTGTCAGTGTTGGATGCCTGGGGAGAGACCATCATGTTCCTCCAGCACGGTTTCGAAGCTCACGAGGCTGACGACATTGGGCATCCTCCGGTAGGTAAAGGCATGATTGGGGCCATTCCCCACACCGATGCCCTGATCATTAACGACATCTCCTCCCACCCGCTGTTCACCGGGTTCCCCGCTGGGCACCGTCACATGGAGAACTTCCTGGGCGTCCCAGTGCAAATGCAGGGGCGTACTTTCGGGCGATTGTATCTGACCGATAAGCCACGCGGCTTCGACGCTGATGATGTGAAGCTGTTGAAGACGTTGGGTAACGTCGCGGGCGTGGCGGTAGAAAATGCCCGCATTTATCGTGAATCCATTAACCGTGAACGGTGGGTTACAGCCTCGCAAACCATCACCTCAGCGATGCTGGAAGGCGCGGAGGAAGAAGAAGCCCTGACGCTGATCGCCGAAACCGTGCGGGAGGTTGCCAGTGCTGACACTGCTTTAATTGTGTTGCCATCGGTGGGCTACACCTGGGCTTGTGAGATCGCAGACGGCCACATGGCCAATGAATTGGTGGGCTTAGTCTTCCCCCCGCAGGGGCGCACCATGAGTGTGCTGCATGAGGGTGCGGGCATGATCGTGGATTCGCTGGCGCGGGCCAACACCATGCGTTTGCCGGTGCTGAAGAATTTCGGCCCGGCGCTCTACGCCCCCCTGATGAACCGCGGGGTGGCGCAGGGCGTGCTGATCCTGCTGCGTCTGCCCGGAAGGCTGGAGTTTGAGCCTTCCGATTTGCCGTTAGCGGAGTCGTTGGCCTCGCAAGCAGCCTTTGCTTTGGAGTTGGCGTCGGCGCGACATGCCGAGGACATGGCGGCGCTTTTCGATGAACGTGACCGCATCAGCCGTGACCTGCACGACTTCGCGATCCAGCAGTTGTTCGCCACCGGCATGCATTTGGATACCGCACGGGAGAAGGTGCGCGCCGGTCTTTACAGTGAAACTGAGATTGAGGCGCTGTTAGATGGTGCGTTAGCGGCGGTGGATGAGTCGGTGCGCCAGATCCGCTCCATCGTGCATGACTTGCGTGAGCCGGATCAGGAAGTGGGCATCGTGGAGCGGATTCGCCGGGAGACTTCCCTGGCGCGTAACGCCCTGGGGTTTGCTCCTTCTTTGATTGTGGAGATCGATGGACAAGTTATTTCCAGTGCCGACGATGCGGCGTTGCAGGAAGTGTCGGAGCGGATTGAGGCTGATATTGCCGATGACATTGTGGCGGTGATCCGCGAAGGGTTAGCGAATGTGGCCCGGCACGCGCATGCCACCGCGGTGCGGATTACCGCTTTCATTAACGGCCGTCCCCCGCACGGGGAGATCACCATTTGCGTGGTCGACGATGGCGTGGGGATTCCTCTTAAACGAGGACGTACCTCCGGTTTGGGGAATCTGCGGACCCGGGCACGCCAGCACGGGGGTAGTTTCTCCGTGGAGCCGAACCCTGATCGTCCGGGCACGCAGGTGCGGTGGAGTGTGCCAATGACGCGCCCACAGGAGCAGTAGCCCGCGTGGTTTAAGCGCGGTTGCGTGGGGGTCTAAGCGCGGTTACCTAAAGGATCCAAGCACGATTACGTAACAGATCTAAGCGCGGTCGCGTGGGGGTCTAAGCGCGGTTGTTTACGGCTGGGTGGTGGGTGCCTGGTTGCGCCAAGCCGCGGCCCGCTGGCCGGCCACCCAAGCAGCCACCTGGGTGCGTCGCTGCAGGCCCATCTTCGACAGCAGCGACGTGATGTGGTTCTTCACGGTCTTCTCCGCCACCCCGAGCTTCTCCCCGATCTCGCGGTTGGATAGGCCATCGCCGATCAGTTCCAACACCCGGCGCTCCGAGGGCGTGAGGTCCGCAGTCGGGTCACCGTGGTCGGCGCGGCGGCGAGTCACGGTACGTTCGTCCAACAACACCCGCCCGTCAGCTACCGCTTTAATGACGTCCGTGATTTCAGCCCCCCGCACGCTCTTGAGTACGTAAGCTAAAGCCCCGGCCTCTAGTGCTTCCGACAGGGCAGCGTCGTCGTCGAAAGAAGTTAGCACAATCGGGCGGATCTGTGGTTTGGTTTCACGCAGGCGCCGCATGATGTCAATACCGGTGCCATCGGGTAGCTGCAGGTCCACCAAAATCACGTCCGGAACCACCAGTTCAGCGCGTCGGATGGCGTCAGTGACTGAACCTGCTTCAGCGACAACTTCCAAAGTGTCAGCGCGGTCGACGATTTCGGCGATACCGCGGCGCACAATCTCGTGATCATCCACGATCATCACCCGGGTGAGCGGGGCGTGACTTTCTACGTTACCTACCACACCTGTAGTTTAGCGTACTGACCCGGAACCGGGGCTTAGCCTCCACCCCGGGTGCGTTTAACACCGCCCACTGCGCGTGATTTAAGGACGCGGCGCCCGTCCTCGCGGATGGGAACGCGGCTGACAACGCGGACAGAACACGTGCGAGCGCCCCGCCACCACTGTCGTCACCATCGCCTCACCGCAGGTCAGGCACGGCTGCCCACCTCGCCCGTAAGCGGTCAAGGAATGGCGGAAATAGCCCGGCTGGCCCTCCACGTCCACGTACAGGGCGTCAAAAGACGTCCCCCCTTGCGTGATCGCCAGGCGCATCACATCGGCAGCGCTTTCTAACAGCAGCTGTGCCTCCCACACCCGCAGGTTCCGGCCCCGGCGGGCCCCGTGCACACCGCTTCGGTGCAACGCCTCATCAGCATAAATATTGCCAATCCCCGACACCACCGACTGGTTCAACAACCCCGCTTTGATGGGCGCCCCCGAGCGGCGCCAAGTGGCCACCACCCAGTCAGTGTCGAAGGCTTCCTCCAACGGGTCGGGCGCAATATGGAGTAGCGAGTGCGGCACCGGGTGCGGCCCGCCCCACGGGTCCGCCACCAGGGGCACCACCTGTAGGTGACCGAAGGTGCGTTGATCAACGAAAGACACCACTGCCCCGTCGGCCATCACCAGCCGCACGTGTTCATGGCTGCGGCGCGGCCCGTCCTCGCCGCCGGCAAACACATGCAACTGCCCGGACATGCCCAAGTGGATCACCAGCGCCTGGTTGCCGGGCAGTTCAAACCACATGAACTTGCCACGCCGACGCAACTGCGTCAGTTCCCGCCCGGTCAGGGCCTGGGTGAAACCGCTATCGCCCCCGGGGTGGCGGCGTACCGAACGCGGGTGCCAAACTTCGACCCCCCGCACCGCTTGGCCTTGCACATAGCGCGCTAAACCACGCGAGATAGTCTCAACTTCAGGTAGCTCAGGCACCGGTTTCCTCCGCTGCCGTTTCCTGGTTTGCCACCAAGAATTGGCTACGGGCCTGGTCCACGTCCGCCCCGTTTTCGGTCAGCATCAGGTATGCCATTTCCGCGGCTGCGGACCTCGCCTGTTTCTTTGACGAGGCCGATCCCTGGCCCACGATTTGACCGCTCACTTCCACCGTAGCGTGGAATACGCGCTCATGGTCGGGGCCGAATCCTTCGTCAGCGTAGATCGGCTCCCCCAGTTCAAACTCGGCGCAATACTCTTGCAAAGTGGTTTTGTAATCAGCTGAGCGCCCCAACTCCAAAGCGTTTGCTAACGGCTCACGCAGGTGTTGTAAAACGATCTGGCGGGTGGTTTCCAGCCCAAAACTCAAGTAGGTGGCACCGATGAGGGCTTCGAAAGTGTCACATAGGATGGAGTCTCGATCCCGCCCACCAGTTAAGTTCTCCCCCCGCCCCAGCAGCACGTAGTCACCCAGGTTCAGGTTCCGGGCCGCGCGGGAAAGGGTCTTTTCCGACACGATCGCCCCGCGCATGCGGGACAAATTCGCTTCCGTGGTGTGCGGATAAGTGCGGAATAAGTATTCGGTGACGATGATGGACAGCACCGAGTCCCCCAGGAACTCGTAGCGTTCATTATGGGGAACCCCGCCGTTTTCGAACGCGAAAGACCGGTGGGTCAGCGCCGTCACCGCCATTTCAGGGTCGAGGGCGATGCGCCAGGCTCCCCACAAGTTCTCCACTGCAGCTTTCGCCGCCGGCTCATCCGCGCCGCGTTTGCGTCGCGCCATTACTTGTCGTCCTCTGCCGTGGGTTCCAAGAGGGCAGCGAGTTTCGCCAGGCGCGGGTCAATGTCCTCGTGCTTATGGTCGGCTGGTAACTGGGCCCATGGTTGCCCGCACCGGTCGCAAAGCCCCCGGCATTCCTCGTCGCAAACCGGCACGTAAGGCATGGCCGTGACCAACGCATCACGCAGCATCTCTTCCAGTGGCAGTTCGTCGCTGTCGAGGCGCTCTAAATCTTCCACCGCCTCAGCGCCGGATTCTTTTTCGATGCGTGCCAAAGCCTGCGGGGTGAAGAACATCTCGTACAGTTCCAAATCCAACGGCAAATCCACTGGCTCTAAACAGCGCGCGCATTCGGCTTTGGCGTCGGCCCGCACGTGCGCGGTGAACACCACCCCGTCCGCCAGGGAGTTCACCGTGGCATCAACCTCCACCACTTGCCCTTCGGGAATCTGCACCACCGCGGTGCCCAAGTCATCGGGGGCACGCAAACTCAGGTGGTAGTCGCGGTAGTGGTTCGGTTCGGTGGGTAGATCCCTGATGGACAGGCAAGCACCATCAAAATTCGTCAATTTCGGTTGCGTCATTCCAATACTCAAATACCGTAAGCTTAACTAACCGGCCCCGCGGGCAGAGCCTCAGTCCTCACCATAGCGGGCCGCTTGGCGCTGCGCGATCGCATCGTGCCCAGCGATGGTTTGCTGCGAAATACGGCCCAAAGCCTTCTGCAAGGTCTCCAAAGACTCCATGCAGTACTGGTCCGCACCGTCAGCCAAACTAATGGCCTCATCTTGGGCTTCACGTACAATGCGGGCAGCCTCTTCCTGGGCACGCACCGTGACTTCCTCTTCAGAGATCAAACGCTGCGCTTCCGCGCGCGCCTGATCGATCATCGCCTGGGCTTCTTCGCGCGCCCGAGTGGCAGTGTCGGTAGCTTCCTGCGCTGCAGCGTCCCGAATCTGCTGGGCTTCTTCGCGCGCCTGGTTGGTGGTTTCTTCCGCGTTGGCGCGGGCATCCTCCACCAGGGCATGAGCGCGATCGTTGGCTTCCGCCATGGTGGTTTCAGCCACCTCATCGGCGCGTGAGATCAAAGCATCCGCGTCGGCTACCACCGCGTCAGCTGTCACCATGTCTTCTGGGAGGGCTTCGCGTGCCTGATCCAACAGGTCCAAGATTTCAGCCTTGTTGATCATCACCGAAGCACTCATGGGCAGGGAGCGGGCCGCTTCCACCAGGTCCTCGATCTGGTCGAGGGCGGCGATCACGGTGGACGGGCCGTAAACGTCGGCCGCGGGGACGGAGCTTTGCGGCGCTGGGGCGGCAGCCACGTCCTCGTCCAAGTAGGCGGAGTCGAGATTATCGTTGAAGTTGTCCGTCATGATTGTTCCTTTCCCTCAGGGGCTGAGGCGACGCGGTGCAAAGCGTCAGCGACCACGCTGGGCACCATGGTTTCTATATTGCCCCCATTGAGGGCCACTTCTTTGACCAACGTTGAAGAAATATGTGACAGCGCCACCGAGGTGGGCAAGAACACCGTCTCCACTCCCCCCAGCTGCCGGTTAACCGTAGCTTGGGGGATTTCAAAAGCCGCATCCGCGGTAGAGCGAATGCCCTTAACCACCACGTCAACGCCGTTATCTACGCACCAGGTGGCCAGCAGCCCATCGATTTGGACCACTTTTACACTCGGCAGGTGAGACAGGCACTGGGAGGCTAAGTCAATGCGCCCAGCGCGCGTAAACCAATACCGTTTCGACTGGTTATCAGCCACCGCCACAATCACTTCACTAAATAACCGTTGGCAGCGTTCAACCACGTCAATATGCCCCAAAGTGATGGGGTCAAAAGAACCGGGAATGAGAGCGCGCGTCATGTCTCTACGCTACCGCTTTTAGGGTGAAAACCGACGAACCACACCCGAGTTTGCCCCCATTTGCGCTGGTCTTCTAACTCGAAATCCGCTGGCAACTGCGGGACCTGGCGCTGGTGGGAAACCTCCCACACAATTAACGCCTCCGAAGCGAGGTTAACTGCCAAAGCCTCCAGATCATCGGCCACCTTTTGCGGGTCTTGAGCATACGGGGGGTCGATGAAAACCAAAGAAAATGGCTCCCGCACATTTGGGCGGCGACAAAAACTGGAAGCATAGGCCCGGATAACGCGCACTCGGCTGTCGTCTAAGCGCCTGGCATTGGCCTTACAGCAACGAATCGCCCCACTGGCTTGGTCCACTAGGGTCACGTGCTTGGCGCCGCGAGATAGAGCCTCCAATCCCAGGGCCCCGGAGCCGGCATACAGGTCCAGCACTACCGCATCAGCAACTTCACCCCACGACTCTAAACGAGAGAACAGGGCTTCGCGCACCTTACTGGAAGTGGGGCGGGTACCTTTGTCGGGAACATCAAGGTGGTGTCCGCGGAAATGGCCGGCAACGATTCGGGTCATGGAACTACCCTAAACGGGCCACTAGGTGCGCGCCAACCATTCGATTTCCTCCCCCAAACGCCACAGGCGACGTCGCAACGGTAAGTTCCCCTCCAGTTGCGGGTCATGGTCCAACACTTGACGGGCCACCTGGCGGGCTTGCTCAATCAAACGCTGATCGCGCAGCACCCGCAAGGCTTTGAGGGAGGTGGCTCGACCCGACTGCGATTGGCCCAGCACGTCGCCTTCGCGGCGCAGCCGCAAATCAGCTTCCGCCAGCTCGAAACCATCGCGCGTGGCGGCAAATGCCTGCAGCCGTTCCATTGACTCGGGAGCCAAGTCATGACGGTGGACCGCCATGCAAACCGCGGCTTCGTTGCCACGACCCACCCGTCCTCGTAACTGATGCAGCTGCGACAAACCGAACTGCTGCGCATCGAGAATCACCATCATGGTGGCTTGGCGGATATCGACCCCCACTTCAATGACGGTGGTGGTGACCAGCAGCTGCAGCTTTCCGGCGTTGAAGGCCGCGATGGTGTCGGCTTTTTGGGTGGCGTTCATGCGCCCGTGCAGGGGTGCCAACTGCACCCCTTCCAGGGCCTGCAAAGTTTGCAGATACTCCAACGTTTGAGTGACCGACGCCAGTGGCGGGTCCTCCCCCTCGGTGGGATCGATACGTGAGGTCACCACGAAAACCCGGCCCCCACGGTCAATTTCTTCGCGTGCGCGCTCCCACACGCGTTGCATCCACACCGGGCGGGCATCATCAACTAGGAAAGTTTCCACCGGCTGGCGTCCCGCCGGCAGCTCCCCAATGATGGTCACGTCCAAATCCCCGAACACCGTCATCGCCACCGTGCGCGGAATGGGGGTGGCGGTCATGGTGAGCAAATGGGGGCAGGCACGTGCCCCGCCGACGAGGGCGTCGCGTTGCTCCACTCCGAAGCGGTGCTGTTCATCGACCACCACCAAGCCCAAATGTGGCAACTCCACCGAATCTTGCAACAGCGCATGGGTTCCCACGAAAATCGTGGGTTGGGCATTGGCGGCTAGCTCTTGGATGCGGCTGCGTGCTTTCGCGGTGGACGAACCGGTGAGCAGCTCCACCGGCACCGGCAACAGGGCCGCCAGGCTACGGGCATGCTGTTCCGCCAGCACTTCGGTGGGGGCAAGCAGGGCCGCCTGGTAGCCGGCTTCCACCGCTGCGGTCATCGCCAGCGCCGCCACCACGGTTTTACCGGCACCCACGTCTGCTTGCAGCAGGCGCTGCATCGGGGCGGAGCATTTCAGGTCCGCCAAAATCTGCTCCAATGCCTGCTGTTGCCCACCGGTGAGAGTGAACGGTAACTGCGTGCGGGCCCGCTCATACCAACCCCCCGGGCGGGTTTCGATCACCGGTGCCACCCGGGCGTCAGCTGCCAGGCGGCGCTGCCGCAACGCCACCTGCAGCTCGAACGCCTCCACCCAACGAACCGTGCGTTTAGCTTTTTCTAACGCCTCATCGCTACTGGGAGTGTGTACCTCCACCAGGGCTTCGCGCAGCGGTAGCAATCCGTATGCTTCCCGCACCGCCGGGTCCAAGGGGTCATCCACGTCCTCGTCACGCAGCATCTGCGTGACCATGGCGGTGGCGCGGGCGATCAGCCAGGTGGGCACTGAGGCAGTCGCCGAATACAGGGGGATGGGGCGGGTGGCACGCTCGGTTGCCGCAGCCGGGTCATCGACTTCCTCAAACTGCGGGTGCGTGAGCTGCATGGCGCCGCGATAGGCGGAGATTTTCCCGGCGAACAAGTGCTCGCTGTTCGGCGTCAGCAGGCGCTGGTGGACGGAGAGTTTCCCCGGGTGCTGGGCGAAGAAAGTGGCGGTCAAATGCCCGTGGCCATCCGTTAAGCCCACCACTAGGCGCACCCCTTTGGTGCGGTTGCGCACCAGTTCCGCGCTGGTGACGCGCGCCAGCAAGGTCACGTCCTCGCCTTCTCGCACCGACACCAAGGGCGTCAGGCGGCCCCAGTGGGCGTAGCGGCGCGGATAGTAGGAAAGCAGGTCAGCGGTGGTTTTCAACCCCAAGGTGGCGAGTTTGCGCGCGGAGTAGGTTCCAACGATGCGCGCCAGCGGGGTGTCGAGCAGGGCCGGTGCCGTCATGTTACCCCTCCCCCGCTTCAACCAAGGAAACGCGCAGCTGGTCACTGGCGAAGAACTCTGCCGTGCCGGGCCAGTCGCTGCCCGCTAACTGGGCGAACACCTGCTCGGCGAAGGGGTGGGAGCGGGTGGGTGCGAACAGCACCACGCGGGCTACGTGGGGGGAGGTTAGTTCACGTACTAGGGCACCGGCGTCCACGTCCTCGGGAGAAAAATCCTGCAGGCGGGCGGTGGCTTCGCGCGCGCGGGTGCGCAGCATGTCGGCCGCGATCTGCTGGTTGCGGTGCGCCAGTGCGGGCATGAAAATGCGAGCACATTCACGCCCCGCCATGATGGCAGCCAACTGGGATTCGGCAGTGACTTCCACCACCGTGAGGTGCTTGGCTCGATCCGGGGCGGGGGCGCCTGCGTCGGGGGCGGGGGCGCTTGCGTCCGGAGCGGAAATTCCGGCGGTGGTGGCGGGGGTGCTTGCGTCCCGGGCCGGGCTTCCTGCGGCAGTGGCGAGGGCGTGGGCGCGGCGGATCACGTCGAAGGCAGTTTCGTCCGGCGCCACCACCACGCTCACCCCCGCGGGGGCGGAAGCCAAAAGCTCCGCCACTACCGTGGCATTGGGGGAAGTGGGACGGTAGAGAACGTGGGCGCCGGTGGCGACAGCCTCACGGATCCAGGCCGGGTCATCAAGACAGATGAGGACGCGCGCGGTGGCGGCGCGTTGCGTGGTGGGCCGGGTGAGGAAGACAATCCCGGCGGCGGCTTCCCGCAGCGCCAACTCATCGAAACCGATGGAGTCAGTGGCACGCGAGTCCTTGAAAGCCGCTAGCCGGGTCCAGCCGCTGCCCGGCAGCGCCAGTTCCGGTTGAGTAGTATCGATGCGGAACCTCCACGACTGCATCCCGAAAGCGTCGGTGGTACCCACCCGCGCCAGGCGAATGGGGCGAGAGTGAGCGTGAGCGGTATCTTCAAGCTGTTTGAGGTAACTTGCAATCTCGTCAGCGAAACCGTCCACCAAAATGTCCACTGACACTGCTTCGGGATCGGTCTTGGTGGCCGGTGGCAGTTCGGTGGGAGCTTGGGCGCCGCCTTCCCACAGGGCGCGAATCATGTCGATGGTGGGTGGCAGCGAGGCCGCGTCATTTTCGTAGGTTGCGTGTAGCGCTGCGATCAAGATGGCTAGCACGCACGCGCCCGCGTCGGGCAGACAGTCGCAGGAGGCAATGTCGGAAAGCACCTCCATGGTGGCTTCTCCGATTAGCAGGTGCGGGTGGGTGATGGGTTCTTCCACGTCGGTGGCGGTGCGGGCGAGGGCGGCGGTGATTAGTTCCAAGCCCGGGCTCAGTGACACCTGTGGGCCGGTTTCACCCTGCTTGCTGGGAGTCGGTTTGGAGCCAGGCGCCGGTTCTTGGCTGGGAGTAGCTTCAGCCTGCGGGTGGCCCGGTTGGCTATCCGCCGCCGATTCTGTGCTCCCCTGGGGTTGCAGGTCGAGATTTTCTAAGAACAGCAGCCCCTCGAAAAGATCTGGACCTTGATGGGTATTGACGCGGGCGCGGTGGCGACCGGATTGCCCCGGTTGGCGCGTATGCGGCGAAGTATTGCCCGCGGTGCCTTGGTCTGCGCCTGCCGCAGGCGGATTCGTCGCCCCACTTTGCGTAATCGTAGCCGCGGGAGTGAACTGGGTGAAGGCAGCTGCTAAGTCTGCTCCCAGTTGCAGGCAAAACTGTCGCAACTCCACCGGCCGTAAGACCCCAGCGTGGGCGTATTTCGAAAGAGCGGAGAAAACCACCGCGGTCAGCATCCCGGTGTGTCCAATACCAACCGTGCGGGCCGCACTCGCCCAGGTATCGAGGTCGGCTTCAATGCCAGCGTCGGACGCCCGGCGAACCGCTTGGCGCACCGCGGTGAGGGAACGCAGCGTGTTGGAGCCGCTATCGCCATCACCGCCGTAGAGTTCGTCGAGTTCGTCCAATAGCGGCACCACGCCGGTGAGATGAGAAATCAGCAGATCGCACATTGCTGCCATCTGCTGGGCCCCAAAGACCGTGTTTTGGCTGGCCATGAACTCCTCACTCACCGACTACCACCCCTAAATGGAACTATCCGGACCGGACTCGTCCGTGGGTGGGAATAAGTCCCCGAACTGTTGCATCGCTTCCAGCCCCTCGTTGACCATGTTGATACCACTTGCGATGAAGGCTTGCATGAAGTTATCCAACTGGCTGTCGCTGGCCCCAGCAACCACCGTCATGGAGGATTCGCCCGCCAGCACCACCGTATCGTCGCGGTCGAGGAAGGTGTAGCAGGTGGGCCACAGGCGCCGATGGTTCCAGTCCGAGGCAGCCGATTCAGCCGAAGCCCGGTCGGTACTTTCGGTGCGAGCATAAGTTAATACCCGCAGATGTTGGGATTCGCCAGACAGGTGCACAATCACCTTGATTACCTCTGTGCCCAGGTCATCACCGCTGAACGGCAGTCGGAAAACCACCCCATTGGTTTCTTCATCCGTTTCCTCTTCGAACGCTAGCTCGCGTGCCAGCAGCCAGGAGCGCACCCGCTGGGCATCCACTGCCCGCACGCGGTGGATTTCCCAGTCCGGTTCCACGTCCTCGTAATAGTAGCCATCAGATTCGATGGGCGAGGACGTTCCCGGCGGTTGTGATTGCCCGTGACCGGACGGGGTGGGAGCGTCATCGTCGTCCCGCGATGAACGCTTGAGCCAGTTACGCCAACTCATTACAGGTCCCCTCCTTCGGGTAAAGCGGTGAATGTGATCGGCAGTTTCGCTTCGAAAATCGTCCACGCCATTTCTAAGGCTCCCACGATGGTTTGCACGATGGCGCGCGCCTGGTTGACGGTGATCGCCGGAGCCACCGGGAAAGCGGCCAGAAGCTGCGCGGTCAGGTCACCGTTGTCGGCTCTGAGCAGCACGCACTTTACGAACTTCAGATTCTGATTCACTTCCCACATGGCTTCGCGAGCGTAGGGCTCCAAGGCCGAAGGGATCACGAAGCGGTAAGGAAGTCGTGCTTGCAAAACGTCCTCGTCAAAACTAATGGTGTAGGCCACGCCCGCCGAGTGGAATAGGATCTGGTTACCTTCGCGCTGGGCGAAGGGGTGATCCATGTTCGTGAAACTCTTTTTCACCTGCTCGAAGGCGGAGGGGACAAAACGCGGGTCGGCGTATTCGCCTTCTTCAAACATCACTGCCCCACTTCACGTAGGCATCCATTATCCGCCCCATACCTTCAACCACCCGGCCAATGGCTTCATCAAACCACACTTCTAGCTGCTTATCGGTGGCGGTGTCGGCCAAGAAACTAGATTCGCAGGTTATCAGCACGCGCCCATCATCCATCACCTGTTGGGAAATCATGGCGTTTTCCAACGTCGGGTTCAGCGCGTAAACCAATTCCTCTGCGGTGCGGGCTGGATCGCAGCGCGGGTCTAAACCAGCGGTGCTGTACACGCGCACCATGTTCACGTCCACCGGTTGCATCAGCATCACCGTCAAACTCCCGTTATAGGAGGAGGTTTCGAATGGTATCGCCCAGAAAGGGTACTGGGTGGAGGAGCCAAAGAAAGGTACCTGGTCACAGGCCTGCGCGAGGGCGGTGAAAATCCGTTGGGTGGTTACCGGCGTGGCGATGTCGGTATCGCTGCGGGTCATTGCTCACCCCCGTAGGGAGTCTCCGCACTGTCTTTGAAGTGGTCCCAACCTCCGGACCCGAGCGATTGGCCGTCCAGACGCAGCGGCTGGTCGGCAACCGCTTGGCTTACCCGTCCGATGGGGGCGAAACCGGGTGGGAGTGTGGCTGAGGGTGGGAAGGTTGCCAGCATGGAGTGGTCTTCACCGCCGTTGAGTGCCCACTCCCAGGCATCGGACCCGCAGGCTTTGGCGGCCGGGGCGAGGGCGGAAACGAAGGGGGCCAATAGCGTGTGGTCTAAGTCGATGGTCACGGCGGAAGCGCGCGCCAAACGGGTGGCATCGGTGGTGAGGCCGTCGGAGATGTCCATCATTGCGTGGGCCCCACCCTGGGCGGCTAACGGGCCAGCCGGGTAAGGCGGATGCGGGGTGCGGAAAATCTCCACTAATGGCTGGTATTGTCCCAATGCCTCCGACACGGTGGGGTCGGCGGGAACCACCCCGGAGGCTAGCAGCTGGTAGCCGGCCGCTGAGTACCCCAAAGTCCCCGCTACTGCGACCACGTCGCCGGGCACCGCACCGGAGCGTAGCACCCCACCGTAGGGGCAATATCCGAGGGCGGTCACGGCGATGGTGAGTTGCTCTGCGCCGCTGAGGTCACCACCTACCACGCCCGCACCAGTGGGGGCGACTTCACCGGCGAAACCGCGCATCATTTGATGTATCCACTCCAAGTCAAAGCCCTTGGGAATGGTTATGGACACCACCAGGGCGGTGGGGTTACCGCCCTGTCCGGCGATATCAGCCAGGTTTTGTGCCGCGGCGCGGGCCCCTACTTGCGCGGGAGTAGACCAGTCGCGACGGAAATGGTGCCCGTCCACCAGCACGTCGGTGGTGATGATGGTGTGGCCTTCGGGGGTGGCGATCTGCGCGCAGTCATCTCCTGACCACACTTGGGTACGCTCCCCCACGGGGAGGACTTGACGCAGTTGTGCGATTAGTTGGTCCTCGTTCATGGTCCCAGTTTAGCCGCACCCACGGACAAGTTGGTGGCCAAGCTCACCTGCGCGGGAAGACCCGGGCCATGCCGGCCTGGCCCTCTCGGTAGGTCGGCCCCGCCTGCCTGCGCATCCGACGCGCGCAGGCGCGAAGCCTAGCCGCTAGCGTCCGGCCGCTGCCCGCCGCGCCTTCGCCGTGAGCATCAGCGCCACTGCGGCGGCGGCGGAAACGTTCAGCGACTCAGCATGACCGGCCAGCGGAATAGCCACCAGATCGTCGATGCCATCGGTACCGACCTGGTCGAAACCGTGCGCCTCGTTACCAAATACCCAAGCGATCGGTGCCGCCAGGTCCAGTGGCTCCAACCCGTCAGCAGCGGCGAAAAGGTCAATCGAGCCGTGCCCGTCCGCGCCCACCACGCGCATCCCGCGGGCTCGTACCCACTGGTAGCATTCTTCCGCGCTGACATTAGTGACCGACGGTAGGTGGAATACTGATCCGGCGGAGGCGCGCACCACCTTAGGTGAGGTCACATCGGCAGTGCCGTTACCCAACATCACCGCGTCCGCCCCGGCCGCATCCGCAATGCGGATTAAGGTCCCCAGGTTCCCCGGGTCTTGGATCTGCGGGGCAATCACCACGAAATCCCAGTCGGCGCGGGGTAACTGTGGGGTACGGAAGTCTTTAACCACTGCCGCCACGCCCTGGGAGTCGGTGGAAATAGCGCGCGCCACGTCCTCGGTAACCGGATGCACCCAGTGGGTGGCGGCGCGGGCCAGGTCCACCAGTTCCGGGTCGCGCTCCATAGCTGCTTCGGACAGGTACACGTCCACCAGGTCGCGGCCGCAGAACTTCAAGGCTTCGCGCACCGCTTGGGGGCCTTCGATCAGTACTAAACCGGTACGCCGACGCACGCGACGCCCGGCAAGTGCTGCCACGTTGCGAATGCGGTCCGCATTCGGGTTCGACAGTACTTCCGGGCGTCGGCGCGGCGGATATTTTTCCGCCATCAGAACTCAGTTCTCCGCGGGAGCGTTTACGTCCTCGGGCAGGGCCTTGCGGGCCACGTCCACGAGGGCGGCGAAAGCAGCCGCGTCGTTGACAGCCAGGTCAGCGAGCATGCGGCGGTCAACCTCAACCCCAGCGGCCGCCAGGCCCTGGATGAAACGGTTGTAGGTCATACCGTTGGCGCGCGCCCCAGCGTTGATGCGCTGGATCCACAGGCGACGGAATTCACGCTTGCGGACGCGGCGGTCACGGTAGGAGTACACCATTGAGTGGGTGACTTGTTCCTTCGCCTTACGGTACAGGCGGGAGCGCTGGCCCCGGTAACCGGAGGCGCGTTCCAAAACTACGCGGCGCTTCTTGCGAGCGTTAACAGACCTTTTCACACGTGCCATGAAAGTCTCCTCTAATTATTCCTCTAACCGACTTACTTACCCAGCAGCCGACGGACGTTCTTCGTGTCAGCAGCAGCGACCTGGGCGTCGCGGGAGAGACGGCGAGTCCGGGTGGAGGGTTTGTGCTCCAGCAGGTGACGCTTGTTGGTCTTCTCGCGCATTAGCTTGCCGCTTCCAGTGGTGCGGAAGCGCTTCTTGGCACCGGAGTGCGTCTTGTTCTTCGGCATTTTTCGATCCTTATTTCTCGTAATCAAGCGTTGGAACCGTAGGTTTTACTGTTCTTGCCTGCGTTGTTCTTTCGCTGATCGTTCGGCCTTGCGGTCACGCTTGGCCGCGCGCTCGGCCTCACGGCGCTTGCGCTGTTCGTTCTTTGCGTCGGACTTTTTACGGAGCGGGGCAAGCACCATGGTCATGTTGCGGCCGTCATGGCGGGGTGCGGACTCCACCACACCCAGTTCCGCCACGTCCTCGGCCAAACGCTGCAGCAGTCGGATCCCCATTTCGGGGCGGGACTGTTCGCGGCCGCGGAACATAATCATGACTTTAACCTTGTCACCGCCAGTGAGGAACCGCTCAACGTGGCCCTTCTTGGTGGCGTAATCGTGGTCGTCAATCTTCAGGCGGAAGCGGATTTCCTTCAGCACAGTGTTGGCCTGGTTGCGACGCGCATCACGCGCCTTCTGGGCGGCTTCGTACTTGTACTTGCCGTAATCCATCAGTTTGGCAACCGGGGGTCGGGCGTTGGGAGCTACCTCAACGAGGTCGAGGCCGGCCTCCTCCGCCAAGCGCAGGGCGTCTTCGACACGCACCACACCCGCCTGTTCACCGTCGGGGCCTACTAGGCGTACTTCGGGAACGCGGATGCGGTCATTAACACGGGGCTCGTTGATGAGCTACTCCTCACTCTCGTTTAGGTCCTCTTACAAAGAAAACCTCCGCTGAACGAAGCGGAGGTCACCAGTATTCAGCCCACGACACAGCGTCGGCACTGAATGTCAACCCGATCCCGGTGGGCCGTGAGGCTTTTCCCGCGTGGCGGTTGGAATCCTAGGTGGGAGGTTAGTCCGCTTCGTGGAACACAGTTCGTGTTCCGTTTGCGCATAACACGCAAACATTTCCCCCATAGTTTAACAAAGTCCGCCACTCCTCCTCCACCCGCGAACGCGGCGTAAGTATGCGATCGGACACAATGCGTCGCTTGGCGAGGGCGGTGTCGGCGTTGGCGACGCGGCTTGCCTACCCCAACTGGGCCACTACTGGCTGCAGCTGGAGCCGCTCCACCGCGGCCAGTAGCTGCTGGTCCTTCGCCAACTGCACCAAAACAGCTTCCACCTGGGAGCGGCGGGCCCGCGAATGTACCCCCACGCGCAACACCACCTGCGGGTCAGCGGTGGGCAGTAGCCGCAAGTAAGCCACTACCTTATCGCGGTAGCTACGCAAGTGTTCCCGCAAGGCCGCGTCCTCCCAGGCCGGGACCCAGGGGTGGGACTGCGCCAGCGCCAAGGTGGCGGGGCGAGGCAAACGCACCCCGTTTCCTCCGGGTGTGTCAGCTTCCGCTGACGGATCGACCCACAGACGCCCAGCGGTGGAAACCAATGCCAGGTTCGCGGCCTCCCGCCCGCTGACCGGCACCGGACGGGCTTGTGGGTCGAAACGCTGGAACGCTGCCAAACTGGTGAACGCCACGCTAACGGGCTCCCCGTCCTCGTCAACGATTTGCGCCAACTGGTGACACGGCTGGCCCGCCTGATGCGTCGAACCCACGTGAGCGGCCACCAGCACCCGTTCCGTCGCCAAGGCGGCGACCAACGCTTCCAACCGCTGCAGCGGATCACTCAAAGCCAGGGCCGCCGCCGTGGCGGGCAGGGTTTGCCCCGTGTCTGCGGTGTCAACTCGCCGCTGCAGGCGCGCCTGCATGGTAGCGAAGTCGTGGCCGCGAGCGGTATCACTCACCTTGGGCCGCCGCTAACGCTTGTGCCAAGGTGAATTGGCCAGCGTAGAGGGCTTTGCCAACGATCACGCCCTCCACACCTTGGTCAGCTAACTGCCCAACCGCGGCAATATCAGCCAAGCTGGAGATCCCCCCGGAAGCCACCACCGGGGCATCAGTGTGGGCACACACTTCGGACAGGAGTTCCAAGTTCGGGCCCTCCAAGGTGCCATCACGCTGCACGTCGGTCACCACGTAGCGCGCACAACCAGCCTGGTCCAAACGCGCCAACACGTCCCACAGGTCCCCACCGGAACTTGTCCAGCCGCGGGCCGCCAGGGTGTAGCCGCGCACGTCCAACCCCACGGCAATGCGCTCCCCCCAGCGGGCGATAGCGCTGTCACACCAGGTGGGGTTTTCAATCGCAGCCGTGCCGATGTTCACCCGCGCGGCCCCCGCGTCCAGCACCCGCCCCAGGGAGGCATCGTCACGCAACCCACCACTGGCTTCCACCTTGATGTTCACTTCTTCCACAATGCGCTGCACCAGGTCAGCGTTGGAACCGCGCCCGAAAGCAGCGTCCAGGTCCACCAGGTGAATCCACTGCGCGCCACCTTCCGCGAAACGGTGGGCAATTTCTAACGGATCCCCGTAGTTCGTCTCAGTGCCAGCTTCGCCCTGGTGTAGGCGCACCGCCTGGCCGTTAACCACGTCAATAGCTGGTAGTAGTTCAATCATCGATAGTTCCTTATCGCGGGCGCCCCTACAGGGTTTGCGCCCAGTTCGCTAACAGTTTCAAGCCCGCCTCACCCGACTTCTCCGGATGGAACTGGGTGGCACTTAGCGCCCCATTTTCGTAAGCCGCCACGAACCGACCCTGATGGTCGGCGTAGGACACCACTGGCGGAGCCAGGCGACTAGCGGGGTCATGGGCCGGGGGTTCTAAAACGGCGTAGGAGTGCACGAAGTAGAAACGCTCCCCATCTAAGCCTTCCAGCAGGCGGGAGCCATCGCCCGCCGCCACTTCGCTCCACCCGATGTGGGGCACTACTTTTGCCGGCAGGCGCCGCACGTGGCCGGGCCACTGTCCCAAGCCGGGGGTGAGACCGTGTTCTTGCGAATCTTCAAACATCACCTGCAGGCCCACGCAAATGCCCAGCACCGGACGCCCACCAGCTAGGCGCTGGTCAATCAGGCGGGGAGCATCCACTGCCTGCAGCTGTTCCATCACCGCTGCGAAGGCCCCCACTCCGGGGACCACCAGGCCGTCGGCTGCCAATACCGCCTGCTGGTCAGCCGTCAGCTCCACCTGCATGCCGACGCGCTCACAGGCACGCACTGCCGAGCGCACGTTCCCCGAACCATAGTCGAGGACCACCACGTTCTTCGTCATACTCACTTCCCGAACCTAAAGGGCCGGCCAAAACGACGCGGCGGTTCTGGGCGTTCCTGCGGGTGGACTGCATCCGGATAGTCAGCCGGCACGGTGCGTCCCAGCAACAAGTCCTCCACCCGCTGATCAAACCCGTTCAGAATGATCCCAGCGGCGACACTGTCGCGCGCTTCCCCACCCAGGTAGCGCCGCCCAATGACGTCCCCATTGGTGGCAGTTTCATCCTCTTGCAGTTGCGACACGATCGCTACCGCCCCGTGCTTGGTTAGCCGCGACAAGGTGCGAGCAAATAGGTCGCACTCTTCCGGCAAGGGCCGCTCCTCCCCCAGCAGTGCGTCGAAGTCATCAGCGGCGGTTGGCTCCAGTGGCAGGTAGACGGCGCAGGGGCCACCCACCGGCACCACCCAGCGGGCTAAACCGTAAAAGCCCAGCATCTTGGATAGTTCCTCCGCCGGGGAGATGGGGACCAAAATCAGCGCAATGTGACGGCGCGTCACCGGGCCAGCCGCGCTGGCTAGGTCAGTTTCGTCGGCTAAGGGAGTTTCCGGCGAGGACGGGTCCCCCGTATGGCCGCCCTCCGTCCTCGAAATGTCACCACTTGGGCTACCCGCACCCGAGGTGGCCGGCACCTGGGGGGTGTCGGGTTCGTTCAGGCCGGCGATAATGTCTTCGAACTCATCGTCGATGGAACTCACAGTGCGCCTTTCGTGGAGGGGATGCCATCCACCCGCGGATCCACTGCTAACGCCACCCGCAGGGCGCGCGCCAACGCCTTGAACTGGGCTTCCACAATGTGGTGCGGGTCACGACCGCGGATCACATCCATGTGCAGGCAAATCCCTGCGTTCAGGGCGAAAGATTCAAATACGTGGCGGGTCATGGAACCGGTGAAGTGCCCACCGATCAGGTGATACTGCTGACCTTCGGGTTCGCCCTCGTGCACCACGTAGGGGCGCCCCGCCAAGTCCACCACGGCGCGCGCCAGGGCCTCATCCAACGGCACGGTAGCGTCGGCGAAGCGGGTCAGGCCACGCTTATCACCCATCGCCTGCGCTAAGGCTTGCCCCAAGCAAATGGCGGTGTCCTCCACCGTGTGGTGTACGTCCACGTCAATGTCGCCGCGGGCTTTGACGCGGATATCCATTAGCGAGTGCTTAGCTAAGGCGGTGAGCATGTGGTCGTAAAACGGCACCGACGTGTCGATGTCGGCCTGCCCGGTGCCATCGAGGTTCACCGCCACCGTAATGGTGGATTCACTGGTGCTGCGTTCCACCCGTGCGGTGCGCTGTTCACTCATCGCCGTATCTCCTTTAAAGCCTGGCGCAAACGCGCATCTTCACTTTCACTACCAACACTAGCGCGTAGCCACCCTTGTGGCCCCACCACGCGGATGAGGATGCCGCGCGCGCGTAACTGTTCGAACACGTCCTCGCGATCCGCGAACGGCCCGAACAGCACGAAGTTGGCATCGGAATCAGCCACTTCGAACCCCTCGGAACGCAACCACTGCACCAGGTCGTCGCGGCGCTGGCGCAGCTGCGCTACCGCACCTAAAAGTTGCGGCGCATGCCCCAAGGCTGCGCGCGCCACCGCCTGCGTCACTCCCGACAGGTGGTAGGGCAGGCGCACGGTCTGCAGGTGCCTAATGATCTGCGCGCTGGCGGCGCAGTATCCCAGGCGCAAGCCTGCTAGGGAGAATGCTTTCGACATGGTGCGGGTAACCACCAGGTGCGGGTAGTCAGCCAACAGGGTGAGGGCGCTGGGGACGCCTTCGCGGCGGAACTCCGCATACGCCTCATCAATCACCACCACCGTGGCACTGGGTTGGCCCTCCACGTCGGGGCCGCTGGTGCGAGTGGCTTCCAATAGCTCACGCACCTGCGTCAGCGGCAAAGCGGTGCCGGTGGGGTTGTTGGGCGAGGCCAGTAGCAGCAGGGACGGGCGGTGTTCGCGCAAAGCTCGGGCGATCGCGTCCAGGTCCAAAGTGAAGTCCGCTTCCCGCTGGGTTTGCACCCATCCGGTGCCGGTGTCACGCGCATACTCGTGGTACATGGAGTAGGTCGGTGCCGCTGACAAGGCGGTGCGCCCAGCTCCCCCGTAGGCTTGGAACAGGTGCAGCATCACTTCGTTGGAGCCGTTAGCTGCCCAGATTTGTTCTGCTGGTAGTTCCACCCCGCTTTCGCTGGCCAGATATTTCGCGAGGGCGGTGCGCAGCTCGGTGGCATCGCGATCCGCATAGCGGTTCAGCCCCGGCGCCACTTCCCGTAGTGCCCGCGCCATGGAATCCACCACTTCGGGTGGCACGGGGTAGGGATTTTCGTTCACATTTAGACGTACTTCCACCGCATCCTGGGGAGCGCCGTAGGGTTCGGCTCCTACCAGTTCGGCGCGCAATGGCAGTCTCATGCGTCCTCCTGCCCGCGTGCGTTCACCGCATCGGCGTGTGCCGGCAGGTCCTCGGCGTTGGCCAGCGCTGTCAGCGGCGCGGCCAGGGACGCTAGGGCCTGTGCGTCATAGTGGATTTCTTGGACGGATTTGAGGTAGGCGTGTACGTTCAGCCCGGAAGCGAATCGGGCGGTCCCGCCGGTGGGTAGCACGTGGTTGGAGCCGGCCAGGTAGTCCCCCAGGGGGACCGGTGAGTAGGGGCCAACGAAGATCGCCCCAGCGTTGTGGATTTGCCGGCTCACGGCGAGCGCGTCCGCGGTTTGGATCTCCAAGTGTTCTGCTCCGTAAGCGTTCGCCACCGCCACCGACGTGGGTAAATCAGCGGTGAGGATGATGCCCGATTGGGGGCCCTTGAGGGAGGTTTCCACCCGCTCACGATGGGTGGTGTCAGCCACGTACTGGGTGACTTTATCTTGCACTGCCTGGGCCAGCGCCTCACTGTCGGTGATCAGCACGGCAGCGGCGTAGGGGTCGTGTTCAGCTTGGGAGATCAAATCCCGCGCCAGGTAGGCGGGGTTGGCGTCGGCATCAGCGATGATCGCAATCTCGGTGGGACCGGCTTCCGCGTCAATGCCGCAGGCCCCTTGGATGGCGCGTTTGGCCGCCGCCACGTAGACGTTACCGGGCCCGGTGACCACGTCCACGGGCACGCATTCGACGCCTTCTTCGGTGGTGAAACCGTAAGCGAACCCGGCGATGGCTTGGGCTCCGCCCATGGCGTAGACCTCTGTGACGCCCAGTAGTTCGCAGGCGGCTAAAATGGTGGGGTGAACCTGTCCGCCGAAGGCTGCTTGCGGCGGGGAGGCCACCGCAATGTCGGGCACTCCCGCCACCTGTGCGGCGACCACGTTCATCACTACCGAGGACGGGTACACGGCCAGGCCGCCTGGAACGTAGAGGCCGACGCGGCGCACTGGGATCCAGCGTTGGGTGACGGTGCCGCCGGGTACGATTTCGGCGGAAGTCTCGGTGGGGAGTTGGGCGCGGTGTGCGGCACGCGCGTGTTCGATGGCGATTTCCAGGGCAGTTTTGACTTGCGGGTCCAGCCCGGCGAGGGCGGTTTGGCGTTGTTTGTCAGTGACCGCCAAGCTGGGCGGAGTGCAGCCGTCGAAACGAGCGGTGTATTCGTTGATGGCACCGGCCCCGTGCTTGGCTACGGCTTCCATCACCGGGGTGACGGTGGCGAGGGCGGCCTCGACGTCTACCGCGGCGCGCGGTAGTACTTTTGTTAGTTCCCGGGCGGAGAGTTCGCGCCCACGTAAATCAAGCACAGTAAGCATAATGTTAAGGATATTAGGCTGGGTGGCTTGGCGGGTACTATCTCTCACTGTGGACGAGGACGTCCACTGCGATCTTGCTTACGCGCCGGCCGACTTCGGCACTGCGATCTTACTTACGGCCCGCCCACCTTCCGCTCTGCGATCTTGCTTACGCCCCACCCACCTTCGGCACGTGTCCGCCCCGCCGCGGGTGAGCAGTGGCAAAATGGTGCCCATGTTCAACTCCCCGCAACCGCGCCGCGCTCAAGAAACCCACTTCTGGTCTTGGCGCTGGCTGGCACTGGCGGCGGCCCTAATCGCCGCCCAAGCGTGGTTGCTGTACTCCCCCGCCACGTCCTCGTCGGTGGGACAACTATCATCGGCAATCGACACGATTTTGCGCCCCCTCCCCGGCCCCACCAGCCCCCAAGAACCCGGTTTCGACAAGATCGCCCACCTGTCCAGCTTCGCCCTGGTAACCGCCGCCCTCCTGGCAGCACGCCTGCCGATGAAGTGGGTGGTGGCCGCAAACTTGGTGCACGCGGCGATCTCAGAAATCGTCCAGGGGCTGTGGATCCCCGGGCGCAGTGGGGACTGGCGGGACCTGCTGGCTGATAGCGTGGGAATAGCAATGGCGGCCATCGTGTTTGCGCTTGCTCGCCGATCAGAAAGGAACCGTAATCATGGGCAGTGACCAGCCCCAACCCACTCAGATCCCGGTGCGCACCCCCATTAAACTGGGGCAGTTCTTGAAACTGGCGGGAGTGGTCGAGGACGGGGTACACGCCCGCGAAGTGATCACGTCCTCGCTGGTGAGCGTCGATGGGCAGGTTGAGACCCGCCGCGGACGCCAACTCCAGGCCGGCATGGTGGTGACCATTGAGCCGGGCGAGCCCCATTTGGGGATCGAGGAGCCGGTGGCACTCGAGGTGGCTGAACGCCGCTAACTTCCGATGGGCCCGCAGACGGCCCGGTGGCCCTACGGGTGGCCCGCTGGCCCACAGACGGCCCGGTGACCCTGCGTGGCCCGCTGACCCTGCGGGTGTGGCACGCCAACTAAACTGCCGACGCCCCCAGGATTGCCTTGATGTCCGAATAGAACGCCGAGGTCGCATCCACCTGGAAACGTGGCCCCAAGTCGGCCGCGAATTTACGTCCCCCCGGCTGCGATACCTGCAGCACCACCGGCGACTCACCCGGGTGTTGCAGCAGTACCGAGCGCAACTGTTCCATGGTTTCTTGGGTGCAGCGGTGCTGTACCAGTTTCACCGTGACCGGCACCGATCCGTCGTCGCGCAAATCTAACACCGTCATCGACTGTCCCGCCACCGACATTTCGTCATCGCGGCGATTAACGCGCCCTTGGACCTGCACCACCAGGTCATTGGCGAGGACGTGTGAGATCGCTTCGTAGGTGCGCGGGAAGAACAGCACATCGATGGAGGCGGTGAGGTCCTCAATCGTGACGATGGCCCACAACTCCCCCTTCTTAGTGGTCTTTTGCACCATGTTCGTGACCAGACCGGCGATCTTCACGGTGGAGTCAGCGGGCACGCTTTCCGCTCCGATAATGGAGGCAATGGATTGCGCTTGGTAGCGTTCCAACGCCCGACCTACCCCGGACAGCGGGTGGTCGGACACGTACAGGCCCAGCATTTCCCGCTCGAATCCCAGCTTGTCGCGCTTGGGCCACTCCGGCAGGTTCGGAATGTCGACCGCCATCACTTCATCGTCGGTCGCAAACGCCTCACCGAATAGGTCGTATTGGCCTTCAGCTTCGTTGCGTTTGACCTTCACCACCGAGTTAACAGCTTCTTCGTGGATTGCCACCAGCGCGCGGCGGCACTCGTGCAAAGTGTCGAAGGCGCCGGCCTTGATGAGGGACTCAATGGTGCGTTTGTTGCATACCTGTACCGGGACCTTGCTGAGGAAGTCATGCAGGGACGTGAACTTGCCTTTCTCTGCGCGCGCCTCACAGATGCCTTCCACCACGTTGATGCCGACGTTGCGGATAGCGGCTAAGCCGAAGCGAATGTCGGTGCCCGAAGCGGTGAAGTTAGCTTCCGAAATATTCACATCCGGTGGTAGCACGGTGATGCCCATGCGACGGCACTCCGCTAAGTACAGTGAAAGTTTGTCCTTATTGTCCTTTTGTGAGGTCAGCAACGCTGCCATGTATTCAGCCGGGTAGTTGGCCTTCAACCACGCCGTCCAGTACGAAACCAGCCCGTAGGCAGCCGAGTGAGACTTGTTGAACGCATAGTTAGAGAACGGCACCAAGATATCCCACAGGGTTTTGACCGCGTTCTCCGAATACCCGTTCGCCACCATCCCATCACGGAAGGGACCGTACTCGGCATCGAGGATTTCTTTCTTCTTCTTCCCCATGGCACGGCGCAACATGTCGGCCTTGCCCAGGGTGTACCCGGCGAGTTTCTGGGCAATCGCCATAACCTGTTCTTGGTAGACGATCAGGCCGTACGTTCCGCCTAGGATGTCTTCCAATGGTTCAGCCAGTTCCGGGTGGATGGGTTCGATGGTGGCGCGCCCGTTCTTACGGTCAGCGTACTTGTTATGTGAGTCCGCCCCCATCGGGCCGGGCCGGTAGAGGGCACCAACGGCAGAGATGTCCTCGAAGTTGTCTGGGTGCATACGCTTTAGCAGCTTTTGCATGCCGGCACCATCAAGCTGGAACACGCCCAGTGTCTCCCCCGCGGAAAGCATCTGGTAGGTTTTTTCGTCATCTAACCCGATGTGTTCCAAATCGGGGCGGGGTTTACCATTTAGCTCAATGTTGTCCAGCGCGTCGGTAATGACCGTGAGGTTACGCAACCCCAAGAAGTCCATCTTCAACAGCCCCAAAGACTCACAAGTGGGGTAGTCGAATTGGGTGATGATGGCCCCATCTTGGGGACGTTTCATCAACGGAATTATGTCTTGTAGCGGGTGGGAGGACATGATCACCGCGCAAGCGTGCACGCCCCATTGGCGGGTGATGTCTTCCAACCCTTTCGCCATTTCCACTACCGCATGAGTTTCCGGTTCTTCCTGGTACAGGCGACGGAATTCGGCAGCCTCCGAGTAGCGTTTATGTTCAGGATCGAAGATACCGGAGACGGGAATGTCTTTGCCCATCACCGTGGGCGGCATGGCTTTCGTCAAGCGCTCGCCCATCGAGTATGGTTTACCCAGTACACGGCAGGAATCCTTTAAAGCCTGCTTGGCTTTAATCTTGCCGTAAGTCACCACCTGGGCGACCCGGTCATCACCGTATTTATCCACCACGTAGTCGATGACTTCGCCGCGCCGGCGTTCATCGAAGTCCACATCGAAGTCCGGCATGGACACACGTTCGGGGTTTAGGAACCGCTCGAATAGCAGACCGTGCTCCATGGGGTTCAAATCGGTAATCCGCATAGCGTAAGCAACCATGGATCCAGCTCCCGAGCCACGCCCCGGCCCCACCCGGATGCCACGGTCCTTAGCCCAGCGGATGAAGTCGGAAACCACCAGGAAGTAGCCGGGAAAGCCCATGGAGGTGATGACGCCGACCTCGTACTGCGCTTGTTTACGCACCGCATCGGGCACGCCCTTGGGAAAGCGTTCTTCCAATCCGCGTTCGACTTCGCGCACGAACCAGGAGGTCTCGTCCTCCCCTGCCGGCACCGGGAAGGTAGGCATGTAGTTGGCGCCTTCTTTGGTGGTGCGGAAGTGTACTTCGCAGCGCTCTGCAATAGCCAAGGTGTTGTCGCAGGCCCCGGGCAGGTCTTCCCAGTCACGGCGCATGGATTCCGCCGAGCGAATGTAGTATCCAGTGCCGTCGAACTTAAAGCGCCCCGGGGTGTCTAGGGTGACGCCGGAGTTGATGCATAGCAGTGCGTCTTGGACAGGAGCGTCCTCGGCACGCACGTAGTGAGCATCGTTGGTCACTACCAGCGGCGCGTTCATGTGTTTAGCTAGTCGCACCAGGTCCGCGCGGGTGCGTTTCTCAATTTCGATCCCGTGGTCCATTAATTCCACGTAGAAGTTTTCTTTACCGAAAATGTCCCGTAAGCGTCCGGCAGCGGCCACTGCTTCGTCCCATTGTCCCAACCGCAATCGCACTTGGATTTCCGAGGACGGGCAACCGGTGAGCACGATTAGCCCCTCATGATAGCGCTGCAGTAGTTCCATGTCGGCGCGCGGCCACTTCCCCATCTGACCATCCAAGGAAGCCAACGACCCCAGGCGGAAAAGATTATGCATCCCGGTGGTGTTTTCCGCCAGCAGCGTCAAGTGCGTGTACGCACCGCGGGCAGAGACATCGTCACTGGATTGCCAATCTTCACCCCACCGCACGCGTTTTTGATCGAAGCGGGAAGTCCCCGGCGTCATGTACGCTTCCAACCCGATGATGGGTTTGACGCCACGCTTGGTGGCGGCTTCATAGAACTCGTAAGCGCCAAACAGGTAGCCGTGATCGGTTATGGAAATAGCGGGTTGGTTTAGGCGGGCGGCTTCTTCCACCATCGGCACGATCTTCGATGCTCCATCCAGCATCGAGTATTCGGTGTGATTATGCAGATGTACAAATTGATCCGTCAGCGCCATGTCCACCAGTCTACCGGCAGTGAGACCCTTCCCAGCCGCACATGGCTGGCCCCGGGTGTGAGGATGTTTACTCTGGGTTGCGCAACGCCTTCAATACTTGTGCAAGGTCCGGGGCATAGGGCGCGGTGACGGTAGTAGTAAGGGCGGTACGCGGGTGTTGGAAACGTAGCTCATTGGCGTGCAACCACTGACGTACCAGGTTCAGCCGCCCAGCCTGGACTTCGTCAGCCCCGTAGAAGACGTCACCTACGCAGGGGTGCCCGAAGTGGGAAAAGTGCACCCGGATTTGGTGGGTGCGCCCGGTTTCTAAGTCAACTTCCAGCAGCGCCGCACCCGGCAACAACTCGAGTGTGCGATAGTGAGTGACGGCGCGTCGCCCACTAGCGAGCACCGCCATGCGCCACTCTTTAGAGGGGTGGCGACCAATGGGCGCGTCAATAGTGCCACGGTCCGGGTCCGGGTGACCGGTGACCACTGCGTGGTAAGTTTTGTGCACCAAACGGTGCTTAAAAGCGTATTTCAACTTGGTGTAAGCAAGTTCTGATTTCGCTACCGCCATCACTCCGGAGGTGCCCACATCGAGGCG
>JAEWEQ010000072.1 GCA_023389315.1 Actinomycetes bacterium | reverse complement strand
GGATTCTCTTCTTGGTAATGCAAAGAGCTTTCGCGGAGGGTCTCACGGGTCCAGCAAAGGGTTGGTTCCTTCACACGGCAAGTGATAGCCGCGTCTTGTAGGCACCCACCCTCCTTCATGGGTGTCTTGGATACTGAGACAGTCTCAGTCTGTGGGCAGTTCGGCTCCTTTGTGGCGCATTCGTAATCGAGCCTTTTTTGGTGCAATGTCAGGCGAAATCCGCTTCAACAAGGAAGAGTTGGTGGAATCTTGACTATTTTATGGCTTGCGCAATATCGCCAACGGTTGTGCTTTGCTAGGGTCATACCAAATGACGGCGAGCTCCTTCGTCGTCATGGAAAATTAACATTCCCGCCAATATGGAGGACCAAATGAAACGCACCTTCTTGCGTGTGGCTGCCCCTATCGCAGTCGCGGCGCTGGCACTAACTGCCTGCTCGGATAGTGGAGGAAAGAACGCTGGTAACGGCGGGAGCTCCGCCGCCGGTGGCGATTCCGGTGCTGTTATCACCGTAAATGGTAGCGAACCGCAAAACCCGCTGATCCCGACCAACACTAACGAAACCGGGGGCGGCAAGATTGTAGACCTGATTTTCTCTGGCCTGATGTACTACGACAAGGACGGCAAGACCCAACTTGACCTGGCCGAGTCTATTGATACCAGCGATCACCAGACCTACACGGTCAAGCTCAAGAAGGACCAAAAGTTCTCCGACGGTTCCCCGGTCACGGCGAAAAGCTTCGTGGACGCGTGGAACCAGGGAGCACGTGAAAACCACCTGTCTAGCCATTTCTTCGAACCCATTAAGGGGTTCCCCGAGGGCGAAGAGAAAGTTGAATCTCTCGAAGGGTTGAAAGTAGTTGACGACAACACCTTCACCATTGAGCTCAAGCAGCCAGAATCTGACTTCGAACTGCGCCTGGGTTATTCGGCCTTCTTCCCGCTGCCTGAATCAGGCATCGGCGACGCCGCTAAGGTCGAAGCGTTCGGCGGTAAGCCGGTAGGAAACGGCCCCTACATGCTGGATGGAGACAATGCCTGGGAACATAACGTAGCGATCAAGCTGGTTCCCAACCCTGAGTACAACGGGCCGCGTAAGGCTAAGAACGGTGGCATCGAGATCAAGTTCTACGCGCAGCAAGATGCCGCTTACAACGACCTTTTGGCAGGCAATCTTGATGTGTTGGATGCAGTCCCTGACTCCGCTTATGGAAACTTCGAGTCTGAATTGGCTGGCCGGGCGGTGAACCAGCCTTCCGCAGTGTTCCAGTCCTTCACCATCCCCGAGCGGCTACCGCACTTCTCTGGAGAGGAAGGCAATTTACGTCGCCAGGCCATCTCCATGGCCATTAACCGTGAGGAAATTTGCAAGACCATATTCCAAAACACGCGCACCCCAGCGAAGGACTTCACCTCGCCGGTGATCGCTGGTTGGGATGAAAACGCCAAAGGCAACGAGGTTTTGCAGTTCAATGCGGACAAAGCAAAAGAACTGTGGGCGAAAGCAGACGAGATTTCTAAGTGGGATGGAAAGCTGGAGTTGGCTTACAACTCCGATGGCGGGCATCAAGCATGGGTGGACGCGGCTATGAACTCGGTAAAGAACACCCTTGGTATTGATGCTGTGGGCAAGCCGTACCCCGACTTCAAGTCGTTGCGAAAGGAAGTTACCGATCGTACGATTCAGAATACGTTCCGTACCGGTTGGCAAGCGGATTACCCGTCGCTCGCTAACTTCTTAAGCCCGATCTACGCTACTGGCGCGGGTTCGAACGACGGCGACTACTCGAATGCAGAGTTCGATGGCCTCCTCAAGAAGGCTGCCGGGGCATCGTCGGTGGAGGAAGGTAATAAGCTGCTGATGGATGCGCAGGCGATACTATTCAAGGATCTGCCGGCGATTCCACTGTGGTACGCCAATGTGACGGGTGGATACGCCGAGGGCGTTAACAACGTGACCTTCGGGTGGAACTCCGTTCCGATCTACTACGAGATCACCAAGTGACGTATCGTCACTAAATGCGTTCGGGGAAGACTATCTGCGGATAGTCTTCCCCGAACTGTGAGCCCGGTGAGATACTCCACTGCGAGCGAATTAAGTAAAGACTGTTAATAGGTTTTATAAAAGGCGCTAGGATAACCTTGACCGCCAGTAAAGACTAGGCTGGGAGAATCACATGCTCCGTTACATCGGCCGCAGACTTTTGCAGATGGTTCCCGTTTTCATTGGAGCCACTTTGCTGATCTACGCCCTCGTTTTCCTCATGCCCGGCGACCCCATTCAAGCCTTGGGTGGTGACCGGGGACTACCTCCTCATGTAGCTGAAGCTATGCGGCAACGCTACAACTTGGACAAACCCTTCATTGTCCAGTACCTGCTGTACCTCAAAGGGATTTTCACTTTAGATTTCGGGACCACGTTCTCTGGGCGTGAAGTTATTGACGTGATGGCTGCAGCCTTTCCCGTGACAGTGAAGCTGGCGCTGATGGCGTTAGCCTTCGAAGCGATTTTCGGTATCGGCTTCGGGCTGATCGCTGGGTTACGCCGCGGGGGGATTTTTGATGCCACGGTACTGGTGGCGTCATTGTTCGTGATCGCAGTACCCATCTTCGTGATCGGCTTTGTCTTCCAGTTCATCATCGGCGTGAAGTTGGGATGGCTCCCCACCACTGTGGGTGGCAACACTAGTTTTAAGTCACTACTGATGCCCGCGATCGTTCTGGGATCAGTATCGTTCGCGTACGTGCTGCGTCTGACCCGCCAGTCAGTTTCGGAGACTTTGTCTTCTGACCACGTACGTACGGCTGCGGCGAAAGGCTTGTCTCGTGCCACGGTCATCCGTAACCACGTACTGCGTAATTCTCTGATCCCGGTGGCCACGTTCTTAGGTGCTGACCTGGGTGCGCTGATCGGAGGCGCGATCGTGACCGAGGGTATTTTCGCCATTAACGGAGTAGGCGGAAATATGTATCAGGCGATCATCAAGGGGGAACCGGCGACAGTGGTTTCCTTCACCACGGTGCTGGTATTGATCTATATTGTCGCTAACTTACTGGTGGATCTGTTGTACGCGGCCCTAGACCCGAGGATTCGTTATGAGTGACCAAATGAAGATTTACCCGGGGCAAGCCCATTTTGTTTCCGAAACAGATGAGACCGGTTTGGGAGCAGTGGACGCGGTCCGCGACGAGTCTGCCCCCGCGTCAATGTGGGGAGAGGCTTGGAAGAAACTACGCAAGCGGCCGCTCTTTTGGGTGGCGGCAGTGATCATTGCAGCTGCAGTCCTGCTGGCTGCAGTACCGTTCCTATTTACTTCCGTTGATCCAAAGTTCTGCGAGCTCTCGCATTCGATGGAACTGCCCAGTTCCAAACACCCCTTCGGGTTTGATAGGCAGGGATGCGATATTTTCGCCCGCACAATTTACGGGGCACGAGCTTCGGTGACCGTCGGTATTTTTACCACACTGGTGGTAGTAGTGATTGGCGCCATGCTGGGCGCTTTGGCAGGCTATTTCGGGGGTTGGCTAGACGCGGTTTTGTCGCGTGTCACCGACGTCGTGTTCGCCATCCCATTCCTGCTCGCTGCCATCGTGGTGATGCAACTGTTCCGCGACCACCGTTCTACTTGGACCGTGGTGCTGGTCTTAGCTATCTTTGGATGGCCATCCATTGCGCGAATTACCCGCGGAACGGTAATGAGTGTTAAGAACGAAGAATTTGTTTCCGCTGCACTGGCACTGGGGGAGTCGAAGTGGCGTATTTTGGCGCGCCATATTCTGCCCAACGCAGCTGCCCCCATAATTGTTTACGCCACGGTGGCGTTGGGTACATTCATCGTCGCAGAAGCTACTTTGTCGTTCCTCGGGGTGGGATTACCTCCGGACGTAGTGTCTTGGGGCGGCGATATTTCCAAGGGGCAAGTGGCCTTGCGCACGCAGCCGTCGGTGTTATTCTACCCGGCTGGCGCACTAGCGATCACGGTGCTTTCGTTCATCATGATGGGCGATGTGGTGCGTGATGCATTGGATCCGAAGTCACGGGAGCGATGAGCATGGAGGATAAAGACCGCATGGATGCAAGCAACGATCCGAAGCTGGCGACAACGCCCGTGAATGATTCCAATGTGCATGGGCAAGCAACGCAGCCACAGACTGTCGCGACGAAAGTTACGGACAGGAGTGCGGTGGCACAACCGACAGTTCCGCAGGCGCATATGGACGAGGACGCGCCCGACCCCCTGTTGGAAATCACTGATTTGGAAGTTGCTTTTCAATCTTCAACAGGTATGGTCCCGGCGGTACGGAAAGCAAATTTGACTATCTATCCGGGCCAGTCAGTGGCGATCGTGGGGGAGTCGGGTTCGGGTAAATCTACCACCGCGCACGCGATCATCAATCTATTACCTGGAACGGGCAAGATCACGGGCGGTTCCATTAAGCTGCGTGGGGAGGAACTGGTTGGTAAGTCCCGCAAAGCGATGGAAAAGATTCGCGGCAAAGAGATCGGGCTGGTTCCACAGGATCCGATGTCGAATCTGAACCCGGTGTGGAAGATCGGTTTCCAGGTACGCGAAGCACTGAAAGCAAATAACGTGGTTCGCGGTTCCGAGGTGGAGGCGCGAGTAAATGAGTTGCTTGCGGAGGCGGGTCTGCCTGATACGGAGCGGGTAGCTAAACAGTACCCGCACGAGTTTTCCGGCGGCATGCGCCAGCGTGCTCTTATTGCAATTGGTTTGGCAGCGCGCCCGTCACTGTTGATTGCAGATGAGCCTACTTCCGCGTTGGATGTTACGGTACAGCGCCGTATTCTGGATCATTTGGAGAAGCTCACTCACGAATTGGGAACAGCAGTGCTGTTAATCACCCACGATTTGGGGTTGGCGGCTGAACGTGCTTCGCACCTGGTAGTAATGCACCGTGGTCGCGTGGTGGAGTCAGGACCGGCGGCGCAAATTCTGCAGGCCCCGCAGCACCCGTATACGAAGCGTTTGGTTTCAGCGGCGCCATCCATCGCTTCGGCCCGTATCCAGTCCGCGCACGAGCGCGGTATTGACGTGGTTGAGGAGGAGTTGTTAGGCGCTGGTCTGGGTGCCACAGCCACTGACACCGCAGTTGAAGTTAAGGATCTGGTAAAGACGTTTCCGATTCGTGGGCAGCGTGGTAAGACCTTTAGGGCCCTTGACGAGGTATCTTTCCGTTTGCGGAAGGGCACGACGTTGGCAGTAGTGGGGGAGTCGGGGTCCGGTAAGTCCACGGCTGCTAACATTGTGCTGGGGTTACTGAAGCAGGACTCAGGCCAAGTATTGGTCAATGGCGTGGATGTGCAGGACCTATCTAAGCAGGATCGTTTCGCCATGCGCCGGAATTTGCAGGTGGTATTCCAAAATCCATATGGATCGTTGGATCCAATGTATTCGATTTTCCGTGCGATTGAGGAGCCGCTGCAGGTGCATGGAGTCGGTTCGAAAGCTGAGCGTCGCGAACGTGTTGCCGAGCTACTTGATATGGTGGCTTTGCCGCGCTCGGCGATGCGACGCTATCCGAATGAGTTATCGGGTGGCCAGCGTCAGCGTGTTGCCATCGCACGAGCATTGGCGCTGCGCCCGCAGGTACTGGTTTTGGACGAGGCTGTTTCGGCATTGGACGTGTTAGTGCAGGACCAGATTCTGCACTTGCTCAACGACATTCAAGCGCAGTTAAAGCTCAGCTACCTTTTCATCACGCACGACCTGGCGGTAGTGCGTCAGATCGCTGATGATGTTGTGGTAATGCAGACAGGCAAGGTGGTGGAGTCGGGACCGTCTGATGAAGTATTCCACGCACCTCAAACGGATTACACTCGCAACTTGATTGATTCAATCCCGGGTCGCGATATTCCGCTGGGCTTGTAGGTTCTAGCTGCGATCGTGTGGGCTGTCTATTCGCGACGGCTTGTTAGTATCTGACCGCCATCCATTCACCCCGGTTAGCTGGTCACCTCGATTTTCTAAACGTCAGGCGCCGTCCTCGGAAGAATTTTCTTTCACGAGGACGGCGCCGGAGTTTTAAGCGCAAGCTCGTATTCACTCGGTCGGGCCGCCCCAAGCGCCGATACCACCTTTGAGTCCCAGGGTGTTCTCAAAGCCCGCGTCCCTCAGTATCGCCTGTGCTGCCTGTGAGCGGCTCCCGGAGCGGCAGTAAATGGCGTACTTACCGTTCTGGTCGAGCTTAGTGATCTCATCCTTGAACCCCGGATCATTCACGTCGATATTCAGTGCGCCCGGCAGATGCCCTTGGGCGTATTCGCCCGCGGTGCGCACGTCGATGACGACCGGATCGTCCTCGTCAATGAACTGTTTGAACTGCGCGGTGTCTACATGCGTACCCCACGCTGGCGTCTCCGACTCGGTGCTAACGGCGGATTGAGATCCGGAGGCCGGGGAAGAATCCGGCGCGGAGCACCCGGCAACGCCAATTACGAGGGCGGTCGCGGCAGCAGCTATGGAACGTCGTACGGTGGCTTTCATGTTTACCAGCCTAGCTGAAAGGTTCGCGGTGGACGGCTAGGGTGCCGGGGTAGGCGGTGTAGCAGGCGCGACTGTGTGAGATATAGCTGATTACGTCGCTGGCGCCGGGGAGTCTAGAACCGGCAGACGCGTCCTAGTTTGGTGAGGCTGATGACGCCGAGGGCGCGTTGTTGGGCGGCTTGGATGCCTAGTTCGGTGTCGAACATGGCTCCGCAGCCGGAGCATTTGGTTTCCTCCCATTTGCGGCTGGTGGGGGTGAATTCGGCGCATACGTAGCATACGGCGGGTAGGGTGGGGGCGTTGCGGTGGTCGAGTATGCGTTCAGCTTCCCGGGTGGTGTCTACGATGTCGTGGTAGAGGGTGGGGGCTTGTTCTTGGTGTAGTAGTTCGTCTAGGTGGTCGTAGGCCATGCGTATGGGGAAGATTAGGTAGGGGAGTTTGCCGGGGTATTTGGTTTCGTAGGTTAGGTGTTCGGTGAGGTCGGTTTTGCCTTTCAGTAGTTTGGCGATAGTGCGCATTGCTCCGTGTACTCGTTTGACGAGTTTGTCGATGGTTTCCACTTCCCGGCTGGTCTCGGCGTCCTGGGGCTGGGGTTCCACTTGGGTTTCCCACGGTGCGGTAAGTCCCAGTTGGTATTCTTTCAGCGCGGTGAACACGATGGATATGCGGGCGAAGGCGCGTTCGAAGTCCTCCCGGGTTGAGGGGTGCAAAAAATAGCCAGCGGGTAGGGGGTTGCCGGTGATGGGGCAGTGGTGTGGCAAGACGTTTCCTCCGATAGTACGCGATGACATTAGGTTGGTAGTAGGTTCGAAGCGATGGTGCAAGCACAGCCGGTGCTTGCACCAAGTTCCATTTACTCGTATTGAACCCCATGCCGGTGACATTTCTTTTCTCACCAACATTTTCGGGTAGTGTTCGCAACCGAGTGGCGCCTGCGTCCGTATTGGACGCGGGCCCCTCGTGGCGGCGTGCGCATACGAAAACCCACCCAAGAATTTTTGGGTGATAAGGCTTGGGGATGAAGTGTCTTAGGTTTTCTTCCGTTTGAGTGGATGGGAAAATCTGGATTATGCCGAAGAAATTTGATCAGGAAACGAAGGGGCGGGTTGTCCACTTGGTGGAGGGGCGGATCCTTAGCTGAGGGGCTGTCGATTCAGCAAGCTTGTCAGGTAGTCGCGCCCAAGCTTGGGGTTTGGTGGCACACTGCCTGGCAATGGTTACAGCAAGCACGCAAAACC
>JAEWEQ010000070.1 GCA_023389315.1 Actinomycetes bacterium | reverse complement strand
GGGTGTGCAAGTTATAACTTGCACACCCGGGAGGGGTTGGTGAAATCGCATTGGAGGGCTGGGGGCACTTAGGGCCGCTGGGTACCCTCCTCCTCACCCGGTTGCTTTCGCCAGCCGTCTACGCGGCTGGCTGGGCGGCTGCTTCCTTCGCTTCGACGCGGCGGTTAATGATCACCAACGCCACGGCACAAACGGTGCCCACCGCGGCCACGATCAAGGTAATCAAGAAGACGTAGCTGTAACCAACGTAGGCGGTTTCCTTGTAGCGCTCCACAATACCCGAGGTGGTGTAGTTGCCCCACAGGATGGAAGCGTAGGCCAGGAAGGATCCCACAGCCATGGCGGAGCCGTTGATTTCTTCGGGAAGGTGCAGCTCAGCAATGGGCGCCAAGATGACGGCCTTACCCATGAAGATACCGATTGCCATGACCATCAGCAGGATCATTGCCGGCCACAGCATGGTTTCGCTGTGGGGGAGCAGATAAACCAGACCCACACCTACGGCCGTCACACCTAGGGAAACTGCCATCATCATGGTGGAGGATTTAAAGACGTAGTCAGCCACCAGGCCAGACACCAGGCCTGCGATGATACCGATGAAACCGGTGTTGAAAATACCGAATGCGGCCGCGGCGCCGTCGGAGGCGTTGAATACCAGCTTGATGTACGGGGCGGAGGAGTAGATTAGGTTCACGTAGGTCCAGTACACGCACATGGCAGCGATGCCGGCCAGCCACACGCGCGGGCGGGCCAGAACTTTACCCAGGCCGATGAGGGCGGCCATGTTGTCGGACTTGCCTTCTTCCTTGGCGATCGCGTTCTTGGGAACGAACTTCAGCAGCGCCAGGATCAGCGGGATCAGCAGCAGGGAGTAGCCAATGGCGAAGCCCAGCATGATTGGCTTGGTCTGGGCCGGGTAGATCCAGATCAGACCCACGATGATGATGTTCATCAGGAACTCGGCGGCACGGCGGATAGTTTCCAACAGGCCCATCGCCAGGCCGCGGCCCTTCGAGTCGGAGTCTTGAGCAATGAACGAAACACCGTTGACCACGGCGGGCCAGCCGATGGCGTCCCACACTGCCCAGGTGAAGGCAATCACCATCATCATGGTGAAAGACAGGCCCGGGATTAAGTACAGGATCAGGAAGGTGACCAGGCGCCACGCGGACCAGGCCAGCAGAATGCTGCGTACGGTGAAACGGTTGTTCACCCAGCCCGCCGGCACATACATGAACATCGCCAAGCCCAGGATCGACATGAGCTTACCGAAGTCGTCAATGCCGATGCCCAGTACCTGGGTAAGCGGAATCAGCAGGGAGCCTTTGAAGGCTTCGAAGGCGGAGTAGGTGAGCTGACCGGCCATGACGACGGTCAAGAATGCTCCGACGTTACCTTTCCTCAGGAATGACGGGAGCCGGCTAGGTTTGCCGGTGGAGATTGCGGTTGACAATTGCTTAGATCCTTTCGGGATGTGTTGTTGGATAGTTCGCCGCAGTTTTGCGGTTAACGCTTCAGTTCGTGGGCGATGTCGGTAAAGACGCCGGTGGCCCCCCAGTTAAAGAGCTCGTTGGCGCGGGCGGCGGAGTTCACCGTCCACACGTTCACACCGAACCCGGCGTCGCGGAAAGCCTGCACTTTCGCGCGAGTCAGACCTGCGTCCTCGGGATGAATGTAGTCCGCTCCCACCAGTTCGAGGACGGATTTCCAGTCGTCGTACAAAGCGCAGGTTTCGTACAGGCAGCCGACGGGGAGCTTAGGGGCGCGCTGTTTGAGGATCGACAGCAGCACGTGATTAAAAGAAGAGATGAGTACTTCCCGGCCGGATTCGAGGCGTTCGAGTTCGGCAATGACGTTGTCGATCAGGGTCAGCGTCATGGCTTTGCCGGCTTCGTTGGATTTGATTTCGATGTTGGCGTTCATGCCGGTTTCGTTCATGAAGTCCACCAGGTCGTGCAAGGTGGGTAGTTTCTCGCCCGCGTAGTCGGGGGAGAACCAGCTGCCGGCATCAATGTCAGCCAGGTCCGCTTTGGTTAGCTCGTAGTACCCACCGGACTTGTTAGTGGTGCGGTCCAAGGTGGTGTCGTGGCAGACGATGACGGTGCCGTCGCCGAGGACGTCCACGTCAGTTTCGAACCACTTGATACCTTTTTCGGCGGCCAGTCGGAAGGCCGATAAGGTATTTTCCGGGGCTAAAGTATTGAGTCCGCGGTGTGCAATAACTTCTTTGTTAAACATACTTCCCTGCCGTTCGTTTAGGGTCTGGTAGCTATATGTCGTAGCCCATTAAATATATGAACACAACGGTTAAATTGCCTAATATCACGCGGTTTCTGCACGGTTGTAAGCGGCGAGGTGATGAGTTGTGCACGTTTTAGCGGTGAAAATATACGATTTCTGCACGTTTGTGCAAGGTGTTGATTGTAGTTATAACGGCGGTGCAGTTGGCATTGCTAAACCGAATCAGCAACGGTGTGGCGCTGATGGGGCTGCTGGGTGAGGAAATAGGGTCGCGTCCGCGACGGGGCAGCCGAGCAGCCCGGCTGAGCGGTAGACAAAACGCTCGCGGGGTGAGGCAGCCGGCGCGGCTCGGGCCTTATGGGGCTGGGATAGCCGCCATGCCGGTGGTGCCGGGCGTGCCAACTACACTGTGAAGGGTGACTTCACCTGAACCCAAACCGATTCCGGCGCCCCCGGGACCCGGCCTGTCCCAACCGTGGGATCCGGCCGCTCCCACCAACGCTTTCGAACGCGGCGCCGGGGAGTACACCCAGTTCCGGCCTTCCTATCCCGACGAAGCGGTGGCGACCGTCCTCGGAAATGATTTTGAACCCGGCCAATGGGTGGCGGACGTGGGCGCGGGAACTGGGATCCTCACCGCGCAACTGCTGGCTCGCGGCGCTAGGGTGCGGGCAGTGGAGCCAGCGGCGGCGATGCGCCAGCAGTTTGAAACCAGCCTGGCTGCTCCGCTCGCTCGTGGAGAGGTGGAGTTGCTGGCGGGCAGCGCCGAGCACACGCAGATCGCGGCACAAAGCGTCAGGTTAGTGGCTTACGCGCAGTGTTGGCACTGGTTGGACCAGCCGCGCGCAATGGTGGAGGCCGCGCGGATCCTGGAGCCGGATGGGCGCGTGGCGATCGTGGCGAATCAAATGGAAGTGGAGGTGCCGTGGGTGCACCGACTCACCCGCATCATGCGCTCGGGGGATGTATATCGGGCGGAAAAACCCCCGCAGCTGGGGGAGCGGTTCACTGCCCCTGACTTGCATGTTTCCCACTTCACCACGCGGCTGCGACCCGACGCGGTGATGGCGTTGGCCCGTACTCGATCCTCGTATTTGCGCTCCAACGCGGCGAACCGAGTGAAGATGCAGGATAACTTGCGTTGGTACTTGCGTGACTATTTGGGATACGGGGACGAGGACGTGGTAGAAATCCCGTATTTGACGCTCACTTGGACCGCGCGGCTGCGCTGAAATCCAAGGCCAGCCCGACAGCTAGCCCCAGCAGCGCCGGCACCACCCACGGCAGATGAACGCTGCCGAGTGGGAACAGGTCCAAGGTGGAACGCAAAGGTGCGAAGGCCGGCAACTGAGTGGACCATAGGGCTTCGCCGGCACCGACGAGGGCGGCTGCGGCCGCTGGTAGGCGGTAGGAATAGTGCAGGCGCCGGGGAATGGGAATGTCTAGCAAAGTCACGGCAATGAGGCTGATAGCCACCGGATAGATAAGTTGGTTCAAGGGAGCCACCACCGCCAAAATGGCATCCAACCCCAGGTTCGCCAGCGCCAGGGACACGGCCACGTGGATCGCTACCATGTACCGGCGTCGCACTTGGGGGAAGAGCCCTTGGAAGTACGATGAGGACGCTCCCAGTAGCCCCACTGCGGTGGTTAGGCAAGCCAGCAGTGCGATCAGTCCGAACATGCTTTGCCCGGCGCGCCCGAATAGTTCGTTGGCAGCTAAGGTGAGGGCTGCGGCGCCGTTGGTGACCTCCGCTTCGTGCACGTGCGCGCCGATGAACGCCAACCCAACGTAAATGGCTACGAGGGCGGCTCCCGCAATCATGCCAGCCCCCACGGTGGCGGCGAATACGGGGCGACCGTTTGCGAACCCGCGGCGGCGTAGCGCATCGATAATGACGAGCCCGAACACCAGGGAGGCGATGGCGTCCATAGTGAAGTACCCCTGGATTAGGCCGCTAGGCAAGGGAGCGTGCGCGTAGGTTTGAGCTGGCGTGGGTGCCGGGTGTGCGCCGCGCAGCGTGGCTGCCACGATCATTGCGACCAGCAGCGCCAGCAGCGCGGGGGTCAGCCACTTGCCGATACGGTCAATCAACCCCTTGGGGTTCAGGGCCAGGACGTAGGCGGCGGCGAAGAACACCAGGGTGTAGGCCAGTAGCGGCAGAGCAGAAGCGTCGGCCACAGTGTTCGTTGCGCTGTTGGCGGTGGTGTTGGCCAGCAGTAGCGGTTTTACGCTCATTTCGTAGCTGACAGTGGCGACTCGTGGGATGGCGTAGAGCATGCCGGTGGACAGGAAGATCACCACCGTAAATGCCAGGCCAGGGAGCTTGCCGAGGCGTTGGGAGAGGCCGTCGATACCGCGGGAGGAAGTCGCCACTGCTACCATACCGAGGACGGGGAGGGCCACTCCCGTGAGGATGAAGCCGGTGAGAGCGGGAGTTAGGTTGGGGCCTGCTTCCACCCCGATCATGACTGGGAATATGAGGTTCCCAGCACCGAAGTACATGGCGAACAGGGCTAGTCCGGCAATGATTATGGCTTGGAGTTTTTCGCGTGTCATGAGGTTTTCGGAAGTGTGAGGTCCTGATCGCAAGTGGGGCGCCGCGGCCAAGCGGCCACGGAAATGGGCGGTACCCAGGATACTCGGGTCACGCGCTGGGGCGGGTGCTCGTCCACGTTATAAGCAACCTCTGCTTGGTGGGCTTGCCTGGCGACGCCGCCCCGCCCCGCTGGGGTACCACCTCGCCCCGCCCCGCCCCGCTGGGCTACCACCTCGCCCCGCCCCGCCCCGCTGGTACCCGCAGGCACGTCATCGACGTCGTTTCCGTCCTCGCGCATGGTGAAAGTGCGCCGTTGACGTGCCGCTGATTTTGGCGCGCGATTCTCGCCGGGGGGCGGATTTCGCCCACTACCATGGGGGTATGGGTAGCGCGCGCATGCAGATTCTTGAGTCCGACAACGCTGTCGGCACGGCTTTCAGCTTAGGAGCGATGGTGGCCACTTGGCAGCCTCGCTCTCACCACCCGATCCTGTGGGTGTCCGACCCCGTGACCACCGCCGAATATCCCGACCGCGGCGGCATCCCCATCTGCTTCCCGTGGTTTGGCTCGGGACCCACCGGCGACCGGCGCCCCAACCACGGGCTGGTGCGCGGCGCGCAGTGGGAAGTTTTGCGGGCCGAGGACGGCCAGGTCCGTTACCGCATCAACAGCGAGGACGTGTCCGCCGACGCGGGCGCGCCAAATTCTAGCGTTGGCGCCGCGTCTTTCACCGGCGAGGACGGTTCCGACCGTTGGCAGGCGCAACTGGACGCGACGTTTGGTGAGTCTTTAGTAGTGTCACTGGCGGTCACCAATACGGGATCGGCGCCCTTTACTTTCGAAGCTGCGCTGCACACCTACATTGCGGTCAGCGACGCGCAGGAGGTCACCATCACTGGCTTGGAACGGGACCCGTACGTGGACACCACGGTGACGCCGGCGCGCCACGTCACACCCTCGCTCAACCAGCCACCGGTGTCTTTTGGGCAGCGGGTGGATCGGATCTACACCTCTTCGGCGGATGTGTGGGTGCGCGATGAACAGTGGCAGCGGGCCATTAAGGCATCGAAAACCGGGTCGGCCAATACCGTGGTGTGGAATCCCGGTGAACAGTTGGGTGCCACTATGTCGGGGATCGGGCCGGGGCGGTGGCGCGAGTTCGTATGTGTGGAAGCAGCGAACTGCCGCGACCAGGCGGTGACGATTGAGCCGGGGCGAACCCACGTCATGACCCAGACCCTGCAGGTCGAGTCGCTGCACTGATTCGCGCACCGTGAATTCGGTGAGCGGCGGCGCTGGTGCGTGTCACGGCCAGCCGCGCGGCCCGCGCCCGGAAAGTGTCGGTGCCAGGGTTGCGCTTGATAGCTAATCGCGGAGCCAACGCCTTGGCTTGCGGTGGCAGCTGCCTGAAAGAGGGCGATGGCACCTGGCCCCTTTCGCGTATGGTCCAGCCTTAAGCCTGCTTCCCAGCCCCCCGGCCCGGGTGTAGTTATTAAGGACACCATCACTTCCACCAAGATTGGTGAGGTTACGATGACCTGGTGGTTCGCCAGCAATGAGCTGAACTTCCACACGGTTGACAAGTACCACAACCCTGGTTGGTCCAACCTGGTTGCCGACCCCTCGAAGGGTACCCAGCAGTACACGCACAACGGCGTCACCTACACGTACTACCCGTACACCACCACCTACACCGGTTCTATCACCGCTGAAAACGGCGTGACTCGCCTACCTATCTACACCTTTGAAACCGATAAGCAGTTCTTCCCGAACAAGGGTGTGATGCCGCCGCCCAACGTGCCTCGTGGCAAGCTAGATGACTACAACATCGACTACTACTTCTTCTTCGTGCAGGGTACTGCGCTGGTCAACGGCCCGATGCAGATCTGGCCCGATCCGCCCGAGGTTCGTAAGGCAGTCGACAACTGATCCTCGACAGAAGGCTTCGATAGTAGCCAACTAAACGACCCTGAGAGGTAAGAGTTCCGATTTTCCTCGCCTCTCAGTCGCCAGCATGGAAAACTGCCGGCGGATCGCATTTAGCTTCTCTTCTGGTTATGTGCGAGGTCGATCGCGTGAGCCCCGGATTTGTCTTCATGGCAGGTCCGGGGCTCATCGCTCCCCAGGGGAAGGCTATGGGGAGACGGCAAGAATCGTAGGCAAATGTGAGAGGCGGGCAGCTACTGTTGTCGTGACGCTTCCAAAATCAGAAGAGAATCTGCCTGCTACTGAAAAGTAAGGGGACTCAAGGATTGTGTACAGACTCCAGAAGGCCATGCCCATTACCTAATCAAGGTCGTCGCGCTGGACTACATCAACTGCGAGCACTCCAGGTACATGGGAAAAAGTGCTTAAGAGCTCCGCTTGTGGTCGTGGCCCTTCGAACTTCATCACAACTCTCATGCCTCGCCCTTTCTCGGTACGAATTGAGTTGGTGGAGGTGACGGTGGCCTTATATCCATGGCTTGAAGCTAGGACCATTAGTTTACGCAGGACGCCCATTCCAACTTCGTATTCAACTACGGTTCGCGTGTTGGAGTGCACAGATGGCATGCGGTTTGCTAAGGGACCAATGATGAAGACGAGCAAGTAGTGCATAGCCAAGCAGTAACACGCTAGCGGAATCATCGACGCTCCGCATGCCATTCCAAGCGCAGCCGACAGCCACACTGTCGCGGCCGTCGTAAGGCCTCGGACTGTATCGTTATTTACGAATATGACTCCTGCGCCAAGGAAACCTATCCCGGACACAATCTGCGCTGAAATGCGAGAGGGGTCTAGACGAACAGAATCACCAAGTACCGGGCCAAAGCCATAAGCGGAAACAAGTGTGAAAATACACGCGCCCACCCCAACCAGTACGTGGGTTTTAACTCCTGCATTCTTCTGATGAAAGTGTCGCTCCAGCCCTAGTAGGGAGCACAGTAGGAATGCCATGGTCACCATAAGAAACTGGTCTGTCGGGACGCTGGCAAGAATAGTTGGCAATTACGACTCCTATCAACTGGTCAAGTATCTCCGTCCGCACACTCGTGGCGCGATGGCAACTGCGGCCCGGGGTCGGCCCGTACGAATAGGGCAACTGCCCACCGGTCAAAATGCTTGTCTGCCGACCTGAGATATGGTTATCATTCTAATGTACGCGCGTACATCCTCTAACTGCAATGCTGTACGCGAGTTCATTTCAGTGATGAAATTTGAAGTGTCTTTGAAGATCGCTTCCTAGTAACAAGGAGACCCAAAGATGGGATCGATACAACGACTCTCGGCTGTGTGTGCAACTGTTGCCTTGGCCTCGGTTGGGGCCACCGCCTGTTCCTCCGTCTTAAATCCAGGTGGCAGTGAAGCCATCACGGTGTACTCAAACTCGTTAACGGACGGCAGGGCCGAGTGGCTGACTGAAAAAGCAAACGAAGCAGGATTCACCCTTCAACTGGTGGATCTTGGCGGCGGGGACGTCTATAACCGTCTTGTCGCTGAGAAGAGTAATCCCGTAGCAGATGTAGTATTTGGCTTGAATGACATTTATTTCCAACGACTCCTCGCGCAGGACATTGTCGAGCCTAATACCCCTTCTTGGTCAGATAAGGTTGACACGAGCAGCGTGGACCCCTCAAAGACCTTCTGGCCAATCGTTCGTGAACCCATCATGCTCGTGTGTAATACGGCAGCTGCTTCTAAACCGACTGACTGGTTGGACCTTTGGACCAAGCCCGAATTTGATAAGCGATACGAAGTTCCTGCGGCTCTGGGAGGCGCGACTACGCAGGTGGTACTATCCTCGATACTCTCCCGCTACGCCGATCCTAACGGTAAGCTCGGGATTTCCGATGAAGGCTGGAGCAACGTCGAGCAATACTTTGCTCACGGTTCGCGCGCTGTTGAAGGCACTGACCTTTTTGCCCGGATGAAGAACTCTGAGGTGGACTGTGGACAAATGTGGCTCGCTGGAAAGAAGACGCGTGAAAAGCAATACGACATTAAATCGGATGCCGTACGTCCTCCGGTAGGGGTTCCTATGGTTCGTCAGTCCATCGCACTCATCAAGGGCGGAAAGAACCCCGAAAAAGCCAAGGAATTTATTGATTGGTTCGGCGCCGCTGAGATGCAAGGAGCATGGTCTAAAGAGTTTGGTACGGCACCCACGAATAAAGACGCAGTACCTTTGGGTGATTCGGATGTCATTGAATTTACTGACTCCTTCCAAGAACAGGAACTGGACTGGGGATTAATTGCCGAGAATCTTGATAAGTGGATTGAGGAAATCCAACTTAAGTACGTGAAGTGAGGGATGAGCTTTGATTCGCTTCGAGAACGTTGAAGTCTCATTCGACGACTTCATCGCGATACCAGATCTATCCTTAGATATCGACGAAGGGGCATTTTTCACCCTCTTAGGCCCGTCAGGATGCGGAAAGACCACTGCGCTGCGAGCTTTAGCAGGCTTGGTGAGACCCTCCAAAGGTAAGATCTTTATCGACGGCAAGGATGTAACCAAAACGCCATCTGACAAACGCGAAATTGGGATGGTTTTCCAAAACTACGCGCTATTTCCGACGATGAGTGTGTACGACAACATTGCTTTCGGCATGAAGGTCAAGAAGCTCAGCAGGGATGAAATTGACCAACGTGTCAAGGACATAGCCAAAGAAGTGGAGTTAACCGACAGGCAGCTCGAGCGCAATGTTGGTGAGCTTTCGGGTGGTCAACAGCAGCGCGTTGCGATCGCCCGATCGTTAGTGATGCGACCTAAAATCCTCCTACTAGATGAACCGCTTTCGAACCTGGATGCTAAGCTTCGTCACCAGCTTCGGATTCAGTTGAAGGAGATGCAACAACACTTCGGCATCACCTCGGTATATGTAACTCATGACCAATCGGAAGCTCTGACAATGAGCGATGGTATCGCTGTTATGAACGCGGGAAAGATCGAGCAGGTTGGCACACCCCGCGAGGTCTATTCGCGTTCAGAAACAGAGTTCGTCTGTAACTTTATTGGAGACGCAAATCGTCTGCCGACAGCCAGTCTTGTTAGCAAGGGCCTCGACCTCGGCGACCAAAACGCGTACGTACGTATTGAACGTGTCCATCTTCTTAGTCCCGATCAGGACTGTCCGCCGGACTTCGTACAGTTCGAAGGTCAAGTGCTGAATCAACGATACGAGGGCACTACGAGTACTTATCTCGTTGATTATGGCGGACCAGAGCCCATGCAGGTGATTACCAAAGAAGACGGAAGCACGATTCTTGAGCCGAATGCATTGGTCACAATGGCTATTGATAAAGCCGACATTCTGACCTATGACAAAGAAAGCTCTGCGGCTTTTGCTCCACCTGGATCGCGCGAATCAGAAAAATCCGGTAATACAGGGAGTGACGGGTCGTGAGCAGTCGCATCTCCAAGAATCGCCGGTCTATGGCGATAATGCTGTCAAGTCCGTTAAATGTAATAACGCTTATAGCATTAGGTTGGTTTATTATAGCCTTCTTAATAATGCCAACAATGAGCTTGTTGTCCTCCGCTTTCGTAGTCGATGGACAGCTAAGCTTACGAGTTTTTGACCGCCTGTTTCAGAGTCACAGAGCCGTTAGCTCTCTTAAGAATAGCTTCATGCTAGCTGTGGCGTTGAGTGTCACGGTGAATGTCACTGGCATTTTCATCGTCCTGGTAACGCGCTACTTCGACATTAAAGGCGCCAAGATACTGTGGGCGGGTTATGCTACTTCACTTATTTACGGTGGCATCACGCTAGTATCCGGCTACAAGTTTATATATGGGCAAAATGGTTACTTCACGACGCTGCTCCTAAAAGCGTTTCCGAACATGGATCCGCACTGGTTCTCTGGCATGTTCGCTGTTGTCTTCGTCATGACCTTTGCGACTACCGGTAATCACATGCTGTTCCTGTCCGCCGCAATCTCGAAAGTTGACTACCAAACTATCGAAGCTGCGAGAATGATGGGGGCGTCACCGTGGCAAACGCTCCGTAAGGTAGTGCTACCGGTTCTGAAACCGATGATCTTTGCGATCACAGTACTTACCTTCCTCGGAGGACTCAATGCTCTGATGGCGCCGTTGATTCTGGGCGGTGAGGAATTCCAGACTATTGCACCAATAATTCTGACGTTTGCGAATACGCCGGGGTCGCGAGACCTAGCTGCAGGGTTAGCCCTCTTCCTAGGTCTGGCGACGATGTTGTTGGTGGCCATCCTTAACCGTCTCGAACGTTCTGGGCATTACTTCTCAGTCTCGAAGGTTCCATCGGTCATGCAGAAGCAAAAGATAGATAACAAAGTAGCGAATATAATCGTTCATGCGATTGCTTATCTACTTTTTGTTATCTACATGATCCCGCCTGTGATGATCGTGATATTTTCGTTTACTAATGCATACGCCATTCAAACTGCAAATATCACCCTCGATTCATTTACACTCAAGAATTATATTCTAGTTTTGACTGATCCCAGTGGCTACAAGCCGCTACTTGTGTCAATCACCTACTCGGTACTTGCAGCAGTAATCGTGGTATTCATGATCCTTTTAGCAGCTAGGATGGTGCATAAGTTCCACAACACGATAACCACTCTCTTAGAGTATCTTCTCCATATTCCTTGGGTGCTGCCGGCAATTCTGCTAGCACTTGGTCTTATCCTCACATATTCTGAGAAGCACTTGATTGTCGGCAATCTGGTATTAACAGGAACTACTGTCTTACTGTTGATCGGCTACATAATCGAGAAAATTCCATTTACGTTCCGCCTGTTGAAAGCTTCTTTCTCCGGCATTTCGGATTCGCTCGAAGAGGCGGCGTCGATGCTTGGGGCATCAAGCTTCTATACCCTGCGTAAGATTCTGCTGCCTCTGGTATTACCGACAGCTCTCGCTGTTGGCGCGCTGTCGTTTAACTCTCTTCTCGCGGAGTTTAACGTCACTGCGTTCCTATCTCATCCGGTTCTCAAACCCTTAGGCATAGTGATCAAGAAGGTTACGTCTGAAGAGACTATTCAAGACAGCACGGCGTTGATCTTTGTGTACACCGTGCTCCTCATGATTGTCTCGGCCATTACGGTTTGGGCCGTGTACGGCGACCACAAGAATCTTAAGAAGCGTGTTCGCAAATGGAGAGGGAAATGAGCGATAGATTCCGGAGCCGCTTGCTCGAAGCACGGCGGGTTAACAAGCCGCTTATCGCTGTTCACCGGGGAACGTCCAGCGGAATGGTGCAGGAAAACACTTCTGCCGCGGTCAAGGCAGCGGTAATGAGTGGTGCTGACATTGTAGAGATAGACGTGCTCCGAAGTAAGGATGGAGATTACTTCACATTTCATGATGGTTATGAGGCTTGTAGACTGAACCGTCCTGACAGTTTGAAGCATCTGTCGAGCAGCGAGATTCGCGACCGCTGGTACCAACAATACGGATCCTATGAGCTTGGTCGCGTCGAAACAGTCCAATCAGTCCTCGCGGACAATAGAGAAATCTTCATCAATATCGATCGATCAGAAAGATACTGGTGTGACGGTTTCCTAGATGACCTAGCACAATGGGGGGACCCTGAGATGATGATTCTCAAGTCCAACCCTTCCGCTGAAAGCATTCACCACCTCATACAGGCGGCGAGTGCGTTCCCCTACATCGGCATTGTACGGACAGGAGAAGATCTAGAAGCTGGGCTTTCACGATCCGATGACGTAAACCTGGTCGGCTTTGAAATCCTAGCGGCCGACTCAGAAAGCGAGCTGTTGGATCCCAACCTGTTAAGTGAGCTGAGGCGTTCTGGCTTTGCGATTTGGTTTAATGCGATAAATCTCGAAGACAACAGAGCGCTGTGTGCGGGGATGGATGATGAGACATCCATCTTCGTTTCACCTGACGCAGGCTGGGGAAAGCTACGGGACTTAGGCGCAGACATCATCCAAACGGATTGGCCTTGGCTACTTGAGCGATATCTGTCCGAGTGACCTTAGAATGAATCTGATAAGAAGCATTTTGGGGACGCTAGCAAAGGACAGACAGTGGCAAGATCTTCCTTGCGCATAACTATGGAGACCGTTGCGCGCGATGCTAGGGTGTCACGCGCAACGGTCTCCCGTGTCCTTTCTGGTGAAACCCCCGTAGACGCCAAGACGCGCGAGAGGGTTCTCGCCTCGTGCAGGAAGCTTGGTTACGTGCGTAACGAGGCAGCAACTCAACTTGCACGCAGATCCTCAGCTCTGATCGGTTTGCTTCTCCGAGATGCGAGAAATCCGATGTACGCGACGTTGAATGAATCCCTCCTCCAGTCCACGAGCGAACGAGGACTGTTCATTACCACTATGTCGACTGGGCAAACGTCGCAACAGCGGCGCGAAGAAATTCAGCTGTCTCGTCTCGTTAGCCTGAGGCCGGCGGGATTATTTGTCGCTTCTGGGCTCATAGCGGCGCAGGACATACTCCATTATGCTCACCAAGTACCCACTATCGTCCTTCCTAGGCAGGAACCGAGACTTGATCTGAACGTTGTTGGCTACGACGAGGCACAGCATGGAATCATGCTTGCTCAAACAGTGATAGCTGCCGGTCACAAACGGGTCGCGGTAGCTGTCACACCCAAGTTTGTTTCGCCCGCTGAGCATATTCGGACAACAACAATGGTGAAAGTCTTGAGTGAGGCGGGGATTGCTGTGACGCGTATCCGCGGAGCTAAGCTGTTTGACGATCATGATGCGATGTTTGAGCGCGTTCAAGACGGCATTAGCGCTAATCGCTTCACTGCGATCATGTTCGCTAATGACATTAGAGCGCTTGAGTTCATGGTCAGGGCGCAGGGAACAGGCTACCGAATACCCGGAGATATTGCTGTAACAGGATGTGACGGCCTTGGGCTTGCAGTTGCCGTCAGTGGCCTCACCACAGTTAGGGTACCGGTTGAGAAGGTCTGCGAGCGCGCTGTTGCGCACATGGATCGTCTGATCAAGAGCAGCAGGAACACGGCTGCGAGTGTCACCTCTCCTATTCGGGAACTCTATGCGGGACAAATCGTAAACGGGAGGACGCTAGAGTAAGTGCGCAATCAACTGCGCCAATTGTGGCAGTTACATCGCCGAGCTCACGCGTCTTTCCAGGAACCACACCGCCCTCGTGGAAAACTACGCAGCTAATCGCGCAGGGCAGGGTCGAGTGCGAAGTAGGTAAGGACCAGGTCGGCGCCGGCGCGGATAATGCCGGTGACGGACTCGCGCACCACGCGGTCGCGGTCCACCCACCCGTTCGCACTCGCCGCCTCCACCATGGCGTACTCACCCGACACCTGGTAGGCAGCCACCGGCACCGGGGAAACCGCCGCCACGTCCGCCACCACGTCCAAGTAGTAGCCAGCCGGCTTCACCATCACCATGTCGGCACCCTCGTCGATGTCCAGCAGGGCTTCACGCACGCCCTCGCGCCGGTTCGCCGGGTCCTGCTGGTAGGTCTTACGATCCCCCTGCAGCGAACAACCCACCGCGTCGCGGAACGGCCCGAAGAACGCTGAAGCGTATTTCGCCGAATACGCCAAAATCCCCACCTCCTGGTGGCCGGCAGCATCCAGGGCTTCGCGGATCACCCGCACCTGCCCATCCATCATGCCCGAGGGGGAAACCACGTGCGCCCCAGCCGCGGCCTGAGACACCGCCATGTCGGCATACAGCTGCAAAGTCTGGTCATTATCCACGCGCCCATCGTCGGTGAGCACACCGCAATGACCGTGGGAAGTGAACTCATCAAGGCAGGTATCGGCCATCACCACCAGCGCATCGCCGACCTCGCTGCGTACCGCCGCCAGGGCGCGGTTGAGGATCCCGTGCTCGGCCCACGCCACCGAGCCACGCGCATCCTTATCCTCATCACGCGGCACGCCGAACAGGTCGATCCCCCCGATATCCGCCTGCGCACACTCGGCGGCCAGAGCGCGGATCGAATCCAAAGTGTGTTGGAACTGTCCCGGCATGGAGGAAATCGCCTGCGGGGAGTCGATCCCGTCACGCACGAACACCGGCAAAATCAGTTGCCGCGGGTGGACACGAGTTTCCGCCACCAGCTGGCGCATGGCAGGGGTGGTGCGGAGGCGACGCGGGCGCAAAAACGGCGAATCAATCATGGTTGGTCCTTACGTCAGAAAGTCAATAATTGGAAAGATTTGCGAGGGCGGGGCGGCAGGTGGCAGCGCGGGCGGGGAAGCCAGTTGCCGGGGAGTGAGCGAGGGCGGTCACGACTGCCCCTGCTCCGATACCTGGAACGCATGGGCCACAGCCTCTACCAGACCGGCCGGGGTTTGCTCCGCCGCTATGGCAGCCACCGAGTAGCCGCACTCGCGCGCCACTTGCGCGCTGGGCTCGCCGAACGCCACCAGCTTGGTAGTGGACGGCAACGCGCCCAGCAGCTGCGCGGCAGCCCGCACATTGGACCCAGCGGTGAAAGCCGCAGCCTCCACCATCCCGTGATCCCACGCGGTGCGCAGCGACTCGGGCACCGAACGCACTGTCACCGTGGTGTACACCGCGCTGCGATCCACCACCCAGCCGGCTCCGCTCAACGCCTCGCCCAACACCGGGGAAGCCAACGCGGATGCCGGCAACCAGGCGCGCCCATAATACTGGCACGCCGGATCCCCACCGCGATCCAAGAACTCCTTCGCTAGGCGCGCACCCGTGGCCTTACCGGACACCACCACACCCACGCGGGCGCCCAACTCCTCCAATCGGTCCGCGCTGGCGTCGCCAAGCACCGCGAACTGCGTGCCCGCCGCAGTGGCTGCCCGCACCAGCTTCGCCAAGGCCGCCGGATCGGCCTCGTCATCGTAATCCATGCCCGCGGCGTGCGCGGCCAAAGCAGAAATCGTGCGTCCCGAAGTGATGAAAACCCACGAATACGACCCTTGCGCGAACTCTCGCAAGGCTGCTCGCACCGGATTAATCCCCCCGGAACCGGGAGGGGGAACCAACTCGGTGGTGGTCAGCGGGTGAGCCAGTACGCGCGCCCCCGCCTGCTCTAACGCCGCCGCCAGATGGTCACCGGGTGGGCGCGGCAAGAACACCGTGCGGCCCAACAGGGGACGGCCGCGGTCACTCACCTCCGGGCCTGCCCCACCCCAACGGCGGTCCCGCTCACGTGGGGAGCGCGACGCCTGCAAGTTAGTGATCTCGCCCGCGCCCGCCGCCAGCAGGTCCTCAGCCAGGGACATTCCGAGGTCGGTGGCGAAAACATCCAAATCCGCGCGGCTGGAAACCCGGCCGGGCGGTAGAGCAGTGGCGGGTGCAGTCGTAGCGGCGGGCACGGCGTCCTTCGATGCGCGGCCGGGACGATCCTGCACCGGCGGGTTGCCGTCCTGCGCGGTGGGGTCCACTGACCGCGAGGTCGCAGGCAGCACCAGTACAGCGCGACGCTCACACTGCACCTGCCGCACCCCGTCAGTACTGAGCACTTGCCCGCGCAGGCACAACTCGCCCTCGTGATAGGTTGCCAACGCGCCCACTGGGGCGGCGCAACCAGCTTGTAACCCCGCCAGCACCGCGCGCTCCGCCCCCGCACACACGCGCGAAGCGGCATCATCCAGGCTCGCCAACAGCTCTAGAACTTCCCTGTCATCGATGCGCGCTTCGATGGCTAGCGCCCCCTGCGCGGGAGCGGGCAAGGCCGGTAAGGTGGCGCACTGCGCCCACTTCGACCTCAAGCGCTGCAAGCCGGCGCGCGCCAACACCACCGCGTCCAGGTCACCGGCGCCGCCGCGTTCGCTTTCGTTTTCCAACCCGCGCACCCGCCCCAGCCGGGTGGCGACATTACCGCGAATATCAACCACCTGCAAGTCAGGGCGAGCAGCCAAAACCGCGGCAGCTCGGCGCGGAGAACCCGTCCCCACCTGCGCGCCCGCAGGCAGCGACGCCAAGTTCAACCCGTCGCGGCACACCACCACGTCAGCGAAGTCAGCGCGCGGCGGAACCGCCGCCACCGTCAGACCCGGCACCGGAGCCGTGGGGAGGTCCTTGAAACTGTGAACCGCCAGATCGCACTCGCCAGAAAGCAACGCCAACCGCAGCGCGGCGGCGAAAACTCCCACCCCACCCAACTGCGCCAGCGACGCCGGATCCACGTCGCCTTGGGTGTGTACGCGCACGATTTCCACCTGCGCGCCCAACTCTTCTAGCGCCCGCGCCACCGTGGTCGTCTGCGTCAGCGCCAACGTGGACCCGCGCGTCCCGATCCGCAGCGGCCTCATGCGATCTGCCTAACCGCGGCGCGCGCATGCGGCACCACCGAGGCGAAACCAGAGCCCGCCACCCAGGCGCCCGTCACCCGCAGACCCGCATATTTGCCGAGGGCGGTTTGGAAGTTGGCTACTTGCGTGCGGTGACGCGGAGTGGGGGGAGCTAGCTGCCCATCCCAGCGCACCAGCATTGAGGCCACCACCTGGTCAGGAGTCAAGCTCACCCCCAAAGCAGCGTTCACATCCTCCACCGCTTGTTCCACCGTGGGTTGGGGGTAGGGCTCGCCCGCCCGGCCGTAAGAAACTCGCAAAATGTGGCGATCAGGGGGCAGTACTTCCCGCATCCAACCCCACTTGAACGACAGGTGAGACACCGCTTTCGCACTGACCTGCCCAGCTCGGGTCGGCGCGGTTATCAACACCCCCGACCCGCGTGGCCCACTAGAAAGTACCGGGGCGTCCAGCATTAAAACTTGGTGGGCGATGGGGGCGCCCAGCGGCAGCTCCCAGGTCGGCAAATCCAGGTTTTCGCCCAGTAGCTGCTGGGCGGCCGGGCCAGGCAAAGCCACCACCAGGCGAGCGGTTTCCCACTGCGCCACCGGGCCCGTCGGCACCGGGTCGGCCGCCGGGTCAGCGCCGCGTTCGGTGGGTTGGATACGCACCCGCCAGCGACCGTCCTCGCCGGAAATGGGTTCCAACCCGGTGACCGCGTGACGCACCAAAACGGTGCCGCCGGCCCCCACGATGCGCTCTTCCAAAGCCTCCACCAGGCGGAACATGCCGCCGTAAGTTTGCGCCACCTTCGGGCTGGGGCTACGGCGCGTGAGCTCGGCCGCGGCCCGCAGCAGGGACCCGGTTTCGCGCGTCAAATCACGCAACCCAGGGGCAATCGTATCCGCTGAAAGCAGCGTCGGGTCGGCCGTGTGGATACCCCCGGCGATGGGGCGCACCAGGTGGTCGAGGACGGCCTCACCCAGACGCTCGCGCACCAGGGAACCGAAATCTGCCGGCAAATCCGTGACCGGGGCGGTCAGGTCCGCGCGGGCCCGTTCCACCCCCGCAGCGCCAATCGCGGCCGCCACCTCCGGGGCGTCTAGGTCAGCGGGAATACCGAGCACCCCGTCGGGAATCGGGTAGGCGCGCGCCGTGTCTTGGTTCCACACCCACGAACGCCCGGTCGGTTTGGTGACCTCCAGGCCGAGTTCATCCACCAGGTCATTCACCGCCTGGGAGCGCGTAGCCCAGGACTCGGCGCCAATGTCGAAGGGAACCCCACCCAGGCGCGCGGCCGCGATCAGCCCACCGGGACGCCCGCGCGACTCCACCAGCAGGGGGCGCAACCCCAGTTGGGTGGCTTGGTAGGCGGCGCACAGGCCAGCTAGTCCACCGCCGAGGACGATCAGGTCGGCTTGCATCAGCAGTTTCCTTCCGCGGGGCTGGGGTTGGGGTTGGGGGAGGGCGCAGAGTCGGAGGGGGAGGGTGCAGAGTCGGAGGGGGAGGAGGGAGTGGGATCGGGGGAGGACCCGCGCGCTGGCGCGGCCCCGGAAACGGGCGCGGCGGGCAGGGAGTGAATGAAGGCCACCAGTTCGGTCAGCACTCCCGGATCAGTTTCCGGCGGCACCCCGTGCCCCAAGTTCACGATGTGGGCCGGCGCTGCGAAGCCCGACTTCACCACTTCACGCACGTGGCGCTGCAGCGCCTCGCGTCCGGCAAACAAACGCGCCGGGTCAATATTCCCCTGCAGCGGCAGGCCCGGCACCACCCGGGCCGCCTCCGCCAAGGCCGTGCGGTGATCCACCCCCAAAGCATCCACCCCGATGCCCGCCATCAGATCCAGCAAATGCCCCGTCTGGGTTCCAAAATGGATCACCGGAGCCGACAGGTTCGCAATCGTCGCCTGCGAATAAGGGGCCACTAGGTGTTGGTAGTCGGCGCGCGAGAGCGCCCCGGCCCAGGAGTCAAACAGTTGCACCGCATCCACCCCGGCCTCTATTTGCACCTGCAGGAACTGGTTCGACACTTGCGCGCACCAAGACGCCAGCTTGTCCCACGCTTGCGGGGTCGCATGCATCATGGCGCGGGCCCGCAAGTGGTCCTTCGACGGGCGCCCCTCCACCAGGTAAGCCGCCAGCGTGAAAGGCGCCCCTGCGAAACCTAAAAACGCTTTCGACGCGGGCAACTCGGCGCGGATCAGGCGCACCGCTTCCGAAATCGCAGATGCATCCAACAGCTCCGGAGCTGGTAGGTTCGCCACGTCCTCGGCACTGCGAATGGGATTTTCGAGGACGGGTCCGACGCCCGGCACGATCTGCACCCCCACGCCGGCGAGCTTGAGCGGGATCATGATGTCGGAGTAGAAAATCGCCGCGTCCACGTCGTGGCGGCGCACCGGTTGGAGGGTGATTTCCGCGGTGAGGTCGGGCTGCAAGCACGATTCCAACATGGGGATCCCGGCGCGCACTTGCCGGTATTCGGGCAGGGAACGGCCCGCCTGGCGCATGAACCATACCGGAAGGGTGCTGGGGCGGGTGCCGGCGAGGGCGGTGAGGAGGTTTGGAGTCAACGTTTACTACCTATTTTGTTAGCTAGGGCGGGTGGGCAGTCCCAGGGAGATTATGCCTTAAAGTCGGTAAAAATGCTGGAAATAACGGTTTATAAAACCCCATTACCGGGCGGTATTGAAAATGGCAATACGGTGTTCAGGGGGCGCGAAGGTGGTTGGGTGGAAGGTGACACGGTGTCAGGAAAGTCTGAAACTCAAGGTAATTACGATACGCGCAGCTCAACTATTGTTTGCTGACGCAATGTCCGCGAAAAATACCATCCAAAATGAGGAAAGATGAAAGAAAAAATGGTTGGATAAGGACACTGTGGGACTGAAACTATTTTCCATAAATCACCGCGACCATGACCTCGCGGCCGTTGAGGTACTCAGCCCCCTGGCGCAAGCCGACCTAGAAACCCGACTAACTGCAGCCGACAGCATCGACGGGTGCGTCGTCCTCGCCACCTGTAACCGCATCGAAATCCTCATCGACACCCCCCAGCTGGATGCCGCCACCAGCGACGTGCGCACCACTTTGGCGCAAGCCACCGCGGTGGGACCCCAACCACCCATCCAGGCACGCGAATACCAGGGGGAAGACTTGATCACCCACCTGTGTGAACTCGCTTGCGGCCTGGAATCCATGGTGGTGGGGGAGCGCGAAATCACCGGGCAACTGCGCTACGCTGCCCGCCGCGCACGCCGTTTAGAAACCATCACCCCCGCCCTCGCCGACGCCATTGATGCAGCGTTGAAAGCTGCGCGCCTGGTGGAAAAAGAAACCGGACTGTCGGGGATGGGCCGGTCGGTGGCGGCGGTGGCACTTTCCCACGTGGAAGCCCTCATCGGGGACTACCGGCAAGCCACCGTGACGCTGTTTGGTACCGGCTCCTACGCCGGGGCGGTGGTGACGCAGCTGCAAGCGCGCGGGTGCGAGCGTATTTTTGTGCACTCCAACTCTGGGCGCGCCCAGGCGTTCGCTGCCGGACGGGAACTGACGGCAGTGAGCAACGCCGAACTCGGGGCGGTACTGGCCCGCTCGGACCTGATCATCTCCTGCCGTGGTATCGGCAGTCCCACCGTCACTTTCAACCACCTCCAGGCGGGGATGCGGGCCCAGCCGCACCGCCCTCGCCCCCTGGTGATTTTAGACCTGGCGGTGGTGCGCGACGTGGACCCGCAAGTGGGCCACATTCCCGGGGTGGAACTGGTGGACCTGGAGGCCGTGCGCTCCCTGGTGCCAGAACTGGCACCGGAGGTGACTGAGCGGGCGCGGGCGATTGCGCGTGAAGTCGCCGGTGAGTATCAGCAGCTGCAGGCGGCGCGCCTGATCGACCCGGTGATCGTGTCGATGCGCCGCGCCGTGCAGGAACTGGTGGAGGACGAACTGGCCCACCTACCGAAACGCGCACTGGAGGCCGCGGACGTGGAGCGCGCGCTGCGGCGGCTCACCAACCGGATTTTGCACCACCCCACCATCGCGGCGAAGGCTGCCGGGGCGGCGGGTAGTGCCGCGGACTTTGTGGCAGCCCTCGAACTACTTACGGGTATCAACTCGGACACCAGCATGAAGGAGAAACTGTGACCCTACCCCCATCCCCCATGCGCCCCGACGCGGCGGGCACGGCCAACGCCGATTCCGCCCTCGCCCACGCTCCGGGCACTGACGCACGGGCCGACGCGGTGGGAGCGGCCGATCCGTTGGCCCCTTACGACGCCATCTTGGTTTGCAACTACGGCGGCCCCGACGGCCCCAACGCGGTGCTGCCGTTCATGCGTAACGCCACCAGCGGGCGCGGGGTCCCCGACGAGCGCCTGATGGAGGTGGCCACCCACTACGAGAATTACGGCGGCGTCAGCCCCATCATCGCCCGCACCAACGAACTTCTTAACGCCCTGCGGCAGGGCTTGCGCGAGGCGGGCTCACAGGTTCCCGTCTACCTGGGCAACCGCAACTGGCACCCGTTCTTCAAAGACACCTTGCGCGCCATGATCCACGCCGGGCACCGGCGCATCTTGATGTTGCCCACCGCCGCTTACGCTTCCTACTCCGGGTGCCGCCAGTATCGCGAGGACGTGTTCAAAGCTCGCCAGCAACTCATTGACGAGGGCGTGGCGGGAGCCAGTGAGGTGCAGGTGGAGCGCGCCCCGCTTTACTACGACGCCCCCGGGTTCGTGGCCGCCAACGCGCAGGCGGTGGCCGAGGCGCTGGAGCGTTTGCGCCAGCGCGGGGCGGATAAGCCCTACCTGCTGTTTGTCACTCACTCAATTCCCACCGGGATGCAGTTGGCTTCTGACTTGGATGGTCACGACTACGCCAGCCAGCACTTGGAACACATCGAGGCTTTGCTACCCCAGGTGCCGGGAGCCGACGAGTTGGAGTGGGAGCTTTGCTACTGTTCACGCTCGGGCCCGCCGCAGGCTCCCTGGTTGGAACCGGACGTTAATGACGCCATCGAGGCGGCCAAAGCTCGCGGCGAAACCGCGGTGATGGTGGCGCCCATTGGCTTCATCCAAGACCACATGGAAGTGGTGCACGACCTGGATACCGAGGCGGCGGAAACTGCGGGCGAGTGTGGCTTGGAGTTTGAACGCGCCGCCACCGCCGGGGTTGCCCCGCAGTTCATTGACGCCCTCGTAGATTTACTTTCCGCCCGTGCCGCCCGGGCGCGGGCCGGCTTGGACCCGCACCTAAGTGGCCACCCCTGGCACGACCAGCCTGACATTTGTTGCTTGCCGCGCCCCGGAGCTGCTCCGGCCCCCGCGATTTCTCAAACCCTCACCGCGTCCAAGGAGGACACCATGAATCATCACGACCATCCCCAGCATCCGGGTCACCCGGGCGCAGGTGCGCCGAATAACGAGGGCGGTCACCGCCCCGGTCATCCCGGCGCCGACCACCATCCGCACCCCACTGGCCACCCTGGCGGTCATCCCGGCGCCGACCATCATCCGCACCCCACTGGCCACCAGGAAGGCCCCGTCGACCCGCGCGACCACGCGGTGGATCCGGACGAAGTCAACGCCAAGGACCACTTCTTCCTCCACGCCGTTTTCGCTGACACTCGCGACCTGGATACCCAGCGGCTCCAGCGCGAGGACGCCCCCGCCCTCGCGAAAGAAATCGAAGATGCCATCGCTGCCACCGGCACGCAGGTGCGCGGCTTCTACAATGTCGAAGGTTTCAAGGCGGGCGCTGATTTCATGGTGTGGTTCTACGCCGACAGTGCCGATAAGATCCAAGCGGCCTACCGGGCACTGCGGGCCTCTCGTTTGGGCCAGCACCTGGAGCCGGTGTGGAACGCCATGAGTGCGCATATCCCCGCGGAGTTCGACGCTCGCCACCTGCCCGCCTGCCTGGCGGGGGCGGCGCCGCGCGAATGGCTGGCGGTCTACCCGTTCGTGCGTACCCTGGACTGGTACTACCTCAACCCCAACCGGCGGCGCGCTATGCTGCGCGAACACGGCATGAATGGGCGCGACTACCTGGACGTGAAGGTCTCCACCCTGGCGGCTTTCGCGCTGGGCGATTATGAGTGGACGCTCTCACTAGAGGCCGACACCCTGGACCGGGTGATGGGCGTACTGCGTAAGCAACGCGAAGTAGAAGCGCGCGTCTACACCCGCATCGACACCCCGTTCTACACCGGGCAGCGCATGGAAATGCAAGCCTGGCTGCAGCGCTAACCGCGCCACCTTAAACGGTAGCGTTGCAGGGCGTGGCACTTACGTCTGAACTATCCAGCGTCTAGCACTATTCGGGCGATTTAGGCAGCGGGGTCTTCTAGGAGAATGCTTTATGAGCCATTCTCTTAGGGGACCCCGTCCCTGTCTTCGGCGCATCTTACAAGTCGGGGTCAAGCAACCCGCCTTCACTCTCTTTCAAATCGGCGTCGAAGTAAAGCGGATCGCCCTCATTGTACGGAGGCCGTCGCACCGCCTGGAATACCCCGTCGACGTGCTCGCTGAGGCTGTCCGAGATGCGTGCCCACATCGGATCCAGTATGAAGTCGATACCGCAGCGCCGCGCATGCTTGGCGGCAGGCACGAAATCACTATCCCCCGAAATCATAATGATTTGATTAACGATACCGGTCTGAGCAATTGACGCAATGTCCAGCCCAATCCTCATGTCCACGCCCTTTTGGGTTATGTCTAAAGAAAAATCCTCTTCGCTTAGATCATCAATAGTTATAGCTCCGCTACACAATTTTTTTAGTGGTTCCGTTCTCAATGTGTAGCCATGTTGTGTCTCGAGTTCTTCTCCGCGGCGTAACGCTACTTTACGTTTCTTAGTAAGGGCTAGAAGGAAATCGGTCATCCACTTATATTCAGAACTCTGGCGCAGATTAACTTGCCTTCTTGTTAGCGGATGGAAGATGACTTTTTCAGAGGGAGGGCAGTCGTAGTAGTAGATTCGATAGAGCGAAGCTTGAGCCTGGCGAATGTGGCGACGGCAATAGATAAGAAGCTCCTCGGCCCGAGCAGCTGCCTCCTTCTCTCCGAAAAGCACACGAGCCCGCCTTCGATAAAAGCCACCGTCTACAATGATGGCGGTAACAACCTGTTTCCGGACTTGAATAGGGTCTATCCACTGACGTTGACGATCCGGTTGCGTCACCATTGACATTCACCTCGCGACTATAAATAAAAAGTCCCGGTCATCGGCAACACTCCTTATCAGCGGAGAGGTCAACGGCCAGGGACTGTTACCGAAAGACTACCACAGTAATAATGCTCAGAGCAATACCTAGGTCACCGTTTAGGTGAGACGAGAATGCCGCGATGATGGGGAAAATTGAGTTGCGTGCCGTTCCCGGCGCACCCAAAGATGCTGTTAGTGGGCGCCGCCGTTTCCGTTGGTGGCGCCCACCAGCGCCTGCACTTGCGCGCTTTGGCGCAGCGGATGAATACCCGCCCGCGCGGTTGCTCCCACCACGTCGGGCAGGGTGGAGGCAATCACCTGCAGGTGGCGACCCACCAGCGGTAGCGCGTGCTCGCCCAGGTAGTGACCGACCTCGTCAATGAAATTCGGCAGGCGCGCCACCCCCGCCCGGTCAATAATCACCACCCCCGGGTCGAGGACGTGGGCGACGTTAATAAGGGTGCGCGCACACACCACCGCGGCGTCCTCGGCAATCCCCTGCGCCACCTGGTCGCCCGCCTCCACCAATTGTAAGAACTGCGGCCAATCCACTTGCCGGCCGGTGCGTTTTTGATAGTTCCCCACGAGGGCGGGGATGCACATGTACTGCATCGCGCACCCGCGGTTACCGCACGCACACGGTGGCCCGTCCCAATGGTAGACAACGTGACCGAACTCCCCGGCACCGCCGTGAGAGCCAGAAACAATCGCCCCGTCTTGAATGTGGGCGGAGGTAGCACCGCGGCGCACACTCAGGTACAGCACGTCCCGGTGCCCACTGCCCGCCCCCCACAGGGCTTCGGCCAGGCCGCTGAGGCGGATGGAGTTTTCCAACAGGATCGGCACGGGGAAAGCGGCGCGCAGATACTGCAGCGGGTTCACCCCGTACCAGCGCACCGAAGCGTGCTCGGCGTGAATGTCACCGGTGCGAGTATTCACCTGCGTGTCCAACGCCAAGTGGATGCCCCGCAACGACTCCACGTCCAAATGGTGTTGACGGTAGGTGGCGCGCACCAGCTCAATCGCGGTGTCCAGGCGCTCGCGGGCACTGAGGGTGGGGGCGATAGCTACCGAGGCTTGCGCCGCCAGCCGACCGTCGAAAGTGGTGATCGCCAGGGCGCAGGTATCGACGAAGAAAGCCAGGGAAACCAGGGTTCCCAGGCGCGCGGTGGTGGCGACAGGGCGCTTCAACTGGCTGCGGTCGGTTTCGATGATTTCCAGCAGATCGTCCTCGATCAAACTGGTGGTCAAGTTGGTGATGGTGGTGCGTGAAACCCCCAGTGCGCGGGCAAGGTCAGCGCGGTGAGTGGGCCCGTTGGTCATTAATTCCAGCAGTAGACGGCGGGCATTCGGGGGTAGATCGGCGAGGACGGGGGCGCCGGCGGGTAGGGAAGGGGCAGTCATATTGTGCTCCGGTGGGCATGATGGGAGTGGCACGCGGTCAGAAAAGTTGTCTATGAGTGTACCGGACGAGCATCGTCAGAGATGCGTGTCACACTAATATATCAGTATTGTGTAAAGATACTTGACGCTACTGGGGTGGCGTTACATAATGCTTAATAGGAGCGGAGCATCCAGACCTCCCTCTGTCCGATCGACTGCAAGGAAGCACTCATGATGAAAAAGATGTTCAGCGCCGCCGCTTTGGTGGCAACTGGAGCTTTAGTGCTGGCCGGATGTGGTGGAGGCTCCACCGCGCCGAAGGCTGGGTCCAGCGAAAGCGCCGGTGAACAAGGTGGCACCGTCCGCATGTGGGTAATGGAAGGCTCATTCTCCGATGAGACCCGCCAGTACCTGGCTGATGAGTTTGCCAAAGAAAACCCCGGTTCCGAACTGAAGATCGAGGTCCAGCAGTGGGACGGCATCGTCTCCAAGCTGCAAACCTCCCTGGCTTCGAACAACGAAAGCCCCGACCTGGTGGAAATCGGTAACACCCAGACCACTACCTTCACTACGGTAGGCGCCTTCGCTGATGTTTCCGACATCTACCCCGACCTGGGCGGTGACGAACTGATCCAGTCCTTCGTGGAAGCCTCCACCGTAGATGGCAAGATCTTCGCGCTGCCGCTGTACGCCGGTGCGCGCGGCGTGTACTACCGCACCGACCTGTTCGAAAAGGCCGGCATCGAAGTACCTAAGACCATCGACGAATTCACCAAGGCTGTAATTGCCCTGCAAGAGAAGAACCCCGAAGGTACTGACAACTTCTCCGGCATGTACATGGCTGCGGTGGACGTCCACGGCATCCACTCCTACCTGTTCGCCAAGGGCTTCGACTACGCCCAGCTGGAAGGTGACAAGTGGGTCGGCAAGGTGAACTCCCCCGAATCCATCAAGGCCCTGGAAGGCCTGAAGGAAATCTTCGACGGCGGCACCAAGTACGCCCTCGACTCCCAAGCTGCCCAGAAGTCCTTCGAGAACTACTTCAACAAGGGTGAAACCGGTGTCCTGATCGGTACCGGCAACATCGGTACGAAGATCGACCAGAAGTTCTGGGACGAAAACAAGGTCGGTGTCTTCGCCATCCCCTCCGACAAGGAAGGTGAACCGGGCAAGACCTTCGCCGGTGGCTCCAACATTGCCCTGGCTACCAAGGCCCCCAACCCTGAACTAGCGAAGAAAGCCCTCAAGACCATCTTCTCTGAAGGCTTCCAGAAGAAGGTTGCCGAACTCGACGGTTGGGTACCGGGTAACACCAAGTACGGTGTGGACGCCAAGAGCCCCTTCGGCGACCTGGCTTCCAAGATCGTTTCCAACTCCAAGCTGACCCCGAACAGCCCGGAATGGGGCGTCAACTTCGGTGGCGGCGAACTGTCTGAGTTCTACGGCAAGATCGCCAAGGGTGAAGACATCAAGGCCCTGGCCGACGAATTCAACAAGCAGATCGAAGAAAAACTCAACTCCGGTAAGTAACCAAGTAGGGCGGCAGGATCGTGAACGTAGCAAGTCAAGCGCAGGCCCCAGCCCCCGATGGGCAGGCCCGTGCACAAGCCGATAACAGCGCCCCCCAGGCGTTGCCGCAACGGCGGCGCCACTGGGGACGCAAGGTAGCCCCCTGGCTACTGCTGTTACCGATGGTTCTGATGGTAATGCTGGCACTGGGATACCCCCTGGTACGGCAAACCATCATGTCCTTCCAAGAATTTGGACTGGCTCAACAGTTCGGCGCCCCCGCCGAATGGGCGGGCTTTGACAACTATGCCAAGATCCTGACCGACTCCTACTTCTGGGTTGTCTTCGTCAAATCTGTACTCTTTTGCATCTGGACCGCCGGGATCACAATGGTTCTCGGCGTGGGCCTGGCGGTCCTGATGCTACGACTAACCAAAGTCGTACGCGCCTTCGTAAACACCGCCCTCATCATCGTGTGGGCCATGCCGGCGCTGGCCTCCCTCACCGTGTGGCAATGGCTGGTTGAACCCCGCTCCGGTTTAGTGAACTACTTCCTGTCCGTCATCGGACTGCGCAGCTTCGAAGGTTTCCACTGGCTGGGACACAACTACTGGTACTTCTACCTGGTGGCCTCCGCCATCATCATCTGGCAATCACTGCCCCTGGTGACCACCACCATCTACGCAGCCTTGGCGCAAGTTTCCCCCGAACTGCTGGAAGCGGCCCAGATCGACGGGGCCTCCGACGCCCAGCAGATCATGCGGATAATGCTGCCCATCATCACGCCGGTGATCGCCCTGATCGGGGTGCTGCAAATCATCTGGGACCTGCGTGTCTTCACCCAAATCTACGTACTCCAACAAGCTGGCACCATCGCCAGTGAAACGAACCTACTGGGTACCTACGTGTACAAAACCGGTATCGCGGAAGGCAACTACGGGGTGGCATCCGCCCTCGCCATGGTGATCCTGCTGCTCACCTTGCTGCTCACCGGCCGCTACCTGCAGATGCTCTACCGTCAAGGAGGCGTGGAATAATGTCTGACGCAACCGCCACCACTCAACTGGTGCCTGCCGAAACCTCCGCTGAAACTTCTGCCAAGGCTGGCGCGCCCACCAAGCCGCGCCGTGCCAACCGACGCTTCAAACACCCGGTGGCTAATGTCGCCGCGCTGCTAATCGCCCTGCTGTGGCTGGTGCCGGTGTACTGGATGGTGAACTCCGCGTTCCAGCCCGACCGCGACCTACTGTCGTGGCCGCCGAACCTGATTCCGAAGAACTTCACCTTCGATAACTTCATCACCGCCATCACCAACCCCAACTTCTTCCCCGCCCTGCGGGCCTCCCTCACCGCCGGTGCCCTCACCGTGGCGTTCGGAGCCACCGGCGCCCTGGTGGCCTCCTTCGCCCTGTCGCGCTTCCGGTTCCGCGGACGCACCATCATGATCATCTCTATCCTGGTGGTGCAGATGATCCCCGCGGAAGCCTTGTTCATCTCCCAGTACCGAATGCTCGATGAGTTCGGGCAATACTCCTCCATCTTCGGGCTGAACTCCATCGTGGGCCTGTCACTGCTTTACATCGGTACCATCGTGCCGTTCATTACCTGGATGATGCGTGGCTTCGTAGATGGCATTCCGATTGAACTGGAAGAAGCTGCAAAAGTTGACGGCTGCTCCGCCGTGGGAGCATTCATGCGCGTAACCTTGCCGCTGCTGGCGCCGGGTATCGTGGCGACCTCCGTGTTCGGGTTCCTGTTCGCCTGGAACGAATACACCCTGGCGCTGATCGTACTGTCGAAGGACTCTTCCGTGACCTTGCCGATCTGGTTGCAGTCCTTCCAACAGGGCCTGAAGTCCACCGACTGGGGCGCAGTGATGGCCGGTGCTACGCTGATCGCCATCCCGGTGATCATCATCTTCCTCATTGTGCAAAACAAGATCTCTCAAGGCATGGTCGCAGGAGCAGTTAAAGGATGACCTTCCCCGCACTACCCGCCCCCCTGGTGGGGCCCGGAGAAAACCGTTGCAGCCCCTACCAGTGGCGCGGCCTGATGATGGATTCCGCCCGCACCTGCCACGACCTGGAATCCATCAAAAAGGTACTGCACCTGGCGCACCGCTACGGCTTCAACCGCTTCCACTGGCACCTGACCGACGACCAGGGCTGGCGTTTCGAAGTACCCGGCTACCCGCGCCTAACAACCCACGCCGCCACCTTGCCGCGCGACGAGTTCCGCAACTACAACTCCCTGTGGGAAGACACCCTGGAACGCTCCATAAAGGACGCTCCCGGAAGGTGGAAGAACGGTTACTACACCGATGCGCAGATCGGGGAAGTAGTCGCCCTCGCCGATGAACTGGGAATCGAAATCATCCCGGAAGTGGACTTCCCCGGACACATGGCGGCCGCGATTTTGGCCTACCCCGAGATCGGACGCCCCGACCACCTACCACTACCGCAAGGGTCGATGCGCGAACACATGTACTGGCCCGCCGCCAACGACCTGCTGTGGCCCAACGACGCTGCCCTGGACCTGGTGCGCGCTGCCCTGGAACGAGTGATGGAACTGTTCCCCGGCCGCTACCTCCACATCGGCGGCGACGAATGTGCCTACCAGCAGTGGGAATCCGACCCGGAAATGGTGGAACTCATGCGCCAGCGCGGGTGGGACCACCCCAGCCAACTGCAAGCATGGTTCATGAACTTCGGGATCGAAATCGTCCGTTCACGCGGGCGCATCCCGGTGGTGTGGAACGACATCCGCAGCCAACTCGACACAGACGTCCTCGTCACCGCCTGGGGTCAAGATAGCGGCCTGGGTGACCTGGATGAATATGAACAAAAGTACGTCTTCACCGATGCGCGCACCCTCTACCTCAACCGCGTGGATCCCGAGGGGGACCCGTTGCAAAAAGGCATGGCGAAGAGCATTAGTGTGGACGACATTTTGCGGGCGCAGTGGAACGCGCCCGACGATCCGCGCTGCATCGGAGTGGAAACCTGCCTGTGGTCCGAGTTCGTCCTCGACCACCAGGACGTGATGCAGATGCTGATGCCGCGCCTGTTGGCGGTGGCTGCCCGCATGTGGCGCCCGGTGCCAACGTCGAATGCGAGTGGGGAGGACGTGGTACCTTGCCCGCCGCAATCACAGACGTTGGAAGAATCCACTGTTGCACAACTGCGAGCCGCGGTGGCCGCCGAGTACGAAATCATCAAACCGCACTTGGGGTTGTAGTTCGCAATCACACCATAACCATTACCCGACGACGATGTTGAAGTAAGGAGATAAGGCATGCGACGTCGCTTAACCGCCACTGTCGCCTTAGCAGGGTTGTGTTTTGCGCCTCTGCTAGTTGCTACGCCAGCGGGGGCGGAACCCACGCCCGTTCCCGTGGCTACTAACGAAAGTGAACCAGCCGCACCGACGGGCGAGGAAGGCGCTGTCGCACCGGCAGGCGAAGAGAATCCCGAAGCCGAAGCCGAGCGGATGCTATTGGAGGAAAACTTCGACGAGGGGGCAGCCAACCGTTGGGTCACCCACACCGCCGGTGCTTCCACCATCGAGTTCCGCGACTCGCGCGCCTGGGTGAAAGGTGGTGGACCGGAAAACCGGTTGCTCTCACGTAGCGACCTGCTGGCCCACGACCTCACCATGGATGTGGACTTCTACATCCACGAGGGCCACACTAATGCCGCCTTGAAGTTCGGGTTCTTCGGTGACTCTCAAGGTGCCAGCCGTTTCCAGCTCAATATTGACGGCCCCCACTCCTTGGTACGGCTGGAGAAAGTCACCAACGGCCAAACCGAACGCCTCGCCGAACAGCGGGAAGTGGCTTTCCCCGCTAACACCGCTGGTCCTGCCCACCGAGTACAAATCCAAGTGCGCGGCGAAACTATCAACGTGTTGCGGGAAGGTAAATCCATCATCACCGCCACCGATGCCAGCATTGGTGCCGCCAGGGACGGGCGCGTTCTCGTCGCCAGTCAGTATCCCAAACAGGATTACTCGGTGGACCGCATCCGCGTGACCACCCCCGAAAAAGAACAGACCGGCACTTACTCGGTCACCACGAAGACTCGCACCGACGGTAAAGACGACACCGACCCAGCCACTGCGGGTGGCAGGCTTAGCGCCAACCGCTCCAGTGGTAACCACGGCGATGAGAGGAACAAATCTGGCAACGCGCAAAGGCGGTGAAAGTCGTGCCGTGAGCCATCCGTCCTCGGCCAAATGAAGGCGGTAAGAGTTAGGAAAACCAAGCCAACGATAATGTGCTGTAGATCACTTTAATTGTATTGTCATAGCGTACTAACAAAACTCCTTAGCGGTACCGTGGAAGCAGACGGCAACCGATTGAAACGACCCGCCCAAAGGCGAAGCAAATGAAGGAAACTACCGTGACGTCCGCAAACCAAAGCAGCGGCGAAACTCGCACCCGCGACATACCCGACAACGTGCGCAACGTCCTCGTAATCATGACGGACCAGCACCGTGTAGACACCATCGGGTGCCTGGGGAACCCCCACGCACACACGCCGAATCTTGACGAAATGGGCAATAACGGCTTTGCCTTCACCAACGCTTACACGCCCACCGCTATCTGCACCCCGGCGCGCGCGTCCCTGCTCACCGGCAAACGCCCCGGCAAACACCAAGTGCTCGCCAATCCCGAATGGAATATCGCCTACCGCACCGAAATCCCCCTCGATGAGTGGACCTACACTCAAGAGCTACGCGATAACGGCTACAACGTTGGTCTGGTGGGGAAGTATCACTGCGGCCCGAACCTACCTGACTGTTTCGGAATGGACGATGATTCCTACTGGGGAGCAGAGAACCCGGTGGGAAACGAAAAGTACCAAGCCTGGCTCAAAGCCAACGACCTACCGCCCGTGCGTGCTCACGACGTGCGTCGCGGCAAACTTCCCGGCGGGCGCGACGGGCACATCATTGCGGCGCGCTTGAAACAACCCGAGGAAGCGACGTTTGAGCGGTTCCTCGCTGACCGGGCGATTGAAAAGCTCACCGAGTACGCCAAAGACTGGAAAGAAACGGGCAAGCCATTCAGCTTGGATGTGCACTTCTTCGGACCGCACTTGCCCTACTTCTTGCCCGATGAATGGTTCGACCTGATCGACCCGGACCTGGTGGAACTGCCTGAAAACTTCGGTGACTCCCTCATCGGTAAACCCCCGATCCAGGAAAACTACGCCACCTACTGGTCAACTTCCTCCTTCAGCAACGAAGAGTGGAAGAAACTCATCGCCGTCTACTGGGGATATGTGGCGATGATCGACTACGAAATCGGCCGCATCATGGATGCCGCCCGCGAACTGGGTGTGCTCGATGACACGGCAGTGTTCTTCACCGCCGACCACGGCGAGTTCACCGGCTCCCACCGGATGAACGACAAGGGCCCGGCCATGTACGACGACATCTACAAGGTGCCGTTCATCGCACACATCCCCGGCGTTTCCACCGTCGGCCAGTCCGACGCTTTCGTTTCCATCCTGGACCTGCCCGCCACCGTCCTTGATATCGCGGGCCTGGACCCGAAGATGGTCGAGGACGGTCGCTCCATCGTGGACCTCACCCGCGGTGAAGAGGTGGCTGACTGGCGTGAAAATATCGTGTGCGAGTTCCACGGACACCACTTCCCCTTGCAACAGCGGATGCTGCGCACCCGCGAGTTCAAGCTGATCATTTCCCCCGAATCGATCAACGAGCTCTACGACCTGCGCTACGACCCGGCGGAGATGAACAACGTCTACACGGTGCCGGTCTACAACGACATCCGCCGCGAGCTAGCGACCGAACTGTACCGGCAGTTGCGCGAGCGCGGGGATCACTCCTTCGCCAAGTGGATGGCCGCGATGACTGACTTCGACGTACCGCTGGTGAACACCGCCCGCTCGGACCTGGACGAAGTACAGTTCGACTGAACCACTCAGAAAGTGCCGGTGCGCTAACTGCCGTAGACGGGGAGCGCGCCGGCGCTTTTTGCTAGTTACCATGGTTAGGTGAGTAAGTTACCCGCGCGTCCTAGCGACCCCGCCTCCAGTGGTGAGGACGGGGCGCGCGTTGGCGGGGCCAGCGCACCTGGCAGCGCGGAACTCGAGTCGGTGGCGTCCGCGCCCGGCACCGAAGCGCCGGGCGCGGCGGACCGGGATACTACCCACACGCCGGACGCTGCGGGGGAGCGGCATTTGGAGCCGGCGCGAACGTCCTCGCCAATCAGTGCCCGGGAACTGGCCCTAGGACGAGTCGTATCCCGCCTCATCCCCCCGTCCACCACCGGGCTGGTGCTAGCTTTCTTCGCCTACCTCATATCCGTCCAACCTTCCCTGCTGCCACGCCCGTGGTACTGGCAAGGCGTGGTGTCGGGCTTGCTACTTGCCGCCGCCTACGGGCTGGGCGCCTTTCTGGGGTGGGTCAGCAGCTGGCTGTGGCGGCAAGCCAAAGTTGAACTCAGCGCCGACGCCACCTGGGTTAAATGGGCCAGCCGATTGGGGATCTTGCTAGCCGGAGTGCTGGTTATCTCCCTGGTGGTGCGCGCCTACCGGATGAACCTCACCACCGCAGCCATGGTGGGGCTGCCGGCACTGGGTCCCATCGGCTACCTCAAAGCCACCGCCGCAGCGCTGGTCCTCTTCGGCGGGATCCTGGGGCTGGCGCGCCTGGTGGCCCTGGTGTGGCGATTCCTGGCGGGCCGAATCCGCCGGTTCGTGCCGCGCTGGGTGGCGACCGTGACCGCCACCGTGCTGATGCTGATACTGGTGGTGACGCTGTCCTCGGACGTGATTTTCCGCGGCGCCATGGAATACATGTATCAATGGGGATCAGACCTGAACCGGTCCGACCCGGGCGTGGAAGCCCCCCGCGAAACCCAGCGCTCCGGATCCCCCCAGTCCCTCATGGACTGGGAAAGCATGGGGCACTACGGGAAAAAATTCGTCACTAACGGGCCGCGCGCCAAACAGATCGAAACCCTCACCGGTCGGCCCGCGAAAGAACCCATCCGCATCTACGCCTCCCTCCCTGACGATCGTGACCTGCAGCAGGAAGCTGACCAGGTGGTGGCGGAAATGGAACGCACTGGCGCGCTGGACCGGTCCGTCCTCGTGATCGCCACCGCCACCGGGACCGGCTGGCTGGAGGAGTGGAGCGTACAGTCACTGGAGTACCTCACCGGCGGGGACTGCGCCACCGTCTCCATGCAGTACTCCTACGTGCCCTCCATCGTGGCGTTCCTGTGGGAGTTCGACAGTGCCTCCAAAGCCGGGAAGATCCTGTTCGACACGGTCAACGCGGCGGTGCAGCAGCGCCCGGCGGGGCAGCGGCCCGCGGTGTACGTCACCGGCGTGTCCCTGGGGGCGGCCGGGTCGCAAGCAGCGTTTACCAGCGCCAAAGACCTCAACGCGAAGGTTGACGGGGCGATTTGGGCGGGCACGCCGAACTATTCGCCGCTGTGGCAGCGTCTCACCGCTGAACGGCACCGCGGCACCCCGCAAGTGGCGCCGGTGGTGGATAACGGCACCAATATTCGCTTCGCTAACGAGCCATCGCAACTGCGCGTTGACATTAACGGGCGTACCCTGCCGCCTTGGCAATACCCGCGCAGCGTCTTCCTCCAGCACGCTTCCGACCCGGTGGTGTGGTGGTCGGCTGACCTGTTCGAGCGCGAGCCCGACTGGCTACGTGAACGCGCGGGCCTGGACGTGCACCCCGATATGCGGTGGGTGCGCGGGGTCACCGGACTACAAGTACTGGGCGACCTGCCGGTATCGGGGGACACCCCGGACCAACATGGGCATAACTACCACCGGGAGTTTTTCGACGCTTGGATCGCGGTGTTGGGCTTAGATCAGTCAAAGATGGACGGCAACGCCTACCGAAACGCCGACGGCACGTGGCTTAATCAGCAACTGGTTGACGCCATGGTTGAGGACATTTTCGAGCGGCTATACGGGCCGGACAGCCCCGGATACTGACCGCGGTCGTGCCAGGGCGCAGCAACCGGACGCGCCAGGAACTGGGGTGGCGCGGGGAACGCCGTGACCGTCCTCGCGAAAAATTTATACGAGGACGAAGAAAGCCGTCACCAGCAAAAAGTGCGCCATAATCGGCGCCCACAGCGATGTGAACATGCGGCGCAAGGCAAACAGCGGCACTGACATGACAGGGCCGGACAGCACCATCAGCAGCGTGCGGGTGGGGGTGTAAGCGGTCACGGCGAACGGCAGGATCCAAATCAACGACAGGGTGGCCGAGATCGACAGCACCACCAGGTCGCGGCGGGTGAAACGCCGGGCACGGGCCACCACTAGGCCGCGCAGTAGGTACTCTTGCGACACCGCCCAGGTGAAGGCAGCGATGGAACCCACCACGAAACTAAGGGGCGTGACTTGCGCGTGCGCCACCCCGTAAATGATTGCCAAGCCGGCACCCAAGGTAACTAACATACCCAGCAGCCACCACAGGCGAGAGATCTGCGGCTGGACCCGCAGGTCGTAGAACGGCTCAGGTTCAGTGGATAGCGCTGACCCGAGCAGCAGATCATCACCGGTGTCGATCGGGGGAGCGTAGGTGGGGGCTTTGCCACCTAACTCGGGGGAAACATACTCCGGCTCGCGCCACACCAGGGCCCGCAGGTTCGAGCGGCGCACCCAGAAAGCAGTCACCACGACACCTACGCCCATGGGGATGATGATTTCCGCTACCGCCACCACCGGGTCACGCAGTTTCAGCAGTGCTGGCACCGGCTCGGGGTAGGTGCGTTCGGTGAAGTACCAGCCGATGGTGCCGACCGCGACGATGGTGGCGTAAACCGCGGCGAAGTGCAGGAGGATACGGACCACCCCCCAGCGTTGCTTCGCACTCAACATCGGCCCGTCACCTCCTTAACTCCCATTCCCAGGTCAGCCCGTGTACTGACACTAAAAAACTCAGCCTTGGGCCAGCTGAAAGACTGACGCTACCAGCCTACTGCCAGGGCGCGGGCGCAGCGTAGTTTCACCGCTTCGCTTCACTGTCTTCGCGCGCAGCCTTGGACCGCTCGCGCCAAAACACCACCACCAGGGCGGTCACGATTCCCGCGAACGCTACGAACAAGAAGGTCGGGACTGCGGAAGTGAGCTCAATAATCTGGGTTTCCATGTCGATTTGTTTTTGCACCGACAACACCGACGGTAGGCCGAGGTTCCCGCCGAAGAACACCAAGATCACCCCTAAGATCACGAAAATAATCCCGGCGATGAAGTTTTGCCAAGTCGTCCAACGCCCCAGGATCTTCAACGGGCGAGGACGTAGCCAGGAGCGTTGGTTAACTGCCAACGCATCCCACAAGAACGCCAACAAAGCCACCGGCAGCGCCATTCCCAACGCGAACGCCGTCATCAGCAGCGCCCCCTGCAAAGCCGAGCCAGTTAGCGCGGCAGCCGACAAAGCCGCCCCCAGGATGGGACCGGAACAACCCACACCGGCGAGGGCGTACCCGGCGCCCAGCGCAAAAACCGCCACCGCAGTGGGTTCGGAGCGCGTCGCTTGTGCCCCCACTTGGAAGCTACCAGCGGCGCGACCGCCCTCGGAAATCGGGGCCGGGGAAGTGGCCTGGGACATCAGCCGGTGCGCCAACTTCGGGGTGGGGAAGGACAGGGAGAAGGCTTGCGCCAAGCCCAACGCGATCACCACCACACCGGCGATAGTGGTCAAAGTAGCGGCGTGGGTGCGGATCAAGTGGCCCAAGCTGGCGGCGAAAACCCCCAGCGGCACCAGCATTACCAGCACCCCCAGGGTGAAGGCCGCAGTGCGGGCCAGCAGCGTGGTGCGCGAGACGAAAGCGTAGGCGAAGAAAGACGGCAGCAACATCGCCGCGCAGGGGGCGAAAAGGGTCAAGACCCCACCCAGGAACGCTGCGAGGGCGGTCACTGTCATTTCTGCTTAGCCTCCTGCAACTGGTTTTCAATGGTCTTCACCATGAAATCCACCGGCAGGGAGCCGGGAACCGCAGCGTCGTTAATGACGAAGAACGGGGTGCCGTTGATACCCATGTTCTGGTGCGCGTGAGTGGTTTCATCGGCGACTGCGTCCGCCAGTTCCTGTGACTGCAAGTCGGTGCGGAACTTCTCCAAGTCCGGCACTCCCGCAGTCTTGGCGATCTCCACCACGGAATCTTCGGTGTAGGTCGGGTGCGCGCCGGCGCCAGCTGCAGCGTAAGCAGCTTCAGTGAACTCCCAGAACTTACCCTGCGCCGCGGCCGCACGGGAACCGACCGCCGCAATGTCCGAACCATAATTGGGGAAAATCACTACGTCGCGGAACTCGATACGCAGCGTCCCGTCCTCGACCATGGGTTTGAGCTTGGGGTGCACGTCGGTGAAGTAACGGGTGCACATGGGGCAGGAGAAATCTTCGTAAGCCACCATCACCACGGGGGCGTCCACTTTGCCGAGGGCGCGCGGGTCACCGTCTTCGCGCAGCGGAGCGGAGCGCAGCAGCTCCAAGGCCTTGGGGTTGGAGTGGGAAGGGGCGAACTCTTGTTCACCCTTAGCCCCTGGCTTGCCGGTGGGCTGCGCGGTGGCACTGGCTGCGGCCGTGGGGTCCGCGGTGGGGGCGGCGTTCTTGGTGCCGCCCCAGTCGGCGGAGGCGCGCCCCAGGAGGAACACGATGACCAGCGCCAACACCAGCGCGCAGAGCATCAAGATTTTCTTTAAAGGCTGCGAAGAAGAGCTGTCCATGGTTTCAGCATCACATATGAAAGCGGGTTAGGGAAATGCATTTCGAGGTCTTGCACAACTGCCCGCTTACAGCAGACCGCGTTTAGTCATGATCCGCAGCCCCACCCAGCCCAGCGGCGTGCGGCCGTAGAAAGTCACCAGGCGATAAACCAAAGCCGCGGAGATCGCCACACCCGAAGGCACGCCCGCAACCGTCAGACCACCGGTGAGGGCGGCCTCCACCGGGCCGATACCACCGGGAGCGGGAATGGCTGACCCCAACGTATTGGCCGCCAAGTACGTCACCGTCAAAGTGGTCGGATCCAGCCGATAGCCGAAAGCCGCCAGAGAGCAGACGAAAGCCAAGATGAAGCACACCGTCATGAAGAAGTTACCGAAGACGCCCAGGGCTAAGCGTCGCGGCTGCCCCACGACCCAAACCACGCGTTGCCACACTTGCGTCCACGATGGTTCAATGCGGTTCCACACCCAGTTCCGCAGCCACGGGATTGCGATCACCAGACCCACCACCACGGTGACCGCGCCGACGGCGTACAAAATGGTGGTGGAAGGCAACTCCAGTTGCGAGGACCGACCGGTTACGAACACCACCGCCAGTAGCGTTAGGAAGGTGACGATGAACTGCGACACCTGGATGAATGCCACTGTTGCCACCGCCAGGGGGGTGGGAATACCGATGCGATTTAGGAACCGCACGTTCACCGCCGCGGGCCCCACCCCGGCGGGTGCAACCAGGGTCACGATCGAGGACGCCACCTGCGTTAGCGTGGCATCCCACAGTCGCACCCGCTCCGGGGTGTAGGCCACCACCGGGATGGCAGCCCCCAAGTAGGTGAGCAAACTGAAACCGAAAGCCGCCACGATCCACCAACCGTGCGCAGTGGTGAGGGCTGCCACCATGGCGGAGAAGTTCAAGGTCCCCAGAATCACCCACAGGGCGACCACGCCCAGTACCGCCATGATCACGGTTCGCAGGGGGAAGCGGTTTAGGACAATGTCGGGAGCATCATGAGCGGGAGCTCCCCCCATCATGTCGTCCCGCAGCCGCGTCAGCAGGTCCGTGTGCCGCACCTGTTTGCGTACGCTCTGGGGCAGTACCGTCTTTTGCATGGCGGGGGCCGCCAGCGTCACCGCCATGTCTCCGAACACGGCGCGCACTGCCGCTAGCGCCCGTTCCTCGCCGACTCGTAGCGCCAGGGCAGCGATCAACTGCACCAGGTCGATGCTGCGCGTCAGCGTCGTGGAAGCCACCTGCCCGCGATCCCAGTTCAACAACCAGGCCCGGTCCCCACTGTCCACCGCGAACGCATCCAGGTCAATATCGCGATGGGCGAGGGCGTGGCGGTGCGCTATCTGCAGCTGCTTCGCCACGCGCTGCAATACTTCGTCGGTTAACCGCTCCGCCGGGAGCTGGGTCAGCGGCACCGCGTTCGGTACCGGTTCTTGCACCGTGAACACGGAGGACCCGGCGGCCGTGACCCCCAGCACCGCCGGGGTGGTGACACCGCCAGCATGAGCGGCCATTTTCACCACCGTGGCGCGTTCCGCATTGGCGTGCAGCGAGAGCGTGATCCACCGCGACAAGCCCCGCAAGCGGATGTTATTCCACAGGTCGTGAATGAAACTGGTGACCTGCGTGTCGGGGTCAAGCACGATCAAGTCATATTGTTTCCCCGTTACGTCCCAGCAAGCGTAGTGCCGGTCGGTGCTGGAGGGGGCCGGGGGGACGGTGTTGATTAGGTATTCGCGGGGCGGCTCCCCGCCCTCGTGCGGATCAACGTAGACCAACGGGCGGTACAGGCTGGTCCAGGTGAAAGCCGCCTCACCTTCCCCCACGATCACGGTGCGCAGTGGTTCGGTGGAAGTCTCCACGTCAGCGCGCACAATCCGCGCCGGCGTGATCCCCACCTGCAGTAATCCGTTAACTAGGTCGAGGGCGTCACCGCGGTCATCTTTGAAGCCGAACAGGTAGCGCGCCCCGGTACCGATGGCGCGCCCAATGAGGATGGAGATGAGCGCGGCGGGCAAAGTCATGGAGGCGCGCAGCACGTAGAGGACGGACAAAATCAACACGAACGCCCAGCCGTAGCGGATGGGGCGGTGTGAGCTGGCTTTCCCTGCGGCGGAAAGGAACGCCGCGAAAGTGGTGATCAGCAGGTCGATTACCACCCCGGTGCCCGCAGCGGAAGTGATGGTCAAGGCGGCGGTGAAGGACACCGGCAGGAGCATCAGGCCGCGCACTAACAGCGCAGCGATGATGGCGGCACTGGTGCCGGTGAGGATGCTTTCTAAAATCGTGCGCCAGCGTTTTTGCAGCGCCAAAGAAACGATCACCGCCACCGGGATGGCGAGTACGAAAATCGATTCGAACACCGTCACCGGTAGCAGCAGGATTTGGCGTAGCACATCCGCGAGGGCGGTGCGAACGTCCTCGGTAACCCCGGTGGTGGTGCCACGCGCGTAGGCTCCTAACAGCAGAACCAGGGCGATGCCCAGCAGGGAGACGGTGGCGGCGAAGATGTCTTCGGGGTGGCGCACGCGCGGCTGCTCGCGGTCGGAGACGTAGACGTTTTGCGGCAGCCTACTGGCGAGGACGGTGCCACCGGTGGCGGATACTTCCGCGGTTGGGGTGGGGGGTGCCTCGCTTTCACCTGACATGCTTTCAGCATACGCAACCTCGCTCAGATGGAAAGGCTACCATGCTGGGTGAAACCCACTACAGTGCGCGGTTGCGGGCGTATTGGCGGGGTTTTGTTAAGTAGGCTAGGGGCGTTAATGACGTGTAGGAAAAGGGAGGCGACCGCGTGAGTGCAGTGGCGATGGCGGGGCAACTGGTGGTGGACACGCTGCCAACGGTGAGCGGGTTGGTACACGGCGGGCCGGTGCAAGCATTGGCGAGTACGTTCGGCCAGGTTGGCGCGGACGCTGCCCACGCCCTCGGCACGGTTGGCACGGACGCTGCCCACGCCCTCGGCACGGTTGGCATGGACGCCGCCCACGCCCTCGCGACCACCGAACCGCAGTCGTGGTGGGAAACCATCATCGAATGGTTCAAGAACCCCGAAGCGCTACTGTTGGCACTAGGCCGGTGGGTACTGGCGGGGGTGGCGCTGATTGTATTCATCGAATCGGGCGTGCTTTTCCCCGTGCTGCCGGGCGACTCCCTGGTTTTCTCCGCCGGTTTACTGCACACGCAGCTGGGCTTAAGCCTGTGGGTGCTGGTGGTGACCATCACCGTGTGTGCGCTGGCCGGCTCCGAGGTTGGCTACTGGCTGGGTAAACAGTTCGGGCGCCGCCTGTTCAGCCCGGACGCGAAAGTGTTGAAAACCGAGTACCTGGTGCAGGCGGAGAACTTCTTCGCCCGCTACGGGGGCCGCTCCCTGGTGATCGGCCGTTTCGTGCCGTTCGTGCGCACCTTCGTGCCGATCGCTGCCGGCATCGCCGGTTACAACCACGCGCGCTTCCTGCTGTGGAACGTGGTGGGAGCGCTCCTGTGGGGCACTGGTCTGACGCTGCTGGGCGCCGCACTGGGCGGGGTGTCTTTCATCCACGACAACCTGACGGCCATCATTTTGGTGATCGTCGCAGTGTCGCTGCTCCCCATGGTGGTGGAGTTCATCCTCCACAAGCGGCGCCAAGCTCGCGGTCAGTAAACGCCGCGTCAGCGCCGGCTCACGGTTGCCACCGGTGGCGGTGTGATCGCGCTGCCCGGGGCGCCGACCGCTGCACCACGCGGCCAGGCGCGAGCCCGACTGCGCCGCCCGCCCTCGCAAATGCTGACCTAGGATGGCTCCCATCCGCGCAAACGCAGCGAATTGCTGACCACAATCACCGACGACATGGCCATCGCCGCGCCCGCGATCATGGGGTTCAGCAGACCTGCAACCGCCAGCGGAATGGCCGCCACGTTGTAGGCGAAGGCCCAAAACAGGTTCTGCTTAATGATGCGCAACGTGCGCCGCGACAGGGCAATCGCGGTGGGCACGGCGCTCACCGAATGCCCCATCAAGGTGATGTCGGCGGCCTCGATCGCCACGTCCGTGCCCGACCCCATTGCCATGCCGAGCCCGTTCTGGCCCGCTTGGGCGAGGGCGGCCGCGTCGTTCACGCCGTCCCCGACCATGGCGACGCTGCGCCCTTGCGCCTGCAACTGGGCGATCACGGTTTGCTTCTGGGCGGGCAGGACCTGGGCGTGGACATCGTCGATGCCCAGCTGTTTGGCTACCGCGTCCGCCGCAGCAGCGTTGTCCCCGGTGAGCAGCACCGGTTTTATCCCCATTTGCCGCAGTTTCGCGAGGGCGGTCGCGGCGTCGGGTTTGACCTGGTCGGCCACCCAAATGCAGCCCAGGGTACGTGGTGCGGGGGCGGCGCTGAGGGCAGATGGCGCGGTGCTGGCGGGGTTTTGATCCGGGGGCGTGCCCGTCGCGGGTTGGGCGGTGGCGCCGGGAAATTGGGTGGTGTCGGCGGGTGCCCCCGCGGTGGCGCCAAGGTTTGCCGACGATGCCGGGCTTTCTGGCTCGGGCAGTTGCTGCGTGGTTTCGCCGGTGAGGGTCGCGCCGTAACCGGTTTTCTCCACCGTGTCGATCAGTTGCTGGACGCTCACATCCCCGCGTACCGTCACCCGCGCAGAATCGGTCGCCAGGTTCACGCTCGCTTCCACGCCCTCGAGCTTGCCAAGTTTGCGTTCCACTCGCCGCACGCATGCCGCGCACGTCATACCGGTGACACCCAGGTCGATGATGCGCACCGTTTCCCCCTGGGCGAGGGCGGCCTGGTCGCTGGCAGCGGTTGGGACCGTGGACATGGGGCTGGGGGTGGCCGTGTTGTCGGCATATCCGGCGGGCTCCGGGGATGTGGGTTCGCGGGTAGTCCCAGGCCTGGCAATGGGTGCGCTGCCAGGGTTGGTGCTGTCACGCAGGTCAGCAGGCGCCGCCGCTGAAGCGCCAGCGTCCGGCAAGTCGGTGCTGGCCACCACCGTGACGGTGGCGCCCGCCCGGTAGCCGTCATCTAGGGCGGCTTGCAACGCGCTCAGATCCGCGCCTTGCTCAGCCACCCAGGTGGGGGAGCCAACGTAAACCAGTTTCGACCCCACGGTGGCACTCACGCCGCGCCCCGCGTGGTTGGTGAAGTCGCGCGCCCCGACCGCAACGAGAGGCGCCGACGGGTGGCCGCCCGCAAGGGAAGCCTCATCGCCGTCACTTGGCGCACCTTGTGCCCCGCCCTCGGCGGACACTGACTGCGCCGCTTCCACGATGGCGCGCGCTACCGGGTGACTGGAGGAGGCTTCCACCACTGCTGCCAACGCCAACACCCCGTCCTCGTCCATATCGGGGGTGGCCACGACCGACTGCACCCGCATTTGGCCGCGCGTGAGGGTGCCGGTCTTGTCGAATACTGCGGTGTCTACAACCCGGGTAGTTTCAAGGATTTCCGGGCCTTTGATGACGATCCCCAGCTGTGCGGCGCGCCCCGAACCCACCAACAGGGCAGTGGGGGTAGCCAGTCCCAGCGCACATGGGCAGGCGATCACCAGTACCGCCACTGCTGCGGTGAACGCAGCCTGCATGCCACCGCCCGCCAGCAGCCACCCAACCAAGGTAAGGGTAGCTATGGTGAGCACCACCGGCACGAATACGCTCGCCACCCGGTCTGCTAGGCGCTGCACCGGGGCCTTACCGGCCTGCGCTTGCGTTACCAAGCGGCCAATGTTCGCCAACGTGGTGTCCGCCCCCACGCGGGTGAGCCGCACTTGCAGCACCCCGTCAGTGTTGATGGTGGCACCAGTGACTTCGCTGCCAACCGAAACTGGGACGGGCAGGGATTCACCGGTGATGAGGGCGGTGTCGAGGGCGGCCTGGCCACTTTCTACCATCCCGTCGGCGGGAATTTTCTCCCCCGGGCGCACCACTACTAGATCCCCGACTTGTAGGTCCGCGGCGGGAACTTCTTCTTCGCTGCCGTCGGCCCGCACTCGTCGCGCGGTTTTCGCCCCCAGCTCCAGCAGGGAGCGCAGGGCGTCCCCAGCGCGGTAGCGGGCGCGCGCCTCCGCGAACCGTCCCGCCAGTAGGAACGTGGTGACCATGGTGGCGGCTTCGAAGTAGATGTGCGGGTGGTGGGAGGTGTGCTCGCGTGGCAGCAGCGACATGTGCATGGTGTAGTCCAACGCGCCAGCCCCGCCAAAAATCAGCGCCCACATCGACCATAGGTAGGCGGCACTGACCCCAATGGAAACCAGGGTGTCCATGGTGGAGGTGGCGTGCCGGGCGGCCCGGAGGGCAGCGATATGGAAGGGCCAAGCCGCCCACGTAACCACCATTGTGGCGAGGGCGGCGCACACCCACTGCCAGCCCGCGAATTGCCAGGCCGGCACCATCGACAGCACCATCACCGGGGTGGACAGAACGAGGGCGACCAGCAGGCGGATGCGTAGCGTGGCGGCACGACGCAGCAGGTTCTCACCCAGGCGTGGCGCGGGCGTGGTTGGGGCGGGGGGCAGGTTGGACATACCTGAAGCTTATCGCACCCGCAAAACTATGGCTTCAGGGCCTGCAGGTTGAAAGTGTAGTGCCCCGATTCCAGCTTCAAGCACGGTCCGTTAGCGGTGATTATGGCCTTGAACGCCGGTTCACCAATGGCGCTGGTGTCGATGTTGGCAACGAATCGGTCCAGGCTCTCCACCGCGTTCGGGATGGCCGCTTGGCCGAGCTTAACTTCGCAAACTCCCCACCGCCCGTCGGGCAATGAAATGATCATGTCGGCCTCTCTGCCGGCCTTGTCGCGGTAGTGGGCCACCCGTCCTCGTAATGGTTGGGAGAAGACCGAAAGGTGATGGAACACCGCGGATTCAAAGACGAAACCGGCGGTATTAAGGTCTTTCAATAGCCCCCCGGCATCGACCCCTAACAGCGCGCACGCCATCGCAGGGTCAGCGAAATGTAGCTTCTCCGAAGTACGGATCGCGGACTTTGACCGCACTTTCCCAGTCCAAGCTGACTGGCGCTCCACCACAAATAGGCGCTCTATCGCACTGACGTACTGGGACACTGTGTTGCGGGAGATATCTCGCGACCGGGAAATATCTGCAGCAATGGTTGAGTAATTGACTTCGGTCGCCAGGTTACGCGCCAGCGAGCTAAGGAGCAGGCGCATCCGGTCAGGATCTCGCTGCACGTCATCTACTACGCGGTTAAGGTCAAAGCTGACGACGTGGTCCAAATACTCTTGAATGAATTTCAAGGCGTGTGCAGTACCGGTGGCGAGGTCTGCGGGCCATCCGCCGTGAGCGATGGCGTCCAAGGTGTCAGATATCGAGGGCGAACGCAGTGTTGGTTCGAAAGCCGCAGCCTCGGGGTCGGCGGTGAAGAGCGCGGCAAGGCTGACCGCGCCATCGCCGATACCGCGTTCAAATAGCGTCATCGGTCGCATCCGTAGGGTGGTGAAACGATGGGCACCGCTGTGGCGGTTGGGATCCTGCGGCGGGGTGGAGGAACCGGTGAATATGAAAAGACCTTTGGAGTCGGAATCGTCTATCCGCCGGCGCGCACTGTTCCAAAGGCTCGGTGCCAACTGCCATTCGTCGATCAGGCGCGGAGTCTCACCTTCCAACAGCAGTGCGGGTGCCTGTTCTAAGGCGATGCGTACCCCCGCGTCGTCCGAATCCACCGCCACCCAAGAGGCGGCCTGTTCGCGAGCGGTGCGAGTTTTTCCGCAGCCGCGCACGCCCTCAATTAGTACGCCACCGGCGTAGGTGAGGGCTTCGGTGAGCTCGTTATCGATGGTGCGAGGGCGGTATTCCATGTGCCCAGGTTACCATCCGTAGTGCACTTTGGCGGCTAAACACAGTGCACTTTGGCGGCTAGACGTAGTGCATTTTGGCGATGCCGGGCAGGGCGGTCCGGTGCACTAGCCTTGTAGCGATGCTTTTATCGCCCGAGATACAGGGATTTTGGCGTGAACGACGCTGGCCGCCCCCGACCTAGCCCGAGAAGAAAGAATCCATGCCCGAAGCTCCGAAACCGCTGCCCCAGCAGTCGGCTCCCCGTAAAGTGCTACGCTTGGATTCGCTAACCGGCTTGCGCTGGTGGGCAGCCTTCGGGGTATTCGCCTACCACTTCCAAAACGTCGGCCACTTCCGTGGCAGTGCCTTGGCGGCCATCGGCTACACCGGTTCAGATGAGCCGCATTCACGAAGCAAGTTTTGTTCACTTTGCATGTCCCGAAACACCGTGGTCCATATCCTTGACACAGGCGGCTCGGGCACAACAGATTCCGGTCTCGGTGGAGATCAATGGTCGCCATCTTCCCCATCTGACCGAGTATATAGCGTATGCGTTTCTCAACTCGTCCGAGCTCCACAGTTTAATTGGATTGTCCCCCGAACACGTTCCCGACTTCGCTGCGCTGCGCGACACTCTCGGGTGCTCCGAGCAGTGCTCAATAATCGTTACCGATGAAGATCGTCACGTATGGGTTTACTCCGCGACGACACCGGTCCTCCAATTCCCGATTAAGCCGGTTCGACCGGTCGTTAACCGTAACGGAGCGGGAGACTACTTTAACGGTGGTTTCCTGCGGCAACGCTACGCAACTATGACCTCGAGACTCACGTGCGCTCACGTCTTGGCGCCGCCCGGAACCGTTTAGCCGGAACGTGGTAAGATTCGAGACGCAAAAAGAACTTGCAAGGTTTGATCGGGATCGTCCAAATCCACAAGGTCAAGTTCTCGGATTTTTCCCAGCCGATATTGAACGGTTTTGGGGTGAACCACGAGCGTATCCGCGCACCGCTTGAGATTGCGTCCCTGTTCCACGAATGTTACCGCGGTATCGAATAGCGCCGGATAATTCCGGTGAAAATCTGTGATACTGCGGGGAATGTAACTTCTAATTCGTCCCATTGCTTCGGGAGTATCGAACAGTTTAAGTATTCCGAGTTCGGAATAAGCCATCGGCTTTGAGTAGCGTCCCAAACTCTTTTGAATATCCTTAATCTGTTGAGTTTGTTCCCGTAGCGTTCGCAAGTCGTTCAGTCCGCCTATGTCGCTGATGCCAGCGACATACGGCCCCAGATCGTCAGGCAGACACTTCGCAAATCTCTCTGCGGTAAGAGCTTGACCTCCCGGTGGAATATTGAAGATCATCGCGAGACGGTGGCTGGTGATATGGAAAACAGAATTCGCACACGCATCTTTCAGGTAGTTTCGAATTCGCATCACATCATGGTGATAGTGATCAATCTGCCCGTTTTCTCCCTCCTCTTCAGATAGCGGCAACAACGTCACCTGGATAACTTGGTAGCGCGGCGAGATCCCTAAACCGAGTACGCGGAGGATTCCCGCAAGATTACGCGGTTTAAGTTCTTCATTCGTCAACAGTTCATCGACAAGATTATTGCGATTGAAATACATGAGATTGTCAAAATTTCGCTGACTCAATAGTTCGATATGCAAATATCGGGCAACGTGTTCGAGGGCGATGACGAGCTCTTCAGACTGATCTGTGACTGAATGAACGATCAACTTACACATCGGTTCGGTACCCAAGTTAATGGGAACTACGATTCGCTGGCTTGACTGTGACCTCGACCCACGTCGAGCCATAGTTTGTACGTCGAACGCAAACCCCGCAAAATTGTTGTTGATCTGCCGTTCCTCCGAAAGGACGTGGGGTGGCCTAAGAATTAGGTCCACTTGGTTTAAGCGTTGACCGTGTTTTCTTGTCTCCATTGTTCCGCGTATTTCCGTGGGCTGAGGTAGCCCAGTGATGAGTGCGGATGGAAGTTATTGTAACG